>DATNCC010000385.1:0-16838 GCA_035571735.1 Dongiaceae bacterium | reverse complement strand
GATCGAAGCAGGCACCTTCATGATTGCGGCAGCGATGACCGGCGGCGACATTCGCATTCACCGCATGAAGCTGGAGCATCTCGATGCGCTGGCGTTCAAGATGCAGGATGCCGGAGTTGAAATCACCAGCCGCGACGGTGTGGTGCGGGTCAAAGGACCCAAGAGGGTCAAGAGCGTCAACATCAAGACCCGCCCCTACCCCGGTTTTCCGACCGACATGCAGGCCCAGTTCATGGCCATGATGTGCGTGGCGGAGGGGGCCAGCGTCGTCTCGGAAAACATCTTCGAAAACCGTTTCATGCATGTATCCGAACTGCAGCGATTCGGTGCCGACATCACGATTGAAGGCAATACGGCGACGGTCAAGGGGGTAAAAAAACTGTCCGGCGCCCCGGTCATGGCTACCGACCTGCGGGCCTCCGCCTCCCTGATCCTGGCCGGCCTTGCCGCTGACAACACGACGGAAGTATCACGCATCTACCACCTGGACCGCGGCTATGAGTCGATCGAGAAAAAATTTGCCGCACTGGGAGCGGATATCCAAAGGGTCAAAGAATGAATAACTGGATTACCATTGCGATCCCGAAGGGGCGCATTCTTGAAGAATCGGTCACGATGTTCGGCGAGATCGGCATCGACTGCCGCGAACTGCTCTCCGATTCCCGCAAGCTGATCTTCGAAAACCAGGAGCAGAAGATACGCTATATGATCGTGCGGGCGACCGATGTTCCGACCTACGTGGAATACGGGAGCGCCGACCTCGGTATCGTCGGCAAGGACACGCTGATGGAACAGTGCAAGGATGTCTATGAACCGCTCGACCTGAAGTTCGGCTACTGCCGCATGATGGTCGCCGAGCCCGCCGATCTGGCGAAGGCCGACGACCCCTCCTGCTGGTCGCACATCCGCATCGCCACCAAATACCCCCATGTGACCGAAAACTATTTTGCCGCAAAAGGGGTGCAGGTCGAGATCATCAAGCTCTACGGTTCGATCGAACTGGCTCCGCTCGTCGGCCTCTCCGACCGGATCGTCGACCTGGTCTCGACCGGCGAGACGATGCGTCAGAACGGACTCGTCGAAGTTGAAACCATCGCCGAGATTACCACCCGCCTGATCGTCAACCGGGCCAGCCTGAAAACAAAAAATGCCCGCATTTCAAAAATAATACAGGGACTGGAGCAACTGCTCCAGTCACGCTGAGCAAGGTAGAATATGCTTTTTCTTGACATTAAAGATTCCGGTTTCACTCAAAAATTCGACGCCATTCTTTCACGCGGCGAAGAGAGCGGACGCGAAGTTGAGCAGACCGTGCTCGATATCATCGCCGCTGTCCGGCTGCGCGGCGATGAAGCGTTGCTGGAGCTGACCCGCCGCTTCGACCGGCTGGAAGCCGTTTCCGTTCAGGATCTGGAGGTTACTCCCGCTGAAATCGAGGCGGCCTTTGCCCAGGTTTCCGCCGGGGATCTCGCCGCACTCCGCCTGGCGGTCACGCGGGTTACCAGCTTCCACGAAAAGCAGAAGCAGCAGACCTGGATCTCTACCTCTGAGCCGGACATCATGCTGGGGCAGAAGGTGACGCCGCTATCAAAGGTAGGCATCTACGTTCCGGGGGGGAAGGCCAGTTATCCCTCCAGCGTCATCATGAACGCAGTACCGGCCCGCGTGGCGGGTGTCGGCGAAATCATCATGGTAGCCCCATCCCCCGGCGGCGAGATCAGCCCCCACGTACTCGTGGCCGCCAGCCTCTCAGGCGTTGACCGGATTTTCCGTATCGGAGGAGCGCAGGCTGTCGCAGCTCTGGCGTACGGAACGGCAACCATCCCGCGCGTAGACAAGATCACCGGGCCGGGGAACATCTATGTCGCCACCGCCAAGAAGCTGGTGTTCGGGCAGGTCGGTATCGACATGATCGCCGGGCCGAGCGAGATCCTGGTGATCAACGACGGCAGCGGCAATCCGGCCCACATCGCCGCAGACCTCCTCTCGCAGGCGGAGCATGATGAACTGGCGTCATCGATCCTGATCACGACCGACCGCGCTTTTGCCGAAAAGGTGGCAGCCGAAGTAGAACTGCAGCTGGCAACGCTTTCCCGAGAGACGATCGCCCGCGCTTCCTGGGAACGGTACGGTGCGATCATTGTGGCCGATACGCTGGACGAGGTGATTGCGTTCTCCAACCGCATCGCCCCCGAGCATCTGGAACTGGCGGTGGCCGACCCGTTTGCTATCCTGTCGCAGATTACCAATGCCGGCGCGATCTTCATGGGGCACTGGACCCCGGAGGCGGCCGGCGATTATCTGGCCGGGCCGAACCACACCCTGCCGACCGGCGGCACGTCACGGTTCTTCTCCCCGCTCTCGGTCGATGATTTTGTCAAAAAATCCTCGATTGTCTATTTTTCGAAAAACGGGCTGCAGCGGCTGGGCTCAGATATCGTCAGAATCGCCGGACTTGAAGGGCTGGAAGCCCATGGCCGGTCGGTAAGTATCAGATTGGAGAATTGATGTGACCCTTCTTCGTCCCAACATAGCCTCCATGAAAGGCTATGTCCCCGGCTTCCAGCCGGACGACATCGCCTCCTGGATCAAGCTCAACACCAACGAAAACCCCTATCCCCCCTCACCCAGAGTGGTAGAAGCAATTCTGGCGGAGCTGGGGAGTGACGGGGCCTCGCTGCGCACCTATCCGAGCGCCTCCAGCCTGAAGCTGCGGGAAGTTGCCGGAGAACTGTACGGCTTCGACCCGTCCTGGATCATCATGGCCAACGGCTCCGACGAAGTGCTCAACAACCTGATCAGGGCCTGTGCCGGTGAGGGACAGAAGGTCGGCTATGTCCATCCATCCTACTCCTACTACTCCACGCTGGCCGAGATTCAGGGCGCGGTCGTCTGCTGTTACAACCTGACCGACTCGTTAACCATCGAAGGATTTCCCGAGCATTTCCACGGCAGGATATTTTTCCTGACCACCCCCAACTCGCCGCTCGGCTTTGCCTATCCGCCGGAGTATATCGAGGAGCTTGCCCGGTACTGCGGCGGACTGCTGGTGATCGACGAAGCATATGCCGACTTTGCCGATTGCAACTCCCTCGAACTGGTAAAAAAATACGAAAACGTCGTCGTAACCCGCACGCTTTCGAAAAGCTACGCCCTGGCCGGCATGCGCCTCGGGCTGGCGATTGCCCGCCCAGAGATCATCGCCGCTCTGGACAAGATCCGCGACCATTACAACCTCGATCGGCTGGCCCAGGCGGCGTGCGTTGCAGCGCTGCAGGATCGGGCCTACTTCCGTGAATCCTGCCGCAAGATCATCGAGACCCGCGACTGGTTCACCAGGGAGCTGACCGCGATCGGCTACGATGTGATACCGTCGCAGGGAAATTTCGTCTTTGCATCTCCGCGGGATAAAAACGGCAAGCGCGTGTATGACGGCCTGTTCGAGCGCAAGATTCTGGTGCGCCTGCTATCCGATCCGCTGCTGGCTCACGGTCTCAGAATTTCGATCGGGACTAGAGAAGAGATGGAAGCCACGCTGGCTGCAATTTCAGAAATCGGATAATGTAACCCAGGAGGAGAGTATGTCACGAAGCGCCACTATTGAACGGGTCACGAAGGAAACAAGAATCAAGCTGTCGCTGACGGTTGATGGTTCCGGGAACGCCAACATCTGCACGTCGGTGCCTTTTCTCGATCACATGCTCAATCTTTTTGCCCGCCATGGCCTCTTTGACCTGGACGTTGAAGCGAGCGGCGACATCGATATCGATTTTCACCATACGGTCGAAGATATCGGCATCGTGCTGGGTGAGGCATTCAAGCAGGCGCTGGGAGACAAGAAGGGGATCCGCCGCTATGGTCAGGCGTCCGTACCGATGGATGAAACATTGGCCAGTGTGGCGGTCGACATCTCCGGGAGACCGTACCTGGTGTACCATGTCAACCTGCCGAAAGTGAAGATCGGTGAGTTCGATGTAGAGCTGGCGCGGGAGTTTTTTCAGGCATTTGTCAACCATTGCGGACTTAACCTGCATATCAACGTCATGTATGGCGAAAATGTTCACCACATCATAGAAGCCTGCTTCAAGGCCTTTGCCCGGGCTCTCGACACGGCCAGTCAGTTTGACCCCCGTGTGGAGGGGGTTATGTCAACAAAAGGGGTGTTATAATTTAAGGATTTCACCACGTAAAAAAGGGCGGCCCGATTGCAGGGGCCGCCCTTTTAGTTTGTATGCGCTGAGACGGGTCTATTTCATCTCCTTCAGGATAACCCTGGCCTTTTTGGCTTCCTCACTCTTCGGGAAACCCTCTATCAGTTTTTTCAAGACAAATTTCGCACTCTTGGCGTCCTTGATCTCGTTGAAGGCCAATGCCTGTTTCAGCATGGCGGCAACCACCTTCTCCTTGCCGGGATAGTTCTTGATGACATCCTGATAGGCGAGGATCGCCGATTCATAGTTTTTTTCACTGTAGTAGGTCTCACCAATCCAGTAGTGAGCATTGGCAGCCAATTCATGCTTCGGGTTCTGTTCGAGAAATCTGGTAAACTGCTCCCGCGCCGTTACCACATCACCCACCTTAAGAGAATCAAGCCCCTTCAGATAAAGCGCGTCCGGAGCAGATGCCGCCTCATCCTTTTTTGCCTTGGCCATTTCGGCCATTTGTTTTGAAAGGTTATCAAGAAGTGCCTGCTGCTTCTGGAGCCGCTCTTCCAGAGCGATGATGCGCTTGTCGGCATCCTCGCGGTATCTGGCCAGATCCTCGGCAGGTTTTTTTACGGCGAGAGCGGTATCGTCAAGCTTGCCGTTCAGGGCCTGCATCTCACTCTTGGTGCTGTCGATTGTGGCCTGAATATCGGCCGACATTTTGCGGACGGCGGCAACGTCGGCTTTAAACCCCTTCTCGATGGCTCCGACAGTGACTTTTGATTCTTCACGGACAGTGGCGAGATCCCGGTCGATCGTAAAAAGACGGGTTTTAACCGAGTCGATATCGTTGCGGACATTATCGAGAGAACCCTGCGAGGCACATCCGGCCAGTATAGACACAAGCAAGAGTGCCATGATTTTCACATAATTCATACGATCATTCTCCCGTATCCGTTTAGTCACAAGGCACATATACCACGTGTGAATTCAGTTGACAAGTATCTGCAACTGAAGCGTGAACGGCACCTGCGAAGCACCTGATGATGAAAATCACGGAATTGCACTTGACAAAAACAGGACATTCCATTAACTATCTACCGTTTTTGGGTCAAACAGAAAGAGAGCCACCGATTGGCTATTCATATTCAACAGGAGGAAGTGAAAAAATGGAACAGTATGCAGTAGTTTTTGCCCTGGTCTGCGCCGCAGCAGCCGTTGTCTACGGTCTGACCACGGCAAGCTGGATTCTGGGTCTGCCTCAGGGCAATGACCGGATGAAGCAGATCGCAGCAGCGATTCAGGAAGGTGCGGGCGCCTACATGAAACGCCAGTACACTATCATCGCCGTGGTCGGCGTGATCATGTTCGTCGCCCTGTTTGCAACGCTCGGCGCCAAAACCGCGATCGGTTTTGCGGTTGGCGCACTTTTTTCCGGCCTGACCGGTTTCATCGGCATGTTCGTCTCCGTGCGGGCCAACGTGCGTACAACTGAAGCTGCCAAATCCGGCATCACCAAGGCATTGAACGTCGCCTTCAAGGGTGGCGCGATCACCGGCATGCTGGTGGTTGGTCTCGGCCTTCTCGGCGTTGCCGGCTACTACATGGTCCTCCTGAAACTGATGCCCGACGCTCCGGTCAAGGACGTTGTCACCCAGCTGGTAGGCCTCGGCTTCGGCGGCTCTCTGATCTCCATTTTTGCCCGTCTCGGTGGCGGTATCTTCACCAAGGGCGCCGACGTCGGTGCCGACCTGGTCGGCAAGGTTGAAGCCGGCATACCGGAAGACGACCCCCGCAACCCTGCAGTTATCGCCGATAACGTCGGCGACAACGTCGGTGACTGCGCCGGCATGGCAGCCGACCTTTTTGAAACCTACGCCGTAACCCTGATCGCCGCCATGCTGCTGGGCGCCATCACCTTTGCCGACAAAGCCAGCGCCGTCAGCTACCCGCTGATCCTGGGCGGCATCTCGATCATAACCTCCATCATCGGAACCTATTTCGTCAAGCTGGGGGCCAGCCAGAAGATCATGCCTGCTCTTTACAAGGGCCTGATCGCCTCGGCCGTGCTCGCCTGCATCGCCTTCTACTTCGTCACGGCACAGATGTTTCCGGCCGGACTCACCAACTCCGCCGGCATGACTTTCAGCGCCATCAATATCTTCATATCGGCAATCGTCGGCCTGGTCGTTACCGGCGCCATCTTCTGGATTACCGAGTACTATACCGCGACCGAGTACGGTCCGGTGCGGCATATTGCCCAGGCCTCCACCACCGGCCACGGCACCAACGTCATCGCCGGCCTCGGCGTCTCGATGAAATCGACGGCAGCTCCGGTCATCGTCATCGCAGCCGGCATCATCGTCGCCTTCCAGTGTGCCGGTGTCTACGGCATCGCCATCGCTGCCGTATCGATGCTCTCGCTGACCGGTATCGTTGTCGCCATGGACGCCTACGGTCCGATCACCGACAATGCCGGCGGCATCGCCGAAATGGCTGAACTGGACGAATCGGTCCGCGCCGTGACCGATCCGCTGGATGCTGTCGGCAATACCACCAAAGCCGTCACCAAGGGGTATGCCATCGGCTCCGCCGGTCTGGCCGCCGTTATCCTCTTCACCTCATATGTCGATGAATTGAACCACGCGCTGCAATCGGCCGGCAGAGATCTCATCAAGTTTGACCTCTCCGACCCCTACATCATCGTCGGCCTCTTTATCGGCGGCATGCTCCCCTACTACTTTGCCGCCCAGTGCATGGAAGCGGTCGGCAAGGCCGGCGGCGCCGTAGTCGTCGAAGTCCGCCGCCAGTTCCGCGAGATCAAGGGCATCATGGAAGGCACCGGCAAACCGGATTACGCCTCCTGCGTCGACATCGTCACCAAGACCGCTCTGAAAGAGATGGTCATTCCCGGCCTGATCCCGATCCTGGCTCCGGTTATCGTCGGCTTCACCCTCGGCCCCAAGGCTCTGGGCGGCGTGATCGTCGGCACCATCGTCACCGGCATCTTCGTGGCCATTTCCATGACTACCGGCGGCGGCGCCTGGGATAACGCCAAGAAATATATCGAAGACGGCCACCACGGCGGCAAGGGTGGCGAAGCCCACAAGGCAGCCGTTACCGGCGATACCGTCGGCGATCCCTACAAGGACACCGCCGGTCCGGCAATCAATCCGATGATCAAGATCATAAACATCGTATCACTGCTGATCGTGCCGCTTCTGGCCAAAATGATGTAGTTCCGGTGACAATATCGCATCAGCTGGGCGGTACGGGGATTTGCCCCGTACCGCCTTTTTCTTGCTTTCAGCGTCAAAAGAGATATAATCTGCCAGTTTTAATCCAGCACAACATCTGAAAGGTTATCAATATATGACCACTACCGTAAGCAAGAAAATGCTGATCAATGTCATGCACCCCGAGGAGACCCGAGTAGCGATCGTTCACGACGGCCGCCTGATGGAGCTGAACATCGAAATCAGCGGCAAGGAACAGATCAAGGGGAACATTTACAAAGGGGTCGTCCTTCGTGTCGAGCCCGGGCTTCAGGCCGCTTTTGTCGATATCGGCCGCGCCAAACCCGGCTTTCTTCAGATCGGCGAACTGCATCCCGATTACTGGGAATGGCGCGACGACATTCCGGAAGAGCAGCGCAAGCGCCGCCCCCGCATTCAGGAGGTGCTGCACCGCGGGCAGGAACTTGTGGTTCAGGTAGAGAAGGACGAGCGCGACAACAAAGGTTCGGCGCTTACCAGTTATCTGTCCCTGCCGGGGCGCTACATGGTCATAATGCCCGGCAGCGATTCGACCGGCATCTCCCGCAAGGTCGAGCAGGAGGGAGCCCGCAAGAAGTTGAAAGAGATCGTGGCCGGGATGAACATTCCCGAGGGGATGGGCTACATCATCCGCACCGAAGCGGTGGGGCGCACTCCCGAGGAGTTGCAGAAGGATTTCACCAGTCTGATCGAATTGTATGAATCAATCATACGAAAGGCTTCCGAGATCAAGGGGGCCGGCGAGATGTATCGCGACAGCGGCCTGATCATTCGCACCATACGGGACTACTTTTCGGACGATATCGATGAGGTGCTGGTCGACAGCAAGGATGCCTATCGTGAAGCCAAGGAATTTTTCCGCGACACCATGCCCGCCTGTGAGAAGCGGGTCAAGCTGCACAAGGAAAAACGGCCGATCTTTTCCCGCTTTCAACTTGAAGAACAGATCGACCAGATCTACGAGAAACGGGTGTCGCTCCCGTCCGGGGGCTCTATTATCATTGAGCCGACCGAAGCGCTGGTCTCGATCGACGTCAACTCGGGGAAATCGAGCGGCGAGAGGGGTATCGAAGACACCGCCTACAAGGCCAACATGGAGGCCGCCGAAGAGGTTGCCAGGCAGCTGCGACTGCGCGACCTGGGGGGACTTATCGTCATCGACTTCATCGATATGCGCGACAACAAGCATAACAGCGAGGTCGAGAAAACCCTTAAAAATGCCCTCAAAATGGACAAGGCCAGAGTCAACGTCGGACGCATTTCCCAGTTCGGAATCATGGAAATGTCGCGCCAGCGGATTGCCAAAACCCTGAACGATGCCATTCACCTGGAATGTCCGCATTGCGAGGGCCGCGGCAAGGTCAAATCCGTTGAAGCCATGGCGGTATCTTTCCTGCGCAAGGTTCACGCCGCCGCCGCCAAGGGAACCGTTGCCGAAGTTCGCGGCGGGTTGCCGCTGGAAGTGGCGTACTACCTGCTCAACCGCAAGAAACGCGAGCTGACCCAGATTGAAAACGATTATGAGATTGCGGTGACCGTCAAGGGCAAAACGTCGTTCCTGCTCAATCAGCTGGAGCTTGAAACACTGAAACGCGAAAAGCCGCACCTTGAGGATGTCCTGAAGAGCGAGGCTGAAGCGGAAGAAGCCCACAAGACAGTTGTTCCAAGAGCTCCCGCCCAATTGGCGACCACCGATGAGGAGCAGAAAGCCGAGGCTGCCGGTTCTGCCGAGGGGGGCAAAAAGCGGAAGCGGCGCAAGAAGAAAAAGAAAGCAGCCGGTGACGCTCATCCGGATACGGCTGCTTTCGAACAGACCGAAGCCGGGTTCGATCATGCCGTCGGTTCCCTGGCGGAAGAGACTTCCGAGGCGGTTGACATCACAGCTTCGGAAACGGGCGGCAGTGCGGCGGATCAAGCCGTAAAGCCAAAGAAACGGAAGCGCCGGCGGAGTCGCGGTAAAGCTCATAAAGATCATGAGCACCCTGCCGAGGAGGCAGCTGTCGCACCGGTTTCCGAACCTGTTGCGCCTGAGCCCGCCATCCCGGTATTGACGCTGACTGAAGAGGTCGCGGCTGGAGCCAAACCGAAACGCACCAGGGCGCCGCGCAAGAAAAAGCCGGAAGCGGCGGCCGCTGAGCCCGTACCTTCCGAGCCGGCTGTGGAAGTGCAGGCGCCGGTTGCGCCAAAGCCCCGCCGCCCCGCCGCCCCCAAAAAGGCCGGGAAGACAGCTATCCCGGCGACCGAACCGGAGGCAGCGCCACCCAAGCCGGCTGCCCGACCGCGGCGCAAGAAAAAGGACGAGGAAATCCAGTAGGTCACATTCCCGATTGTCAGCCGTTTGGAGATAAAATGCAGAAATACGTGCCATATATATTAGGACTATTGCTGGTTGCCTGTATTGCCGGGTGCGGCAGCGGCGGGACAACAACTTCAGCGCCCCCTGTCTATGCTGCTCCGAAGAGCTTTGCCTCATATTCTTCCCTGCCCGATACCCCCAGAGGAGGTGCCGTTCAGTGGGGAGCTATTTCCACCTCCGCCAAGTCGTTTTCCAACTACTCGGTTTCAACCGTGACCGGCATTGCCGGAAGCTCCGGTTTCACCGACGGTCCCCCGGCGCTGTTCAATCACCCCACCGACATCACCTTTGACGCTAACGGGAAAAATTTTTATGTTACGGATTATTTGAATAACGCCATCCGCAAGATAACCTCCGGAGGCGTGGTTACAACCCTGCAATGCACTGACCTTGCTACCGGCGCCGTCGTAGTATTCAACCGGCCAAACGGAATCACGACCGACGGGAAAAACCTCTACGTCGTGGACACCGGTTCCAATACGGTCCGTGTCATCGAGATTGCCACCAATATAGCAACCAGGATCGGCAGCGCAATCGGGCTGGCCGGTTCGATCGATTCTACCGACAGGACCGCTGTACTCTTTAATCAGCCGATCGGCATCACGACCGACGGAAAAAATCTCTATGTGACTGATTTCAACAACGCCACCGTACGCTGGATAGATATCAATAATAACTACGCCGTTTCCACTCTGGCCGGCGCCCCGGGAGTATCCGGCTCAACCGACGGCAAGCCGGAAGACGCACGCTTCCACCTGCCCGGCCGCATCACCACCGACGGCAAGAACCTCTATCTGACCGACTTCTATAGCCGGACCATCCGCCAGATTGACATCAGGACGGGCACGGTCACAACGATAGCCGGCAGTCCCGGACCGGAGAGCAGTGACTATGGCACGGCTGATGGAACCGGGAGTGCGGCGCATTTCAACCAGCCGAACGGTATAACAACGGATGGCATAAACCTTTATGTAACGGACACATACCTGAATTCCATCCGCAAGATAGTCATATCATCCGGTGATGTCACAACCATAGCGGGTATTCCCGCGAAAAACGGCATCGGAGGGAATGTCGATTCTCCCGGAACGCCCAGCTTCTATTCTCCCATCGGAATCACTACCGACGGGACCAGCCTCTTCGTGGCGGATTCGTACAACAATACCATCCGCAAGATACGATGAGAAAAGGGAAGGACCATGGAATAATCAGTTAGCCCATGGGACTTCCCTGCGTGAGATCCGCGAAACCCCTTTTTTTCTTGACGTACCGGGACGTTGAAGATATTTTTATCCGCTTGATTCCCCCCGGAACCATCATAGTTGTGAAAGGTTGAAACACTACCATGGAAGAACTCAGTGAACTCCTGCTCCAAAGACGCCGCAAGGTGGATGCGCTGTGGGAAGCGGGAATAAACCCCTACCCCAATGACTTCAAACCTCAACATACTTCGGCAGACATCGTCGCTGCATATGGTACCGCAGAACATCTCGACGCCGCTGATGCCAGCATCAGCGTTGCCGGGCGCATTCTGGCGCGCAGATCTTTCGGCAAGGCCGCTTTTATCCAGCTGCAGGATCGCAAGGGGCGCATTCAGCTCTATGTAAAAAAAGACGAGATCGGCGAAGAAGCGTTTGCCGTTTTCGATACGTTCGACATCGGCGATATCGTCGGAGCGGAAGGTCACCCGTTCCGCACCAAAACCGGCGAACTTTCCCTGCATGTCCGCTCCATACGGCTGCTCGTCAAATCGCTCCTGCCGCTGCCGGAGAAATTCCACGGGCTGACCGACGTGGAGACCCGCTACCGCCAGCGCTACGTCGACCTGATCGTAAATCCTGAAGCTCGTGAAATATTCATCAAACGCTCCCGCATCGTCAATCTGATCCGCAGCTTCATGAGCAGCCGTGATTTTCTCGAAGTCAAGACTCCGATGATGCATCAGATTCCGGGCGGAGCAACGGCACGCCCGTTCATCACTCATCACAACACCCTGGATATGGAGCTGTACCTCCGCGTGGCCCCGGAACTGTATCTGAAGCGACTTGTCGTCGGGGGCCTGGAACGTGTGTTCGAGATCAATCGCAACTTCCGCAACGAAGGCATTTCGGTACGCCACAACCCGGAATTTACGATGATGGAATTCTACCAGGCCTATGCAACATATGAAGACCTGATGGATTTGACTGAAGAGCTGTTCTGCCACGTCGCCCGGGAAGTCCTCGGCACTCTCGACTTTACCAACCAGGGGGTTGCCATCAGCTTTGAGCGCCCCTGGAAGCGTTTAACCGTTCGGGACGCGATCCTGGAGTATGGCGACATAGAGGCGAAGCAGCTCGAAGACCGCGACCTGGCCCTGTCATACGCCCGCAGCATCGGGCTGTCGCTTCCTGACGAAATCAGCTACGGCAAGCTCCTGATGGAGATCTTCGAAGAGGTGGCCGAACACAAGCTGATCCAGCCGACCTTCATCACCGCCTACCCCACCGAGGTATCGCCATTGTCGCGCAAGAACGACCATGACCCTGAAATCGTCGACCGTTTTGAACTGATCATCGGCGGGCGCGAGATCGCCAACGCCTTCTCCGAGTTGAATGATCCGGTCGACCAGAAAGAGCGTTTTCTGGCACAGGTCGCCGAAAAGGACAAGGGTGACGAGGAAGCACACTATATGGACGAAGATTATGTCCGCGCCCTGGAATACGGTTTGCCCCCCACGGCAGGTGAAGGAATCGGCATCGATCGCCTGGTAATGCTGCTGACGGACTCCCCGTCGATCCGGGATGTAATCCTGTTTCCGCAGCTGCGCAAGGAAGTCAAATAACCGATGCCATTCGAACTGTTCATCGGCTTGCGCTATCTGAAAGCCAAACGTAAATCCACCTTTATTTCGATCATTACCTTTATCTCCACCGCCGGAGTTACGCTGGGTGTCATGGCGCTTATCGTGGTACTGGCGGTCATGACCGGATTCGAAAATGACCTGAAGGAGAAGATTCTGGGCACCAACGCCCATATCGTCGTCATCCGGAGCGGCGCACCGATGGAGGAATACCGGGCGGTGATGGAAAGACTCAAGGGATTCAAGGGGGTTCAGTCAGCTACGCCTTTTATTTACAACCAGGTCATGCTCTCATCCGGCAAGAATGTATCCGGTGTCGTGCTGCGCGGCATCGATGTCGCCACCGATCGCCAGGTTACCCGCCTCAGCAGCTCGGTCGTCGAGGGGAGTATTGACGGCCTTGACCCCGGGATGGGACGGGGGGCGGACACGACTCCCGGCCTGATGGTCGGAAAAGAGCTGGCCAGGCATCTCAACATTTTCCTGGGCGACAAGGTCAACGTCATCTCGCCGATGGGCAATATTACCCCGCTCGGCATGATGCCGCGCATGAAACCGTTCAAGGTGACCGGGATTTTCAACACCGGGATGTTCGAATATGACTCGACCCTTGCCTACATCAGCCTTGACCAGGCACAGCGCTTTTTTGATCTCGGCGACACCGTCACCGGCATACAGCTCAAGGTTGATGATGTTTATCATACCGGGGAGCTTGCCCGCAGCATCAACCGTGAAATGGGTGCCAACTTCTACGCCCGCGACTGGATGCAGATGAACAAGAACATCCTGTTTGCGCTGAAGACCGAGAAGATCGTCATGTTCATCATCCTGACCCTGATCGTGCTGGTTGCCGCCTTTGGTATCGCTTCAACCCTGTTCATGGTTGTCATGGAAAAGACCAGGGATATAGCCATCTTGAAGTCAATGGGCGCCACCGGTGCCAGCATCATGAAGATTTTTGTGCTGGAGGGGCTGATTATCGGGGTCATCGGCACGCTCCTCGGCGTTGCCTCGGGGCTGCTGATCGCACTCAATCTGGAACCGATCATCAACGTTATCCAGAAGGTCACCGGTCTGAATTTTTTCAGCAAGGACATTTACTATCTCGATCACTTCCCTTCGCTGGTAGTGCCGGCAGACGTGGTGCTGATCTCGGTCACGGCCGTGCTGATCTCCTTTCTGGCCACGCTCTATCCGGCATGGCAGGCTTCAAGGATGCTCCCGGCCGAGGCGCTGCGCTATGAGTAACCTGCTCGAGGTGCGCGGCCTCTGTAAAACGTACGGCAGCGGGTTGAACAGGCTCGATGTTCTCAAGGGAATCGATCTTGACATGCCGGCCGGTACGACCACGGCCCTGGTCGGCGCATCCGGTGCCGGCAAAAGTACGCTGATGCATCTGCTTGGGGCGCTTGACCGTCCGACTTCCGGAACGGTCAGTTTTCGCGGCGAAAACATCTTTAATAAAAATGACCGGCAACTGGCGGAGTTCAGGAATCGAAGTATCGGGTTTGTGTTTCAGTTCCATCACCTGCTCCCGGAATTCACTGCTCTTGAAAACGTCATGATGCCTGCTTTGATCGCCAGGACGGCGCAGCCGGAAGCACGGGAAATGGCGGAGTCGCTGCTGAAGGACGTCGGGCTCGGACAGCGCATGACCCATCGACCGGGAGAGCTGTCCGGAGGCGAGCAGCAACGGGTGGCCATTGCCAGGGCACTTGCACTTGAACCCGAGCTGCTTCTGGCTGATGAACCGACCGGCAACCTGGACATGAAAACCAGCGAGGGCATTCATGCCATGCTGGCGGAGCTGCAGAAAAGAAAAGGATTGACGCTGGTGATCGTTACCCACAACGAGCGTTTGGCGGCGGCCATGGGAACAACCATTCACCTGCTTGACGGCAGAGTGGAAAAAACCACATGATATCCGGGGGAAGCGTGACCAGTTTCAAAAACTTGCTATCAGCCCTGCTGGTAGTTCTGGTTGGCAGCACAACGCTTGTCTACGCTGAAGGCGAAAAAGTGGTGGAGATCCGGATTCAGGGGAATCGTCGCATTGAATCGGCGGCGATCCTGAACGTGATAAAGATGCATGCCGGCGACTCTCTCTCCGATGACAAGACCGATGCGGATATCCGGGCGATTTACAAACTCGGACATTTCCAGGACGTTCAGGCCGTGAAAGAGGAGTCCGACAAAGGGGTCGTACTGGTCTACTCGGTTCAGGAGAAGCCGATCGTTCGTGAGATCTCGATCGAGGGCAACAAGGAAATAACGACGGAGAAACTGAAGGAAGCGCTCGAAATTCGCCAGAATTCCGTGTTCTCGTCCAAAGACCTTGCCAAGAGCGTTGCCAAGATCAAAAAGATGTACGGCGATGAGGGATATTACCTGGCCGATGTACAGACCGAAACCAGGAAAAACGCGGCAAGCGCAAGCGATCTGACCGTTGTGCTTAAAGTCGTTGAAGGGGACAAGATCCTTATAAAGGAGATCCGTTTTGACGGCAACAAGGCTTTCAGCGCCGGCAAGCTGAAGGGGATCATGGAGACCAAGGAAAAATGGTTCATGTCCTGGCTGACCGGTGCAGGCACCTACAAGGAAGAGGTCCTCAAAAACGATGCCCTGCTTCTCTCCGACCATTACCTCAACAACGGCTATATCAATGTCAAGATCGGCGAGCCGGTGGTAAAACTTAATGACACCAGGACCGCACTGGATGTCTCCATCGGCATTACCGAGGGGGAACAATACCGGATCGGCGCAATCGGCTTCAAGGGGGAACTGCTTGATTCCGAGGCCGATTTGCGTAAAAAACTGAAGAGCGAACCGGGCGAGATCTTCAACCGTTCCATCCTGCGCGCCGACATCGGGACTCTGACCGATGTATACGGCGACAAGGGGTATGCTTTCGCAACGATCAATCCCCTGACACGTCTGGATAACGACAAAAAGATCGTCGACATGACCTTTGACGTTGAAAAGGGTGATCTGGTGTCCATCGAGCGGATCAACATCGCCGGCAACCCGAAAACCCGCGACAAGGTTATCCGCCGCGAAATGCGCGTTATCGAAACCGGTCTGTACAGTGCAACCGGCCTTAAACGCAGCAAGCAGAATCTGATGAATCTCGGCTTCTTTGAGGAAGCGAACATTGCCACCGCCAAAGGAAGTGCCGGCAACAAACTCAATGTAAATGTCGACGTCAAGGAAAAACCGACCGGAACATTCAGCATCGGC
Source organism: Dongiaceae bacterium (assembly GCA_035571735.1). Taxonomy (GTDB): domain Bacteria; phylum Desulfobacterota; class Desulfuromonadia; order Geobacterales; family Pseudopelobacteraceae; genus JACRCG01. The sequence continues at coordinate 983 of DATNCC010000385.1, read as the reverse complement.
GGCGGCTACAGCTCTCTGGACGGCTTTATCGGTCAGGGCTCCGTCCAACAGGCCAACTTCCTGGGGTTAGGGCTGAAGGCCAATCTTTCCGCCTCCATCGGCGGAAAATCGAAGACATACGCCCTGGGTCTGACCGATCCCTATTTCATGGACACCAAATGGACGCTTGGTGGGGATATCTACCGTTCAGAGCGCATTTTTGCCGATTATACCCGCCGGCTCACCGGTGGAGACATCAAGGGCGGCTATCCGATCAACGATTTTCTCGGAACATTCGTGATGTACAAGTATGAAGTCAAGGACCTTTTTGCTCCAAGCGCCGCCTACCAGGCACTCCATGACACCGATAGTTTCGGCACCTACCCGCTCGGCACGACGACTACCAGTTCCATATTCAGCAGCATCACCCACAACAGCACCGACTACCGCCTTGACCCATCGACAGGCATGATCAATTCGTTCTCGGCGGAGTATGCAGGTCTGGGAGGCGATAATAAATATGCCCGATTTATCACTGACCATACCTACTTTCATCCTCTCTACAAGAAGCTGATCGCATCGACGAAATTGACGCTGGGCTATATCCAGGAAGTCGGTGGTACACCGATCCCGATCGACGAAAGGTTTTATCTGGGTGGTATTTATTCCCTGCGCGGCTATAGAACCCGAACGGTTGCCCCGATAAATTCCCAGGTTGTAAAAAATATCGACGGTATCCAGAATATCGAGCAGATCTACCTGGGAGGCGACAAGGAAGTCACCGGGAATGTCGAATTATCGTTTCCGCTGTTATCGGATGTCGGCCTTAAAGGGGTCCTGTTTTTCGATTACGGCAATGCATTTACCGACAAAACAGCCGTTTTTGACACCATGCTGATGAGCTATGGCTGGGGAATTCGCTGGGCTTCCCCGATCGGCCCGCTCCGTCTTGAATATGGAATTCCGATCAATCCACGCAAAGACATCGACAGCACAAGCGGCCG
>DATNCC010000384.1:0-9951 GCA_035571735.1 Dongiaceae bacterium | reverse complement strand
GTCGTGGCAAAGATGAATTTTACATGCTCGGGCGGCTCTTCGAGCGTCTTCAGGAGCGCATTGAACGCGTTTGTGGAGAGCATGTGGACTTCGTCGATAATGATGATACGGTAGCGGCTGTGGGAGGGGAGATACTTGATGTTGTCGCGCAGGTCGCGAACATCGTCCACGCCGTTATTGGAGGCGCCGTCGATCTCGAACACGTCGGTTGAGGTGCCTTTTGTTATCTCGATGCATTGCTGGCAGACGTTGCAGGGTTCGTGTGTGACCCCTCTTTCGCAGTTGAGGGTCTTGGCCATGATGCGGGCGGTGCTGGTTTTGCCGACACCACGGGCGCCGGTAAACAGAAAGGCATGGGCAACCCGCCCCGAATCGATGGCATTCTGCAGCGTACGGCTGACATGTTCCTGGCCTGCCAGCTCGGAAAAGTTTTGGGGGCGGTATTTCCTTGCCAGGACTTCATAGTGCGTGCCGTTGGACAAGAGATCTAACCTCGCAGGAAATCTGACGCTCCGCCCGAAAAAACGGGGAAGCATGTGGTTCAGGGGGATGTGTAAGGGAAAAGAGTTTGCAGACGCAAATGATAGCCGGGTTTACCCGCGGCACACAGCAGGAGCCGCTGCCGTTGCTTCCTTCCGGACCTGGCGGAGTTCACGGCATGCCGTTGCGCGAGGCCCGGCTATCATATCCGCCTGCAAACAGGACAGCTTCACAAAATATTCTACCACAAAAAAATACCACAACGGAATCTGTGGTCATTGAATCAACACTCAATTTAGCATAAGGAGGCCGGTTGGGCAAGCACAATTACGGAAGTACGGAAGTCTTTAAACACACTGTTCGCCTAAAACGATCAACTCAAGAAGCAGCATAACTCTTGTCTTGTATACAATGCACCGGGTGCGATACAGTAGATTGGCCGTAGTGGGAGCCAATGGAGTGGACAGGATATTGCGTCTTGAGCTCGCCTGTAATGACCGGGACAAATTAGATTTAATCAGCCGACATATTTAAGAAAGTTCTTTATTCCGTTGGCGGTTCGATTTAAGAGTTATTCGAGAGATTATAGCGGGCGGAAACAGATCCGGGTGCAAGGAGTATAACTTAATGATGAAAATCACCTTTAAACATGGAAATATCAGGTCCCGCATCCTGAAGGCGCTGCTCGGCGTGGCGTCCCTGTCGCTGGTAAGCTTCGCGATCATATCGCTGGACGGGATGCGGCGGCTTGGGGATTATTCCGTAATGAGCAGCATCGGCCTGGGGAAGGAAGCCCTGAAGATCAGCAAGTCGGCCCTGGAGACCCTTGCCCAGGACGGTCTGCTGCGTATCACCACCGACCGCGCCAATCTCTGCAACGCCGAATTCATGGAGATCGAGGCCACGGTCAACGTCCTCTCCGATATCGCCGAAAAGGTTTGGAACAACCCTGGCGCCTACCCCGGGAACCGCTCCTATTCGTTTGAAGAACAACCGCGGGATCCCAGACTTTTCTCGGTATACCAGTATCCCAAGGGGGTTGATTTCAACCGGATCAGGAACGATCTGGAGATATCATCGTCCATGGATGCCTTTTTCAAGCCGTTTCTTGCCAATAACCCCAATATCTCCGACTTCAATATCGGCACCCCTGACGGCCTGTTCCGGCGCTTCCCCTGGGGAGTGGTTTCGCCCGGTTACGACGTGCGGAAACGGGACTGGTTCAAGCGGGCGGTGAAGTCCGGCAAGCCCGGCTGGAGTGACCCTTACATCGGGGTCATAGCCAGGAATCTGCGGATCAACTACTCCCGGCCGATCTACCGGAACAAAAAACTGGTATCGGTGGTGGCGGTCAACGTGCCGCTCCAGACCATCAACGAGAGCATCATCAGCACCCGGCTCAACAAGTCGGGGAGCGCCGTCCTGGTCGACCGTGACCTGAATATCATCGCCCGCGAAGGGATGTCCACCAATGCTGAAAACTGGGCCGATCGCCATAAGATCGAGCGCTTCAGTCTCGATGCCGCCTCCGGCAGCCAGAACCGGTTCGAGGAGGAACTCAAGGTCGACAAGGCGGGTATTCATCGGGGCAGCTACAAGGGGAAGGATTGTTTCATCGCCCATGCGCCTGTGGAGACGACCGGATGGTCGGTCCTGTTCATCATGCCGGTCGAGGCGGTCTATGCACCCATAAAACCTACCGAAAAGGCCATCATTAAAGAGGCTGACGCGGTCAAATCCCAGGTAATCGGCAAGATCCGCTTTTCGCTCTTCATTCTGGCGGTGGTGTTCTTCATCATCATTGCCGTCGTATACGTGGTGGCCCGGCGTACGGCGAAGCGGGTAACCGACCCGATCCTGCTGCTTGACGAGGGAGCACGCATCATCGGCAGCGGCAACCTGGACCACCGCATAGTAATCCGTACCGGCGACGAGATCGAGGCGCTGGCGATTACACTCAACAACATGACCGCCGACCTGCGGAAGCACATCCGCAACCTGACCGAGGCGACCGCGGCCAGGGAGCGCATCCAGAGCGAATCCAAGGCAGCCGCCGATATCCAGGCGGGCTCTCCTCCATCAGACTGAAAGGTTCCGGCAATCTTATGGTAATGATCCGGTCCATCCGCGACGATGCCCCAACAACATGCCAATGGCGCACCCCAGCCGGATGATGTGACCATGCTGGCTTTGAAGTACCGGGGAGCTGCAACAAATGTCTGACACGCACAGGATTATAGTTCAATGGAGGTAAGGTAATGATTCTTGATTCCCTGGACAATTTCAGGTTGTACGCGGGACTCCACCCCGGCTTTGCCGATATTCAGGCGTTTCTCGCAACGGCCGACCTGTCGACGCTTGCATCCGGCGAATATCCCATAAACGACCAAGGCGCATTTGCATCGGTAAATGAGTACAACACCAGGTCAATCGAAGATTGTTTTATCGAATGTCACCGAAAGTTCATCGACGTCCAGATTATCGCCTGGGGCGAAGAGAACATAGGCGTATCCCATAAACAGTTTTGTGTCGAACAACCATATGATGAGTTGAAAGATTTGCAGAAGCTCACCGGGAGGGTTGATTTCATCAGGCTGGTTCCGGGAGTGTTCGCCGTTTTTTTTCCTCATGATGCCCATGAACCGGGCGCGAGAAGTGGAATGGAGGCAGTTGCGGTTAAGAAGATCGTGTTTAAAATACCTGTCGCACCGGGAAAATGACTCCATGCTCCGTGGGCGTGGTGGGATGGTGAAAAAGAAAAAAGCCCCCGGTTTCCCGGGGGCTTTTGTGCTGCGATGGATTCTGCCTGATTGTTAATGGCGGAGAGAGAGGGATTCGAACCCTCGGTACGCTATTAACGTACACACGCTTTCCAGGCGTGCTCCTTCAACCGCTCGGACATCTCTCCGCAAGAGCGAACGTGATATATAGTACAGGATTACATTTTTGTCCAGCATTTCATAATATGTTTTGAAATGGGGCTTGTTGATTGTACATTCCAACGGGGAGCGGCAAGATATGAAAATCGGCATTATCACAGCCATGCCGGAGGAATTCCGTGCCGTGGCAAAGAGTCTCGGCACCGCTGCCGCTACGCAGTTCGGAATATTTCGGGCCGGACGCTTTAATTCCGCCGGACATGAAATTCTGCTGGTGGAATCCGGGATGGGCTTTGGCAACGCGGCAAAAGCGGCAGAGGCGCTTGTCCGGGATGGTCGCCCCGATCTGCTGATTTCGACCGGATTCTGCGGCGGGATTGCGCCGGAGCTGCATGCCGGGGATGTTGTCGTGGCCGAACATGTTATAATTGCCGATGGAAGTGATATTGAGGAGGCCCCGGTCCTGCTCTCACCGATCGGCAGGACATTTGTCGCCAGTCAGGCGGCAGAGGGAAGACGGGTTTTTGGAGGGGCGTTTGTCAGCACTTCTGCCATCACGTCAAAAGTACGCCTGTCGGGAATGCTGCCGGGCCGGTACCGGAATCCGGTCGTGGAGATGGAGAGCGGCGCCATAGCTGGCGTCGCCGCGGAATACGGCATTCCGCTGCTGGCAATCCGCGCCGTCAGCGATTCTGCCGATGAGGAACTGGGGTTCACCCTGGATGAGTTCTCAGGTCCGGATATGAGCCGGATCCGTCTTCACAAGGTGCTGCTGACGGTTCTGCGCAAACCCCGCATCATTCCGCAACTCTTACGTCTCTCCCGCAGCAGTCGCAAAGCGGGAGAGAACTTGACGGCATCATTATCCCGCCTGTTCTCCACCCTTCAGGACGCTTCCTGCCGGTGACCAGGGGTAATCCCGCAGATGGTCACCCAGCTGTTCTTTCGTAAAGCGGTTACCCCGCTTCAGCGCCAGAATTACTACCATCAAGGCCGGAAGGGCATATATCAGCGCTCCGCAGAGCGCCATAAGGTGTTCGCCGATGACAAGCGCCACCCCGATGTTAAAGATCAGTACCGACAGGTACAGGGCCGGCCCCAGCAGGGAGTGAAAGGGAACGTGGGCGACGCCTGCCGCCCTGTCGTGAAGTCGTCGGGCGTCGATCAGCTGAAACGCGGCAATCAGGCAAAAACTGGTCAGCAGCCAGCCGGCATAGTTGGAGAGCGGCACGCCGAAATGGATCCCCCGTTCGCGGTAGCCGTATATCTGTCCCAGAAACCAGCGATTCCCTTGAAGCGCGACCGGATCGATAACGATGTCGAGGCCTGTCTGCAGGAAGCTTCCCAGCAGCAGAACCGGGAATGAGCGCCTTATGCGCCGGGTCTCCAGTGTAGCAATGTTCCAGCGCCACGCTTTGAGCGGCGAGAGAATGAACAGGGCGGTAGCATAGCTGCAGTAGGCGAGAAACACGTAGGAGAGCGAATCGAAGAACGGCACCCCGGCAACCCATAACTCGCGGCTGCTGGTCGTATCGATGTAATAGTACCAGCCGTAGGGGAAGCCGGTGTTGATGGAGAGCCACTCAGAACAGAAGGCGATGGAGTAGCCGGCCAGCGTGAAGGTCAGGGTCCTCTTCCAGCCGACATGGGGGACGCAGACCGCCAGAAACGCCCCGAAAAACGCGAAGACATACGGGCGCAACGTGACGGTGCCGATGGCGATGTCGAGAAAATGCGGCATTTTGGTCGGTTCCTGTTGTATTGGCCGGAGGTGCGGTAAACATACCGGCCTCGCCGGTAGCAGGCTGGCTGCGGTACTATAACCAAAACTCCCACATAGTGCAAGGCCGCACCCAAAACTGGATGCGGCCTTTTATGGTAAGCACTTGCTGAATGTTCCGGCAAAAGCACTCTCGAACTTCGCCTGCAGGAAGATCAGTACCAATCCGGGTAATTATTTCATCTGAAACGGGATCTAGCCGAGTCGATGGCCTCACCCATGGCGGTCCAGGCCAGGTCAATGCCCGACTTCAGATCTTCCCAGGCGCTTTCACCGGCATGCTGAAGCACCTCTATCTTCTGCCGGGCGGCCGCCTGTTTCGCCTTCAGCGACTCAATCTGCTCATTGTACTCGTTCTTGACATCCGACTTGACTTCGTCTGCCTTGGCGGTCAGCGTGTCGATCTCGGCATTCCACTCCTCCAGTTTTGCCTGCATCTTACGAACGTACTCATCTCTGCTGCTCATGATTTGTCTCCTTTTTTCGTATGATTGCTATGAGGTGCCGCTCTTGTTTCGGCATGTTAAAAGTTGTGCTGGTACCTCCATCGAAACAGAACCGGTTATCGTCTTTGCTTTTAATTAATTGTATCACTGTCTGGAACATTTGCATCAAATGTCTCACAATCGGATCACCTTCAATTCCGTCCGAAGTCAATCCCCTACCTTTTTGCGGGCTGCCTGCACACGCTGTAGATGTCGTTCAACACAAGCCTTGATACCTTTGCCACCGCCCGGCTCATCCCCTTTGTCAGTCCTGCCGGGCCCTTCTCTTCGATTGGTTCCGCGACAGTGTAATTTTTCTGGAACAGGATCCTGTCGGGAAGTTCCGGTCGGGAGGTATCAAGCAGGGTGACATTGAGAGACACTATCGCCCGGCGATCTTCCTTGTCGATATTTTCCCGGAACTCTTCAACATCCCCCGCCAGAGAATAGCGGCCGGACTCGTTACTCCGGTGGTGAAAGACACCCCGGAACAGGTTGGCGCTGCGCAGGTCGCGCACCAGGTAGTCGCTCACCAGGTCGGCCGGAGTGGCCCGCCAGCGATGGTAGAGGTACTGATTACGCTGGTTGGGCTCTTCCTGATAGACCATTGCCGTGGAGTTGTACAGTTGGACTGCGCTGAAGCGCTCGACCGTGATCGTCTCCGGAAGCATGGTGAATCCCTGTTGCGCGGCCGGCGAATAGTCAAAGGCGTACTGTTCAGTCATACGGCCAGGTTGACCACCGCCGAAGCAGCCGGAAAGCAGCAACGCAATTGCAACCGTCATTGCAAGGGTTCCGATCCGTTGCCGGCTGAACGGTGACTCCGTTCGTACACTTTTTTCACTCGAATGAGTTTTCATGCTCCATCTCCCGATTTTTCCTTCATGGTGGACTTTTTCGGTTTCGTCACTCCTTACGTTTCGGAACGGGGGGCTTGCTGAACAGTATATCCGACGGGGTAGTCCTGACCCTGTCCATGAGCTGGTCGAGGGTGTCCGTTGTCTGGCGAAGGTTTTCGCTGGTCGCTTCCAGCTCGAAGGAAATGGCACGGCTCTTTTTCTCAAGCCCATCCATCATGCGGTTGGCCTTGACAGCCGTGTCGGCCAGCTTCATGGAGTGCATTTCATCTTGCACGCTTTTGATCAGTTTTCGGGCATCGGTTACGGCCCCCTTGGCTTCCAGGAGTATCTCGTCCAGTTTGCGGTCCTCAAGCCTCATGTTGGCCAGTTGCACGGTTTTGTCCAGCCCGGTCGTGACATTTTCGGCATTTGCCAGGATCGCATCAATGCGCGGGTTTGACAGGGCCGCTTCAACTGATTTCAGGGTGCCCTTCAGACCATTTGAAATTCCCTGGAAATCGATCTTCATAATCTCCTTGTAGATGTCGTCGATCTGGCTGAATATCCGAGCGGTGTCAGACTGCTGTGACGGGATGACCGGGTATTCCGACCTGTATGCATAGCGGGGCGAGCGGTCGGGTTTTTTCGGGTCCCTGAGGTCCAGCTCGACAAAAACGATGCCGGTGATTCCGGCCGACTTCAGCTGCGAAACGAGCAGGCGTTCGGTCCCCTTGCGCAGGTTCACCTTCATGACGACCTCGATCAGCCTGTTGTCGAGCGCGACCCGGATCTTATCCACGCTCCCGATCTCGACCCCCCGGTACTTGACTGCGGAATCTACCTGCAGCCCCTGCACCGATTCGTCGAAGTAGGTGACGTATTTGTCCCCCGTGCGGAGATACTTCGAGGCCCCCAGCCATAAAATCATGGACACCGCTGCGAGCGTGCCGACGGTGACGAAGAACCCGACTACGAAATACAGGGATTTTTTTCTGGCCATGATAAATCCTTTACAGAACGGTTTTCAGAGGTTGCCGGTTGAAGAAGCTCTGCACCAGCGGATCCTGAGAATGCATCTTCAACTCCCGCGGGTCTCCCTCGGCGATGATCCCTTTCTTCTCTGTGCCCAGCATGATGACCCGGTCGGCGATGGTCATGATCGAATCGAGATCGTGGGTCACGACCACCATGGTCGTACCCAGCCCCCGATTCAGGTCTTTGATCAGATGGTCGAGTTCAGCCGCGGTGATCGGGTCGAGCCCGGCGGAAGGCTCGTCGAAAAACAGAATGGAGGGATCGAGGGCCATAGCCCGCGCCAGGCCCGCCCGCTTGACCATTCCGCCCGACAGCTCGGAGGGGTAATGATTCTCGTGTCCGGCGAGGCTGACCATGGCGAGTTTCATGGCCACGATCCGTTCGATGGCCGCGGGGGAGAGGTCGGTGTATTCCTGAAGGGGGAGCGCCACGTTCTCCGCCAGGGTCATGGAACCGAACAGTGCACCGGACTGGAAGAGGACGCCGATACCGGTCCGCAACCCCTTCATGGACTGCTCGCCGGCCGTGCTGATATCGACGCCGTTGACCACGATCCTTCCCGCAGCCGGCGTCTTGAGGCCGATCAGGAGACGCAGCAGGGTCGATTTGCCACAGCCGCTGCCGCCGAGGATAACGAACAACTCTCCCCGGCCGACCTGGAAATTGAGCCTGTCGAAGATGAGCTGCTCATCGTAACCCGCCGTGAGGTCTTCGACGGTTATGGCCGGCTTATTAGAAGAAGCGGTCTTCATGATATCCCTTTTAGTTGCTATGAGAGGTAGTGCAGCACGATGGCAAAGGCCGAATCGGCCACGATGACGAGAAATATCGCCGAAACCACAGCCGAGGTGGTCATGCTGCCGACCGATTCGGCGCCTCCCCGCGCCTGGAAGCCGCGCTGACAGCCGATTCCGGCGATCAGGACGGCGAACACCATGGATTTTATCAGGCTGGTAACAATGTCGAACGTAGTGATCGATTTCAAAGTCTGCTGGATGTAGGTGAATACTGTTAGGTCGAGCCCCAGCACCCCAACCAGCATGCCGCCGCCGATGCCGAAGATAAAGGAGTACATTGTCAGAAGCGGCACGACGAGCATGGCGGCCAGCACCTTCGGAAATGCCAGGAATCTGACCGGACTGAAACCCATGGTGACCAGGGCGTCTACCTCCAGATCCACCATCATGGTGCCGATCTCGGCGGCAAATGCCGAACCGGAACGCCCGGCCACGATGATGGCCGTCATCATCGGCCCGAGTTCCTTGACGATGGCGATCCCCACCAGGGATGCCACATAGATGTCCGCTCCGAACTGCTTGAGCTGAAGGGCCGACATGAACGCCATGACCACCCCGACCAGCATGCTTATGAGTCCCACGATTGGAAGCCCGTCCACGCCGATCCTTTTCATCTGGTCGAGCACGTCGGCCCACCTGACGGAATGGGGGGTACGGATCGCATGGATCATGGCGACGAGTAGTTCGCCGAGAAAGGTCATGATATGGCGGAAGCCGCGGATTATGTAGAAGGTTGCCTCGCCGGCGTATTCCAGGATGCTGAAATGTTGTACCGGTTTCAGATGCTGGCTGTAGAGGTCGAGCCTGCCCAGAAGGTCGATGATCTGCTCCGCCTGCGGGGTGGCGTTGACAAAACGGATCGGCCTGCCGCCGTCCCCCTTTCCAAGCATCATCAGTGCAAGAGCCCCGGCGCTGTCCAGATAGTCGACTTCCGCGAGGTCCACGGCAAGGGGCGCAGGGGGCAGGCCGGCCAATCGGGATTGGAACTCCCTGTTCATTGTTTCCAGGTGCTCCAGCGTTATCCGGCCCGAAAGGGACAGGAGGATTTCCCCCTCTACTTCACCTGAAACGCTTATGATCGGAACTCCATGACCTTCCATGCGCTGTGTCCCCGGAGAAATTGTCGCCGTACTGTGCCCGGGCCATGGATACGTGTTTCCCATCCCGTCATTTCCAGCCGTTTTCTGAAGAATTACATAAACTTTAACACAGTTGTCACGGAAATCAATCTGAGGCGGTTAAAGGGAACATGTGCGCGTCATACTCCGACTTGACTTATTCCGAAAAGCATATAGCCTAGAAGGAATCAGTAGCATGCCTGCAAAAGGAACACGGCGACCATGACGATTCGCATCATCACGGGGAAAGAGGACGGCAGATGTACGCGGCAGGGGAATACGTGATCCCGCCCGATATACACCCCGGTGAATTTTATCGCAGCAGAACACATTACCAGCGCATGCAATGCACGCAGCGCTGGTTATTTGCATTTATTCTCGTTGTGATTTCAATATTTTCGTCAGGCAGTGCCGGGATAGCGATCGCCGGTGAAAGCCCGTCCACTCAGTCAGCACCGGCTCAACCCGACCCGGCTGCCCCGGCTGCTCCGGCTGCCCCGGCTGCCCCGGCTGCCCCGGCTACCCCGGCTACCCCGGC
>DATNCC010000383.1:0-24924 GCA_035571735.1 Dongiaceae bacterium | reverse complement strand
CACGGTCGATTTCCTGATGAACATCATCCCTAACACCGTGTTCGACGCCTTTGCCAAGGGCGACATCCTGCAGGTACTGTTTTTTGCCATCCTCTTCGGTTTTGCGCTTTCGATGCTTGGTGCGCGCGGTAAAGTCGTATTTAAGTTTATCGATGATGTTTCACATGTGCTGTTCGGTATTGTAGGAGTAATCATGAAGGCCGCTCCCATCGGCGCCTTCGGGGCCATGGCTTTCACCATCGGAAAATTCGGACTCGGTTCCCTGACCAAGCTGGGCATGTTGATGGGGAGTTTCTACCTGACCTGTCTGCTGTTTATCTTCGTCATACTGGGCACCATCTGCAAGATATGCGGATTCAGCATCTTCAAGTTCATCCGCTACATCAAGGAGGAATTGCTGGTCGTGCTGGGCACATCTTCATCGGAAACCGTATTGCCGCGCATGATGGCCAAGCTTGAGAACCTCGGGTGTACCAAGTCGGTGGTCGGTCTGGTGATTCCCACCGGCTACTCATTCAACCTGGACGGTACCTCCATTTACCTGACCATGGCAGCGATCTTTGTGGCCCAAGCCACCAACACCCCGCTGACGTTAACTCAAACTCTCACCATACTGGGGGTTCTGATGCTGACCTCCAAAGGTGCGGCCGGTGTGACAGGCAGCGGGTTTGTCACCCTGGCTGCCACCTTTGCCGCCATTCCTACCATTCCTGTTGCCGGTCTGGCATTGATTCTGGGAATCGACCGGTTCATGTCCGAGGCCCGTGCCCTGACCAATCTGGTCGGAAACGGCGTAGCGACGGTAGTTGTTTCCCGGTGGGAAAATGAACTTGATATGGTCAGGATGGCGCGGGTGCTCAATAATGAAACCGATCTGGAAGCAGAAGAACCCGAGTTTGTGCTTGATGCAGAGCCTGCCGCCGCAGAATAACCTGATGGAGAGGACAGATGGCAAACAATAAGGAAAATCCACGCTATAAAGTCATATCCCTGAGGGTCACCGACGCCGAAAAGGCGGCTATTGACGAGGTTACCCGGCGGACAAGGAAAAGCCTTTCAAAGGTAATGCGGGAGGCGATGCTGCTCTACTCCCGGGACGTACTGCTGTTTTCACCATCCTCCGGATATCCGGTCTGAACGACCTGCATACTGGTACAACAAAGAGCCGGGGCATAACAGCCCCGGCTCTTTGTTGTTTGTCGCAAACCTGTTGACATTTTTTTTATTCTGCAGGATATTGGAATGAACGTTCATTCCAATATGTGTTTTGAGGAGAGTCCATGTTGAAGCGAGGCATGCTTCTTGTCGTAGTCGCACTGCTTTTTGTATCCCGGGCATATGCAAATCCCCTTGACGATGTGAAGAAAACAGTCGATGACGTTGTCCGCATCCTGGCGGACAAGGAGTTGAAGAAAAATAGTGTGAAACGGCGCCAGGCACTGAAAAATAGCATCGGTACCATTTTCGACTATGGCGAAATGGCAAAACGGTCGCTCGGCAAGCAATGGCTTCAGCTCACGCCGGAAGAAAAAAAGGAGTTTGCGGTTCTATTTGCGGCGTTACTTGAGAATTCCTATGCCGGAAAGATCGAATCATATAATAATGAAAAGATTGTCTACGTCAAAGAGCTGCTTGATGGCGACCACGCTGAAATCAAATCCAGGGTTGTCACGGCAAAGCGGGACGAGTTCACGCTTGATTATCGAATGATCAGGCAGAACGGCAGATGGATGGCCTATGATGTCATTATTGAGGGGGTCAGCCTGGTCTCGAACTTTAGAAGCCAGTTCAGTCGAATAATCAAAACCGAGGGGTACTCCGGTCTGGTCAAAAAACTCGGCGTCAAGAATGACGAGTTGAAGGCATTATGACCCCGGAAACCCAACCTCGGCGTGATCTGGTAATCGGCTGTAAAACCGGTGCTAGCGCAACAAACATTCATTCAGGTGCTGGAGGCCACACAGCATGATAAAATCGGACAAACGTGCAGAAATAGTTCGTGCAGCTCTGGAACTTATCGCTGAAAACGGCTTTCACGGCGCCCCCATGGCAGTGATCGCCGAACATGCAAATGTCGGCGCCGGAACTATCTACCGCTATTTTGAAAACAAGGACGTACTGATCAGCGAATTGTACAGCAACCTTGAAGAACGGATCTATCCCACCATTCTGGATGGGTACGCGCCGGAGCAACCGGTCCGGATGCGATTTCTCCACCTCGGTACGGCGCTGTTACGGTACTTCATAGAAAACCATCTCGACTTCCGCTACCTGGAGCAGTTTCACAACTCTCCCTACGGTGTGGAGCATCGACGGGACAAGATTCTGGGGAAAAAGGAAGGGTGCGACGTTTTCCGTGAACTTTTTGAAAACGGAATCTCACAGCAGGTTATAAAGGATCTGCCGCTGGTAATCCTGTTTGCCCTGTCCTTCGGGCCTATTGTGGCTGTGGCGCGTGATCATATTCTCGGTTTCGTCACCATGGATGATGCCATGATCGCCCGAACCGTGGAAGCCTGTTGGGATGGAATCAAGAGATAAGCAAGAGTCAGCGCTCTGCCGCGTTATTTTGTCTGCCAATCAAGAATGAACATTCATTCGTAAAAACTTTCAGAGGTGTCTATGCAAATCACGTACAGAACAACATTACTTGCCGGCTGCGGAATTCTCGCCATCAGTTTACTCATCTCCGGCTGCGGAAAAAAGACCTCAGCCGGACAGAAGCCTCCAGCCGGTCCACCCGAAGTAGGGGTGGTGACGGTCCAGCCGCAACGGGTGGCCTTGACCACGGAGCTTTCAGGTCGAACAACACCGCTGCTGATTGCCGAGGTGCGGCCCCAGGTGGGTGGCATCATCCAGAAACGGCTCTTCAGCGAGGGTTCGGACGTACAGGCCGGACAGGTTCTCTATCAGATCGATCCCGCCGCCTACCAGGCAGCCTTTGCAAGTGCCAAGGCCGCCCAGGCCAGGGCCGAGGCCAACCTGAACTCGGTCCGCCTGAAAGAGGAACGCTTCCGGGATCTGGTTAAAATCAAGGCGGTAAGTCAGCAGGACTATGATGACGCCCATGCCTCGTTCAAGCAGGTCGAGGCCGATGTGGCTGCCACCACGGCGGCGGTGGAAACCGCCCGGATCAACCTGGCCTATACGAAGGTGAAAGCCCCGATTTCGGGGCGCATCGGCCGCTCAACCGTGACCGACGGAGCCCTGGTGACCGCCAGTCAGTCAGCGGCTCTGGCCACCATCCAGCAGCTCAGCTCCATGTATGTGGATGTCACCCAGTCGACGGCCGAACTGCTCAAGCTGAAGCAGAATCTAGCCAACGGAGTAATGAAGAAGGGCAATTCGGCGCAGGCGCCGGTCAAACTGCTCATGGAAGACGGCTCCCCGTATCCACTGCCCGGCACCCTCAAGTTTTCGGAAGTCACGGTGGATCAGAGCACCGGCTCCGTCACGCTGCGCGCGGTATTTCCCAATCCCAAACAGGCGCTGCTTCCGGGAATGTTCGTGCGCGCCATTCTGGAAGATGGGATAAACGAGAACGCGATCCTCGTTCCGCAGCGTGGCGTGACCCGAAATCCTGCCGGGGCTGCCATGGTAATGGTGATTGGGGCCGAGGAGAAGGTCGAGCCGCGCCCGATCAAGGTCGTCCGTACGGTTGGCGACAACTGGCTGGTCAGTGACGGACTGAAAGCGGGTGACCGCATCATTCTGGAAGGCATCCAGAAGGCGCGGCCGGGAACGCCGGTCAAGGCAGTAGCGTTCGGTAGTGCACCGGCAGCCACAACTGCAAAAAAATAATCTGACAAGCCTGACGAGTCCGACTTGTCAGACCTTATTCTAAGGAGCCACTCCATGCCTCGTTTTTTCATAAATCGCCCGATTTTTGCCTGGGTGATCGCAATTATGGTCATGCTGGCGGGTCTGCTATCGATCAAAAAGCTGCCGGTTTCCCAGTATCCTGCTATTGCACCGCCGCAGATCGCCATCAACGCAGTCTATCCCGGGGCTTCGGCCCAGACCGTTCAGGATACGGTCACCCAGGTCATCGAGCAGAAGCTGAACGGCATCGACAACCTGATCTACATGTCCTCCACCAGCGACTCGGCCGGGGCGGTCTCAATTACGATGACCTTCAAGGCCGGCACCGATCCGAACATCGCCCAGGTACAGGTGCAAAACAAGCTGCAGTTGGCCGTGCCGCTTCTCCCGCAGATTGTCCAGCGCTCGGGAATTCAGGTCGTCAAATCCACCAGAAACTTTTTACTGATCGTCGGCCTTGTTTCTGAAGACGGCTCCATGGACCGCAACAGCCTGACAGACTACATGGTCTCAAACCTCCAGGATATCGTCAGCCGCTTGGAGGGTGTGGGTGAACTGCAGCTGTTCGGCACCCAGAACGCCATGCGTATCTGGGTGAATCCGGCAAAACTGAATAACTTCCACATGACTACCAACGATGTAATCACGGCTATTCAGGCGCAGAACGTCCAGGTCTCTGCCGGACAGTTCGGCGGCACCCCTGCCAATGAGGGGCAGCAGCTGAATGCTACCATCAACGCCCGGTCTCTGCTACAGACCACGGATCAGTTCGATGCCATCATTCTGCGCACCAATCCTGACGGCTCAACAGTCAAGCTCAGGGATGTGGCCGAAAGCAAAGTCGGTACCGAGAACTACGATATTCAGTCGTACTACAACGGCAAGCCGTTGGGGGGGATGGCGATCCGTCTGGCGGCCGGCGCCAATGCGCTGGAAACGGGCAACCGGGTCAAGGCAAAGATGGCGGAGCTGTCCAGATACTTCCCACCCGGCATGAAGGTGGTCTATCCCTACGACTCCACCCCCTTCGTCAAGATCTCCATCGAAGAGGTGGTGCAGACCTTGATCGAGGCGGTCTTCCTGGTCTTCATCATCATGTTCCTCTTCCTGCAAAACATCCGTGCTACCCTGATCCCCACTATCGCTGTGCCGGTAGTTCTTCTGGGCACCATGGGGGTACTGGCTTCAGTCGGGTACTCCATCAACACCTTGACCATGTTTGCTCTGGTAATCGTTATCGGCTTGCTTGTGGATGACGCTATTGTCGTTGTTGAGAACGTTGAACGTATCATGAGCGAAGAAGGGCTTCCTCCCAAGGAAGCGACCATCAAATCCATGGGGCAGATTACCAGCGCCCTTTGGGGTATCGCCACAGTACTTACGGCGGTCTTCCTTCCCATGGCCTTCTTTCCCGGTTCCACCGGAGTCATCTATCGCCAGTTCTCCGTCACCATCATCTCCGCCATGATTCTATCGGTGCTGGTAGCCATGATCCTGACTCCGGCCCTCTGCGCGACGCTGCTCAAGCCGGTTGCAAAAGGGCATGAGGCGTGTGAGACCGGCTGGTTCCGCCCGTTCTTCCGCTGGTTCAATAAAGGGTTTGACTTCAGCAGGAATAAATATGAGGGGATTGTCGGCCGTTCTTTCGGCAAACCGGTTCGCTATCTGGTGGTCTATGGTTGCATCGTTGCCGCCATGGCTTTCTTCTTCATGCATCTTCCCACTTCATTCCTGCCGGATGAGGATCAGGGCTTCATTATCTGCCAGGTCCAGTTGCCAGCCGGTGCCACCCAGGAGAGGACTATCAAGGTCATACGGCAGTTGGAACAGCATTTCCTTGAGAAAGAATCCAAGACGGTGGAAGGAGTCATAACCGTCGCCGGGTTCAGCTTCGCCGGTCGCGGCCAGAACATGGGGCTGGCCTTTGTCAGGCTCAAGCACTGGGACCTTCGCCAGAGCAAGGATATGAAGGCGGCGGCTATTGCCGGCCGGGCCATGGGGGCATTTTCCAAGTTCAGAGACGGCCTTGCCTTCGCATTCTCACCCCCGGCGGTACTGGAACTGGGGGTGGCAAACGGTTTCGACTTTCAGCTGCAGGATCGTGGCGGACTAGGACATGGTAAACTGATGGAGGCCCGCAACCAGCTGCTGGGAATGGCAATGAAAAATCCGAAGCTGATCGCGGTGCGCCCCAACGGCCAGGACGACTCGCCCCAGTTCAAGCTGGACATCGACGACGTCCGGGCCGGCGCCCTGGGGGTCTCCCTGTCGCAGGTTAATGATGTTCTTGCCACAGCCTGGGGAAGTTCCTACGTTAGCGACTTCATCCAGAACGGCCGGGTCAAGAAGGTCTATCTCCAGTCCGATTCCAAATACCGGATGGTGCCGGAGGACATAAACAGCTGGTATGTCAGCAACAAAAACGGCCAGATGGTGCCTTTCTCGGCCTTTTCCAACGCTCGCTGGGAGTACGGCTCGCCCCGCCTTGAGCGGTACAACGGAATTCCGTCCATGGAGGTTCTGGGGCAGGCTGCGCCGGGCATAAGCACAGGCGAGGCCATGGCCGAAATGGAAAAAATGGCGGCCCAGCTGCCGCCGGGAATCGGTTACGAATGGACCGGCCTCTCCTATGAAGAAAGGAATGCCGGAGCCCAGGCACCGGCACTTTACGCGATCTCGCTGCTGGTTGTTTTTCTTGCGGTTGCTGCGTTGTACGAGAGCTGGACCATCCCCTTCGTCAACCTGCTGATGCTGCCGCTTGGTCTTGTGGGGGCGGTGATTGCGGTAAAACTGCGCATGTTTCCCAACGATGTCTATCTCCAGATCGGTCTACTCACCACGGTGGGGCTTTCAACGAAGAACGCCATCCTGATCATCCAGTTCATCAAGGAGCAGATGCATCAGGGGCATGAACTGGTCGAGGCAACCCTGGCGGCTATCAAGATCCGGCTGCGTCCGGTCATCATGACATCGCTCGCGTTCTTCTTCGGCACCCTGCCGCTGGCCTTGACCCGCGGAGCCGGTGCCGCGGCCCAGAACGCCATAGGCACCGCCGTTACCGGCGGGCTGCTCTCGGCAACCTTCATCGACCTGATCTTCATCCCGTTTTTCTTTGTTCTGGTCTCCCGCCTGTTCGGGAAGAAGCAGCCCCAGACCATTCCGGAACAGCTGATCGTTTCACCCAACGCCCTGGAGGAGAATTGACATGACACGGATGAAACGCATGATGACAGCCCTCTGCATCCCTCTCGGAGCTCTCTTCCTCCTGAGCGGCTGCTCAACCATGGCTCCGAAATACACGCAACCTGCCGTGCCGGTAACTGCCACGTGGCCCGGCGGCCCGTCCTATAAGGCGGAAACCGGTACAGCGGAACAAAAAGCGGTGGCAGACGTCCCCTGGCGGGAGTTTTTTGTCGACGAAAAGCTGCGCC
Source organism: Dongiaceae bacterium (assembly GCA_035571735.1). GTDB lineage: Bacteria > Desulfobacterota > Desulfuromonadia > Geobacterales > Pseudopelobacteraceae > JACRCG01. Next base: position 17,671 of record DATNCC010000383.1, on the reverse strand, counting down.
GGCTGATTGAACTGGCACTCAAAAACAACCGCGACATACGGATCGCCCTCCTCAGCATTGAAAGATCCCGGGCCCAGTACCAGATCCAGCGCTCCGATCTCTTCCCCAAAGTCAATGCCACCGGTGGCGCCAATTTTCAGCGGATTCCCGAAAGTTTTTCCTCCACCGGCAAGGCCATGACTGTAGATCAATACAACGTCGGCGTCGGACTCCTCTCCTATGAGCTGGATCTGTTTGGACGCGTCCGGAGCCTGAAAGATCAGGCTCTGGAACAGTTTCTTGCCACCGAACAGGCCCGGCGCAGCATGCAGATCAGTCTGGTTTCCCAGGTCGCTGACGGCTATCTGTCTTTGGCTGCCGATCAGGAGCGGCTGAAACTCGCCAAAGACACCCTGGCGAGCCAGCAGGAATCCTATCAGCTCGTTGAGCGCCGTTTCGAGGCGGGCGTATCGTCGGCCATCGACCTCCAACAGGCCAGAACCAGTGTCGAGGCGGCACGGGTGGATATCGCCCGTTTCACCACCCTGATTGCCCAGGACGAAAATGCTCTCAGCCTGCTGGTCGGATCGCAGATCCCGGCAGATCTTCTACCGCCGGCACTCTCCGCAACACTTACCGCCGTGAAGGATGTCCCGCCCGGACTGCCGTCGGATGTACTGCTGCGCCGTCCCGACATTCTTCAGGCCGAGGGGCAGCTCAAGGGGGCAAATGCCAATATCGGTGCAGCCCGTGCGGCTTTCTTTCCCAGAATATCCCTGATCTCGTCCGTCGGCTTCGGCAGCACCGAGCTGTCGGGACTCTTCAAATCAGGCTCGTTTGCCTGGAACTTTGCCCCAAGTATTTCCCTGCCGATTTTCGACGGCGGAAGCAACAAGGCCAATCTGAAGATAGCGGAAGTTGATCGCGACATCATGGTGGCCCGGTACGAGAAGGCCATTCAAAGCGCTTTCCGGGAAGTAGCCGATGCCCTGGCAGAGCGCGGTACCATAGATGAACTGCTGGCTGCCCAGCAGTCACTTACCGATGCCGCAGGAGAAAGGTATCGCCTCTCTCTGGCCCGGTTCGAGAAAGGGGTGGACAGCCACCTGAATGTCCTCGACTCGCAGCGTTCCCTTTACGCAGCCCAGCAGGCCATGATCGGCGCCCGTCTTTCCCGCCTGGCCAATATGGTGACAATTTACAAGGTGCTGGGGGGCGGGGATACGGATTGACCGGCATTTAAACGTCGCACATAACACCAAGTTCCTCCTTGCTTTTTCACCTTATTGATGTATATTTTTTTCACATTTCCGGTATTCAAAGGCCTGAATCCGTGACGCCTCCACACCTTCGCTAACCCGGAAAGCCTAAGTTTCCGCATTGCAGCGGATTGTGGCTGACCGGCGGAGTACCACCGGCGTAAACAGTCTGTTGCAGTGCAAGCGACGGTCAACTCCGGCTTTTCCGGGCACTACGGTGTTCCGGCGTCACAGATTCAGGAAAGGGTTTACGTGGTTCAGGCACTCGGACATATGACCATAGAGGTTGTGCGCGATCTGGGACGGGCGGGGTGGTTTCTGCTCTATTCGTTCTACATGATTGTCCGCAGGCCGTGCAGCCTGGTGCATGTTTTGAAACAGATACGTTTCATCGGCACGAAATCGCTGTTCGTGATCGTGCTGACCGCCGCTTTTACAGGCATGGTTCTTGGCCTGCAAGGTTTTTATACTCTGACCAAGTTCGGTTCCGAAGGGATGCTGGGAACCGCCGTGGCGCTCGCTCTGGTTCGTGAGCTCGGCCCGGTGCTGGCCGCCCTGATGGTCACCGGGCGGGCCGGCAGCGCCATCACCGCCGAAATAGGCATCATGCGGATCACCGAGCAGATCGACGCCCTGGAAACCATGGCGCTTGACCCCTTCAAATATCTGGTTACGCCAAAGTTCATCGCCGCCATGATTTCCCTCCCGCTGCTATGCGCCATTTTCGATGTGATCGGTATCTACGGGGGGTGGCTGGTCGGGGTCAAACTGTTGGGGGTTAATCCCGGGGCTTATTTCTATGAAATGGAAAAATCAGTGGTCTGGCGCGACGTCTATTCCGGTTTTATCAAGTCTTTTTCATTCGGCGTGATCATCGCGTGGATCGGCTGTTACAAGGGATATTACGCCGGCCATGGCGCCGAGGGGGTTTCGAAGGCCACGACCGAGTCGGTGGTGCTTACGTCGGTTATCATCCTCGTGTGGGACTATTTCATAACGTCGGTGCTGCTCTGATATGATAACAGTGCGAAATGTGCATAAGTCATTCGGTGAGCAAAAGGTGCTTGACGGTCTTGATCTCGATATCCCCGACGGCAGGATTACCGCAGTCATAGGCCCCAGCGGCGAAGGCAAGAGCGTGCTCCTGAAGCACCTGATCGGTCTGATGCAGCCGGACAGCGGCTCTGTCGAGGTCGATGGCGAGAGTATCGTCGATCTGCGCCGCTCCGAGTTGAACCGGATTCGCGAAAAATTCGGCATGCTGTTCCAGAACGTGGCGCTCTTCGATTCAATGACCGTCTTTGAAAATGTCGCATTTCCGTTGCAGGAAAAGACCAGGCTATCCAAAGGGGAGATCCGGGACCGGGTGCTTTCGGCTCTTGAAGATGTTGGTCTGAAAAATATTGAAAACAAATTTCCGGATGAGCTTTCCGGCGGCATGAAGAAGCGGGTTGGACTGGCGCGAGCGGTGGTGTCCAATCCACGGATCATCCTCTTCGACGAGCCGACCACCGGCCTCGATCCGATCATAAAGCGGGCGATCCACCAGCTGATCAAGGACACTCATGCCAAATTCGGATTTACGGCGGTGATAGTTTCACACGAAATTCCGGATATTTTTGACGTGGCCCAGAACGTGGCCATGCTGTTCAGGGGCAGGATTCTTCAGCACGGAACACCGGATGATATCAGGAATTCAAGCGATCCGGCTATCCGGCAGTTCATAAGCGGCAGCCTGGACGGCCCGATCCGGATGATGTAACCTGGAAGCATTCTTAACGAGGTACTGATATGAACATGGTAAAACTGGAAATGATGGTTGGCACCTTCATGCTGATCGGTATCCTCTGCCTGGGGTATGTTTCGATCAAACTGGGTAAAATGGAAATTGGTGGCGGCGATTATTACTCCGTGACCGCCAGCTTTGATTCGGTTTCAGGGCTGAAGCCGGGGGCGCGGGTCGAGGTGGCGGGAGTAGAGGTTGGAAAGGTTGACCGGATTGCACTCGATACAAAAAGCGGCGACAGGGCGCTCGCCTATCTTAAGATCAAATCCGGGGTAAAGATCACCGATGATGTCATCGCTTCGGTCCGGACGAGCGGGATCATCGGCGACAAATTTATCAAACTCCGGCCGGGCGGCTCGGAAAAGATGTTGAAGAACAATGACAAGATTCGCGAGACCGAGTCGGCAATCGACATCGAAGAGCTGGTCAGCAAGTTTATCCATGGTAACGTTCAGTAAATTTCACACACAAAGGAATGTAGCGATGAAATCTTTTTTGTGTTCCTGCCTGGCTGTATGGTCGTTGTGTGCTGTTGCCGTTACCGGGTTTGCCGCGGAGACCCCGGCGCCTAAAGCTGCTTTGAGCCTCGATGACTGCGTTCGCATGGCCCTGAAAGCCGCCCCGGAACTGGGAGAAGCGCAAAGCGACATTGATCTTGCAACGAGCAAGCTCGACGAAGCCAAGTCATACCGGTTTCCGAAGCTGGAGTTCACGACAATGGTCGGACCGGCGCCGATTGCCAACCGGCAGGACTTTTCCCCCTCCATCAATACTGACAAACCCTTCAGCTTCAATGCCCTTACCTGGTTTACCAGCGCCGATGCCACCATCATCCAGCCGCTTTACACCTTCGGCAAAATATCCGAGAACATGAAGGCTGCCACCCACGGCATCGAGGTTGACCGATCCCGCAAGCAGCAGAAGGCCAACGAGATTGTTCTTAAAGTTAATGAATACTACAACGGCCTGCTGCTGGCCCGCGAGATGAGGGAGCTGGTACTGGAGGTCGAGGAGATCCTGGTAAGAGCGAGAGAGAAGGCCCAGAAACTTCTCAATCAGGGATCGGATACGGTTGATGAGATGGATCTCTATAAACTGGATGCGTTTTCCGGTGAGGCGACAAAATTTCTTGAAGAGGCAAAGAAGGGGGAGGCGCTTGCTCTGGCGGCTCTGAGGGCCCGTATGGGAATGCCGGCCGATGCTCCGCTGGAAACCGGAACCGAGCGGCTTGTTATTGTTGATGCCGAAATTCCACCATTGGAAACGTATATTGAAAATGCCCGTCGCCGGCGCCCCGAATTCCACCAGATTGAGGAGGGACTCAAGGCGCGTTCGGCGCTGGTGGAAGCGGCCAGAGCCAACTATTATCCCGATATTTTTCTCGGAGGGCTCTTCTCCTGGGCCTATTCGGACGAGCGCCAGCGCGTTCTCAATCCCTATTACAACGATCCGTTTCAACATGTGATCGGGGGCGTTGCCCTCGGGGCGCGCTGGAAAATCGATTTCGGCATTACCGGCGCCAAAGTGGCTGGCGAGAGCGCTCAATACAACCGTCTGCTCAGTACCAGGGAATTTGCCGATGCCAACATTCCGCTCCAGGTAAAAATGTATTATCTGGACCTGATAGAAGCAAAAAACAGCGCCATGGCAACGCGCGGTGCCTATCTGAACGCCAAGAAGTGGGCCGTCACCGCAGTAGCAAACTTTGACTTCGGCATGGGTCCCGCCAAGGATATTTTCGAGGCACTTCAAGCCTATTCAAGCATGCGGTCCGATTTTTTCAAATCGATCTACAATTATCATATTGCCGCTGCAAATCTGGACTATGCTACAAGCGAACCGTTGCGCATTCATGAAAAATAATCTGGAGGAGGCGGCATGCTGAAACGAATCCTATTGGTACTGACGACGTTGATTTTCATGGCTACGGCTGCGTGGGCGAGCCCTACAGAGGATGTGAAAAAGACCGTCGATGAAGTTGTGCGTATTGTGTCGGATAAGGAAATGAAGAAAAATGTGACGAAACGTCGGCAAGCTCTGAAAAAAACCATCAGCAGCATATTTGACTACTCTGAAATGGCAAAACGCTCGCTAGGCAAGCACTGGAACGATCGCAAGCCCGAAGAAAAAAAGCAATTTGCAGAACTTTTCTCTACGTTGCTTGAAGATTCGTACGCCGGTAAGATCGAGTCATACAATAATGAGAAGATCGTCTACATCAAGGAGTTTCAGGACGATGAAGACCATGCAGTGGTAAAGTCGAAGGTTGTCACCGCAGCCAGGGACGAGTTCACGCTTGATTACCATCTGCTCAAACAGAACGGCAAGTGGATGGTATACGATGTTGTCATCGAAGGTGTGAGTCTTGTCTCAAACTATCGCAGCCAGTTCAACAAAATTATCACCGCCAACGGGTACGACAGACTTGTAAAAAAACTCCAGAGCAAAAATGAGGAATTGAAGGCACCATAATTAGTAAGTTAGAAGGTGTTTTCTGCGTTTCTATGGCAGAGAATACCTTCGTTAACGCACTTATCCTGTTTGTCAGGGCCTGGTGTGAATTGTCTTGACACCCGCTTTAGTGCTGTGATAAACGACTCGGGCACGCAGTTTCGGAAGTTTTTGCAGAACGTTGCAAGTAGCACGTGTTTGACCAGGCTTTGCGCTTTTCCTGCATCAGACTCCAGAAACTTAAGCGGTAACCAAAAGCTCCGGCGCAGACCGGACAAAAAAGGAGGCAGGAAATGGCACAGGGCAAAGTTAAATGGTTTAACGACACAAAAGGGTTTGGGTTCATCGAGCAGGAAGGGGGCGAAGATGTTTTTGTTCATTTTTCTGCGATTTCCGGGGACGGCTTCAAGTCGCTTGCAGAAGGCGATGCGGTTACCTTTGAAATCACTCAGGGCCCTAAAGGTCTGCAGGCTGCCAACGTAATCAAGAAGTAATTGCTGCCTGACATCTTGTTTAATTTCTTAAGCCCGCTGATCTCAGCGGGCTTTTTTTGTGGCTGCTTTATTACGCCGAGCCGCCAGGTTCCGCCCGCTTTCGGATCCGGCAAGCAGCCCCGAATCACTCTCCCGTCCCAGCTCCTTCAACGCCTCCATCACCTTGGCCCGTTCTGCCGGCAGATGCCATAGCAACAGGGCTTTCTGCAGCCCTTTTTCACGGTCGCTTGTCGCAGTGTAGACACGCTGGCCGGTCATCGGATCCAGTCCACTGTAGAACATGCAGGTGGCAATCGTGCCCGGTGTCGGGGTAAAGTCCTGTACCTGCTCTACTTTCATCCCCATTTTTTTGAGTGTCAGTGCCAGCTCAAGCATATCAGCCAATGTACAGCCCGGGTGCCCCGAGATAAAGTACGGTACGACGTACTGGCGTTTGCCGATCCGCTCACATTCTGCGCGGAAACGGGCAAGGAACGTGTCGAATGCCTTCCTTCCCGGCTTGCGCATTATATCCGTGACACGGTCAACCAGATGCTCAGGAGCGATCTTGAGCAGACCGCTGACATGATGTCCCGTCAACTCGCTGAAATAGGCGGGCTGTCTCTCAAGCAGATCGAACCGCACTCCGGATGAAACCGCCGTATGCCGGACCCCCTCCAGAGAACGGGCAGCCTGAAGCAGTGAAGTCGCCGGCGCGTCTCCGGTACGCAGATTCTTGCAGATCTCTGGAAAGATGCAGCTTTCGCGCAGACACTTTTTCATGGCGTCAGAGTTGTCGCAGCCGAGACCGAACATGTTGGCGGTCGGCCCGCCGATATCGCTGACGGTACCGCGAAACCAGGATTTACTGGTCAGCGCCGAAAGTTCTGCAAGAATGGAGTTTTTGCTGCGGGACTGGATCGTTTTGCCCTGGTGCATGGTGATGGCGCAGAATGCACAGCCGCCGAAACAGCCCCGATGGCTGGTGATGGAGGTTTTGATCTGCTCCCAGGCCGGGATGGCCTCGCAATACGAAGGGTGCGGGCTCTTCTCAAACGGCAGGGCATAGACGGCATCCATTTCGGCTTCCGTCAGCGGGGGCGCCGGGGGATTGCAGACCAGCGCCCGGTTGCCGTGCTGCTGTGTTACGATTCGGGCGGACCAGGGATTCTGCTGGAGGTAGGCCATGCGGAACGCCTCGGCGAATTTCTCTTTTGAGGCGGATATTTCCTCATAGGACGGAATTTCGACGTGGGGAACATCACCCGGCCCGCTGGAAATGTATGCGGTGCCTCGCTCGTCGCGGATCTCCGCCAGCCGCTCCCCATCCCGCATCCGCTCGGCCACCGCCAGAATCGCCCGCTCGGCCATGCCGTAGATCAGCAGATCAGCCTTGGCATCAAACAGGATCGAACGGCGTACCCTGTTTTCCCAGAAGTCGTAGTGGGCAAAGCGGCGCAGGGATGCTTCGATGCCGCCGATTACGACCGGCACGTCCTTGAAGGCTTCCTTAAGACGTGAAGTGTAGACCATTGTGGCGCGGTTGGGGCGCGCCCCGTGGCGGTTGCCGGGTGTGTAGGCATCGTCGTGCCGCAGTTTGCGGGCCGGAGTGTAGTGGGCCACCATGGAATCCATGGCGCCGGCCGAAACGGCAAAGAACAGCCGGGGGCGGCCAAACACCATGAACGGCTCTTTTGAGCGCCAGTCAGGTTGCGCGATGATGCCGACCCGGAAACCGTGTTCTTCGAGCCAGCGGGCCAGCAGCGGCACGCCGAAGGCGGGATGATCGATATAGGCATCGCCGCTGACGAAGATGACGTCCAGTTCGTGCCACCCGCGCTGCCGTGCCTCTTCTTCTGTTGTGGGAATAAACACTGGATGCTCTCTACAAACGTGGATTTTTCGCAAGGTCAAGGCACCCGAGGAATGGCGCGGAGACGTACCCTGCGGTACGTCGCACAAGACATCCCGAAGGGTAACGCCGAGATTGCGGAAAAGCTGCGTTTGTCATGGGAACAGCGCTAGCCCTTCCAGCCCCATCGTCTCTGGAAAACCGCAGACGAGGTTCATATTCTGCACCGCCTGTCCCGAGGCCCCTTTTACGAGGTTGTCGATAGCCGAGACGACTATGATCCGGCCGGTGCGTCTATCAACGAGAGGAGCGACATCGCAGAAGTTGGAGCCGCGCACGAACGCGGTGGAAGGGAGGCTGCCGTTCGTGAGAACCCGCACGAACGGCTCGCCGGCGTAGAACTCCCGATACAGTTCGGCTATCATGTCGTTGGTGACGACCGTTCTTGCTGGCGTAGCGTAGATCGTCGAGAGGATGCCCCTGTCCATCGGTGCCAGATGCGGCGTGAAGGTGATTTTCAGCTGTTCGCCGGCCAGCAGGGAGAGCTCCTGTTCGATCTCGGGGGTGTGCCTGTGTGCTCCGCCAACCCCGTATGCCTTGAACCCCTCATTCACCTCGCAATAAAGGCTGTCGACCTTGGCAGAGCGGCCGGCGCCGGTAACGCCGGAAGCCGAGTCGGCGATGATGCTTGACAGATCTATCAACCCCTTCTTAATCAGCGGTGCCAGTCCGAGGATGATGCTGGTCGGGTAGCAACCGGGGTTTGCCACCAGTTTTGCCCTCTTGATCTTGGCCCGCCTGATCTCCGGCAGGCCGTAGACGGCCTTCTTCAGGTTGGCGGGATTGAGATGCGGTTCATACCATTCACCGTACACATCCGGGTCGGAAAGACGGTAATCGGCCGACAGATCGACGATCTTTTTACCGAGCTTGAGGAAGGTCGGCACGACCTCCATGGCCGCCTTGTGCGGCAGCGCCGTAAAAATGAGATCCGCCTTTTCGGCCACCCGCACCGGCTCCAGGTTTTCCAGCACGATATCACACCGCCCCTTGAGAGTGGGAAATACCTCGGAAATGCGCTTGCCGGCGCTCTGTTCGGAGGTCAGACAGGTCACCGTGACCTCCGGGTGGCAATGAAGGATGCGGATCAGCTCCAAACCGGTGTAGCCGCTGGCTCCGACGATGGCAATCTTCAACATGGACACGGCTCCTTTCAGATAACCCTGAATTCAGGGTAAATGCATAAACGATTCTGGGCGTATTGTAGCTGATATCTCTAATGAAGGCAACCGATGCCTTGGTTCAGATCAGCTCAATGCATCTGCAGGGTGGAGTGTCGGCTTAAACCTGGTCGGAGCTTCTGGAAGCTCTTTTGATTGAGTCATCGAGAATCTCGGCTACAGGACCGAACTGTGAGAAATCGATGTGACCCAGAATTGCCGTCTCCTCTTTGGATAGGACGATTCCCTCTTTGCAAGCGGCTTTCTCCAGCGAATTTTCAGCCATTATCCTGAAGTCCGTGTCGGTTATTATCCTGCCCAAAAATCGCTCGACTTCAACTTGAGACATTCCGTACTCCCTTCTTTCAGTGTCCCCGAACTGGACAACATGATTGTATTCAACGTTTCTGGAAACAATAAACACAAGAATGGTGCCAACAAGCAGAATGGAGCCATTTAAGATAGTTAGAGGTTTAAGCGAAAACGGAGGTGTCCCTGTCAGGGACATATTGAGACAAGGCGGGACGGTGCAGGCTAGCGGTAGAACCTCTTGCGGTTTATCTTGAGGAGCGCAGCGGCCTGCGATTTGTTGCCGCCACATTTTTGGAGGGTCATTTCCAGGACTTTACTGTTGATGGTGTCCAGGGAGAGTTCCTCGGGAGAAAGGCTGATGTTGAAATCAATCGTATTTGTGGCAGGTCTGTCCGGTGCCGGCTGCTGCGCAGTCTGTAAATGGAGGTGTTCAGGTCTGATAAGTTCATTGGAAACCATAATGGCGGCATATTCTAGGACATTGCGCAGCTCTCTGACATTTCCGGGCCAGGAGTAGGATGCAAGCAGATCCATGGCTTTCTTTGAGACACCCGGCAAGGCTTTGCCCTGGTGTTGACGGAAGAGATCGAGAAAGTGCTCCACCAATAGCGGGATGTCTTCCCTTCTATTACGAAGCGGAGGGATGGAAATAGGAACTACATTTATGCGATGGTACAGGTCTTCCCGAAATGAGCCCTGTTTTACCAGCTCGGCAAGATTGCGAAAGGTGGCTACGATTACCCGGAAGTCGGCAGATATGGGGGTGTTTGCGCCGACTTTTTCATAGGTCCTTTCCTCCAGAACCCGCAAAAGCTTGGCTTGCAGCGACAAGGGCATGTCGCCAATCTCGTCCAGGAGGACTGTCCCGCCGCGGGCCTGGGCGAACTTTCCCTCCCGATCTTTCTCGGCACCGGTAAAAGCCCCGCGGACATGGCCGAACAGTTCGCTTTCCAGCAGCGACTCGGGGATAGCGGCACAATTAACTGCGACAAAACTGCCCGGCAGGCAGCCTGATGCAAAATGTACCGCCCTGGCCAGCACCTCTTTGCCGACGCCGCTTTCACCTGTCAGGCTGATGGTGGTTTTTGGTGATGCGGCTACGCGGGCTGTCAATTCCAGGACCTGTCGCATAGCCGGTGACTGAGTGACGATATTTTGAAAACTGAAGCCCTCGCGAAAATGTTCCCGAAGGTGCACGTTCTCGTCGGAGAGCCGCCCGAAATCCAGTGCCCGCTGCAGCACAATACCAAGCGTTTTTGGTTTAAATGGCTTTTCCATGTAGTCAAATGCGCCCTGTCTTATTGCATCAACCGCGCTTTCGATACTTCCCTCGGCGGTTAACACGATAAAAGGGAGCGTTGGGTGATGCTCCCTGGTAGAGTGCATAAGCTGGATCCCATTCATTTTCGGCATGACGAGATCGGAAATCACCAGGTCCACGGCCTGCTTTTCCAGAAGGGAAAGAGCTTCCTGACCGGTAGCGGCACTGAAAACTACATATCCCTGGCTCAAAAGATGGCTTTCAAGAAATGTGCGGGAGAATTCTTCGTCATCGACAATGAGGATGCGATAGTCAGCCATATTCTTGTGAAATCCCCTTGGCATTAGTGGATGTATCCATTCAACTGCTGTAGATTTGCCTTGTTCAGCCGGTTTGTGCAACCTTTGCAACTCTAAGGAAAGATCGTCTCACCGGGGCGGAAGATCAGCTTGACTACTTTATCAAGGATTAGTCAGGACTTATAGCAAAATATTAATAAGTTATCGCGTCAATGAAAGACCTTGCCGTACACAAAAAGATACCCCGTGCCAAAACAGGCCAGCAGAATGACATGCTTTATGATCAACATCCTGCGGCGGACCCGCTCCGCATCCGGGCCGTACCAGTTTTCCACATAGGTGAAGGTTCTTCCGGCGCCGGTCGCCATGATCAGTGCCATCGCGGCGACACTGGCCCAGAAAGTCTGGTGTTCAATGACATTGATCACTCCGGTGATCTCCGGGTGCGTGGTGTGCGCCCGGTGCAGCAGAACTATGGCCGCCATGGCCGCAAGCCAGATGCCGGCGGCAAAATCGTGCATAAAGCCGTTCAAGATGACGAATGTTTTACGCATGTCCATGAATGAACTCCCTGAGTAGGTACGGCTTAAGGTATCGGCGCCACGGCGGGGTGACGATCCATATGCCCCCCGGCTTTGCCCTTGACCACATTGAGTAACGCTTTGACCTCTTCCGGCATGCCGGTACCGTCACGCATGGCCGCCTTCATCTGCCCGGCCAGATAGGAATGGTTGATCAGCAGATCGAGCACCGACAGCATGAATTCCTGTTTCCATGGGCTCAGGGTGTGCAATGTCTGAAACTTGTGCATGAAGAATTTCTGCGACGCCCGCCCCAGTTCGCGTCCCAGCTCCTCCATGGTCATGTTTTTGGGTTTGATGACCGGTTCCACCAGGTTGTATTTGCTGTAGTCCGTGGTTGCGACATATTCTTCAAGCTGGGGATACAGTTCGGCGTAGGGCCAGGGGGCGATGGCCAGAAAAAAAGCCATATCCGGGTTGTAGTGCTTGGCAAGTTCCACGGTCGTGGCGATGGATTCGGGGGTGTCATCCGGCATGCCGAGTACGAAGGATGTTTCGGAAACGATGTCGGCGTTGTTGATCAAGTCGATGGCCTGCTTGGACTGGGCCACCTGGGTGTCCTTCCTGAACAGGTCGAGAGTTTCCTGCGTGCCTGCCTCGACGCCGACGTAAATATGATCGACTCCGGCCAGACGATATTTGTCCATGATGTCGGCGTCGCGCAGGATATCGTCGACGCGGGTTTCCATGAGCAGCTTCACCGGCACCCGGCGCTCGATCATCAGGTCGAGGATCCGCTCCCAGCGTGCCCGGTCAAATGTCGGGATTTCATCAGCCAGCATGGCGACTTCCACGCCGTAGGTGCCGCTGAGCAGTTCCAGTTCGGCGATCACGCTTTCCGGGCTTCGTGCCCGCCATGTCCGGGACCAGAACAGCTGCTGGGAGCAGAAGGAGCACTGCTGCTTGCACCCCCGCGATGAAGAGATGATGGCCAGACGGGCGTCATGTTTGGCACGATATTTATAGATCGGCCAATCCACCAGGTCCCAGGCCATGGGCAGGCCGTCCAGATCCTGGATAAAGGCGGCTTTTGGCGTGGCCAGCACTCCGCCGTCCTGCCGGAAGGCGAGTCCGTTGACTTTTTTTGGGTCATCGCCGGCGTTCAGGCAGGCGAGGAGTTCCACCAGCGTGACTTCACCCTCTCCCCGCACGATGAAATCGACACTGTTATTGTCGTGGAGCAGGATCTCGTCGTAACAGAAGGTGGCATGCACATTGCCGAGGGCGGTTACAACGGCCGGATTGATCTCTTTAGCCAGACGGCAGATTTTAACGGCATCCATGATAGAGGCGGTAAATGAGGTCGTCGCGACAACATCCGGACGAAACGCTTCAATACGTTTTTGAATATCCGCCCAGGTATGCCACAGCGACATGGCGTCGTAATAGTCGACCTCGTACCCCGCGGCGCGAAGCGAGCCGGCGATTGAGACGAAGCCGACGTTCAGCCAGGTTCCGGCGGATTCCACTACACCGGAGTGATACGGGGGGGTTATAAGTGTGACCCGTTTTATTGTCATCAGGATGCTCCTCGGGTTCGTAATGGAAATTCGGGCTATTGGTTTGCAATATACTATTGAAAACTTATAGGACTTTTTTCATAACAGTCAAGTGAAGCAGAGGTGAATGCTGCCTGAACCGCCACCGGATTCCGATGTTGTACAGGATACACCCCCCCAAGACCTTTTCCTGAATGCATCAAGGGCACTCATGAAGGGCTCAGAGCCGACTTCTGCGCCCGCGTCCGACGAGCGGCCCGCCAGCGCACCACGGCTGTCTCCCGGAGAAAAGCGAGAAGGTGCCGGGCGGTCAGGGAAATGTTGTAGGTGCAGGTATAACAGCAGGGGGACTCCGTACTGCAGCGGCGAATTTCCTCGTTCTCGGCCTCAAGACGCCGCAGGGCGTTCGGAACGGATTCCGTACGGAGATCGGCAAACGCAGGCTGATCGATGCAGGCGGCCAGTTTTCCGTCGGCATGCAGATCCAGGTAGAGTCGGCCGGAATCACATGTTCCGACCGGCAATCCCAGAACGTAGTCGGCCGCCATCTCGTAAAACCCGCTGAACTCCCACAACGGTTCGCCTTGCCGCCGCATGAGGGCCAGTTTGCGGAAGATTTCCGCCATGTCGCGCCGCTCTTGTGCGTCAACACGGAACAGTGCATCATCGGCACGATGCTGGAAACCTGACCCCAGGCTGACCGGAAAGACGGAGAGGTAGCCGCGCCGTTTCCGAGCGTAAGACAGAATATCCAGCGTTTCGTGGTAATTGAGCCTGCTCATGGTCATGTTTAGCTTGAACGGCATCGGAAGTCCGGCTCCGGCAACCAGATCCACGCCGCGTAAAACATCAGGCAACAGATCGCGCCCCCGCAACCTTGCATACGTTTCCGGATCGAGAGAATCCAGACTGATGGCCAGTTGCAGCAGTCCCCGGACATTTCGCAACTGCTCGATCGTTGCTTTGGTCAGAAGCGTGCCATTAGTAGTTATGGTTGAAAACAAATCCAGCCGGTCTAGCAGTGCGAACACCTCTGTCATGTCGCTGCGCAGGAGAGGCTCACCGCCTGAAAGTTCCACTACCCGAAAGCCGGATCTGCGCAGTTCTCCGAGGATACGCTCCAGTTCGGCAAGCGACAGCACATCGCCGTCTTGCTGCCGGACTGAGCACATGGGACAGGACTCGTTACACTCACTGGTCAGATTGTAGCTGACAAAGGTCGGCTTTTGGCGCGACATCCGCCAAAATATTTTGATCAATTTTAAAAGGTCAGCCGAGCGCAAACATGATCTCCAAATCTCTGCGTAAATTTTACTTGAAATACTCCGCGTGGATTGACGACTCGAAGAGAGGCGTCAGGAAAAGTGACACAATTGTCAGTATAAAACAGACAACGAACAGCCATGACGCCCGTTCGCCCTGCCATGAAAAAAAGCGGCGCAGGTGCAGATAAATTCCAAACACGGCCCAGGTAACCAGTGACCATGTCTGAACCGGGTCCCAGTTCCAGAAGGTCCCCCACGACTGGTATGCCCAGATGGAACCGGCCAGCATGCCGATGGCCCAAAAAGTGAAGCCGAACCCGGCAAAGCGATAGGCATACATGTCGATCCCCGGCAGATCAGGGAGTATCCTGGCCAGCCTCTCCAATCGGCCGCGCCTTAGCAGCAGGTAAAAGAGAGAAAAAGCAAAAGATATGATTATTGCGGAGAAGGCAATTTTGTAGAATATGATATGAAGAACCAGCCAGATGCTGCGGAAGGTGGGAGGGAGGGTCTTCATTTCCGGACTGAAGAAGAGACCCAGCGCCACCAGGATAAATGTTGCCGGCAACACCGCGATCCCGACCGCCTTGAGACGGGGATAGGGAATGGAAAATAACAGAAACGAGAGCAGCAGTATCCAGGCATTTGACGACAAAACCTCAAAGCGGTCGATGTACGGCCCATGGCCGACCATCCGCCACCATATGGCGAGTCCCGCTCCGTGCAGAATCAGGCCTGGAACGGCAATAACGAATCCCCGGCGGACAAGGTTCGGCTTATCGAAAAATTGGCCGCTTACGACCATTATCGTTGCAACCACGTAAATGATCACCGCTCCCCAATGGATTCCCGTTACAAGCGCAAATGATCCTTTCATATGTCTCCCCTGCTGCGTGCATTTTTGATGATTTCATCGAATTCTTCGCGGTAGAACCGGGCAAAACGCCGCGCTACATGCTGTACATACATTCCCCCGTCCGATTCCCTGATTACAATTTCGCGAGGAACCAGGCAGTACGAGCTGAGCACACCTGCCAGGATGAGGGTAAAACCGGTAAAAATTCCTGCTGTGCCGTAGGTGCCGTCCAGAAGGATGTCCGTCCACCATTCGGACCGGGCCAGCCTTACGGCAAATGGTCCCAGTTGTCCTGTTCCCCCTGGAGCAAGGGCAACTTCACCCAGCAGTTCCTTCCCCCGGAAGAGGCGCAGGGTAAGAGGCGGAATGTGGAGATTCATCGACTTGCGCTCCGAGTCGGCGAAAAATTTCCCTTTCAACAGGAAATCGGTCCCTGTGATGGTCATTTCTCCGTAACCTGCAACATCACGCCGATGGGGATATGGGAGGTAGAGCCGCTCCAGGTGCCTCTCCCCGCGTGCCGATTCAAACTCAAGATCGAAGGCTCTTCCAAAAGCATTGGCCTGATAAACGAGGTAGGGACCATACCGCGATTTGTCGCTGACGGCGATGTCGACACGCCGTGGTTCATCTCCCGGGTGATCGGTTACATAGAGTTCGGATGAGAGATACTCCAGCTTGTCGTTCGCCCAGAAGCGTGGTGTAAGCGCCTTCAGTGCCACGCTGTAGGGAAGCCTCTGCTCATGCAGCAGGACACCCCGGATTTCCTGAATATTGCCGGATGAAAGTCTGGTTATCTCCTGCCCGGTAAGTCGAATGAGCACCCGGTGCTGGGTCAGCACGTAGACCAGTGTAAAAAAAACCGCTGTAACGAGTCCTATGTGGAGCAGGAAATTTCCCCAGAAGCCGATCCGGTATTTTACAAAACGGGTCACTCCTTTGGCGCTCCCCGCCGGCCGGTATCCGGCCGCTTTTGATAACTCGGAAAAAACAGCCGGGGCGATGTCGAGCCGGATGCAATCCTGCGGCAACGCTGCCGGGGGAATGCCGTTGGCCATCGCTCTGGTTGCCTTGTATTGGGATGCGGTGGAGATGACGAGTGAAACCCAGAAAAGCGTAACAAGAATTGCAAACCAGCCGCTGCCGACTACGTTGTCAAGGCCAAGCAGGGTAGCGAGGTAATTGAGGCTGTCCGGAAGTTCCCCCACCCAATGCGGAGTTTTACCTCCCATCGAAGCCCTCTGCGGAACGGCGCTCGCAAAAAGCAGAGCTGCGGCGATTGCAGTGAACAAAGTAATGACTGTTGAGCGTGCGGTAAAAAATTTCGAAGGCTTCACGAGTAATGTCCGATGTGACACATAATAATTTAATGTTTTGCCGGTGCAGGATTTTCGCGTTTCGGCACATCCGATGCGGGTCCTGCGGGCATGATCATTTTGATCTGATTCAGGTAGTTTTCCATCAGGTAATCTTTCACAACAGGTATTCGCACCCCTTTGCCGATGGCAAGCAGATATAGCGGCGACGCAACCAGCAGCACCAGCAGCAGGTAGGCGGCAAGAACAAGCTCTTGCCTCTTGAAACGGGATACGACCGACCGGACAAACCATGCGACGGCAATGATGGCATACGGCAGGACCGACAGTGCAGTATTCAACCAGATCGGCCGCGGTGAACATACCAGTGGGAGATAGGATACCAGGAACAACCCGGCCAGATATCCGGCTCCTTCATCGCGTTCACGGGCTGCGCGACGGAGCAGGAAGAAAATCGCCGGAAGAGTCAACAGCCACACCAAAGGATTTGCCACCCCCAGCACAACCGTGGCGCTTTTCTCAAACTCCGGCAGCTCCCGGGTCCCACCATCCGGTGCGTCCATGTTCATAAACGGGTCAACGAAAACAGAGGGAACAACAAACCACTTATAGGCCCGGTTATCCCTGTCATCCCACTGTTTCGGCTTGTAGCCGGTATGCTGGGATGTCTCCAGGAACATGCTGCGCTGTAGCGCCGGCCATTCCGTAATGGAATACCCCCTGCCGAACCAGGGTATGAAGGTAAGCAGATAGACCAGTGCCGGAACGAGCAGGAGCATGACCGCGGTATGGCAATACCCGGCAATGCGCACCCTTATAGCATCTTTCGTCTCTTTATGAATAGCGGCAATCAGAAGAGCGAAGGTCACCAACAGGGGAAAAACGGCGCTCCATTTGGAAGCGAGCCCGAGTCCGAAGCAGATTGCGGAACCGAGCAACCATCCCTGGTTGCCCGACTCTCTGTAACGATAGACGAGGTAAATGGCTGCCAGGGGGAAAAAGGCGAGATAGATGTCGTTGATCCCCTGACGGGAGAAATCGATAACCAGGGCATCGCATGCCCAGAGAAAGGCCGCGATCAGCGCGATAAGGTCATCTTTGAACATGCGCCGCGTAACAAGGCCGATGAGCGGAGTACAGAGCGTGCCGAGCAGCAGGCTTACCCCCTTCACCCCCAGCACCCCGGTTCCAAAAGTCCGCAAGGCATAATACACCAGGATGTTACGCAAATCGGGATGATTCCACATGGTCGGCCCCAGTTG
>DATNCC010000382.1:0-12250 GCA_035571735.1 Dongiaceae bacterium | reverse complement strand
TACTTCGAAATTCACATCAGTCAGGGCATGGAAGTCCCGATGGTATTTTCTGCGCAAAGGACTGAGCGCTTCCTTCAGCCGATCCTGAGGGGAGTCGTAGAGTTTGTAGATTTTGGAAAGATTTTCAACTTTTATGGCGATATCGTCGGACATAAAAACCTTGTGAATGGTGAAAATTTAAAAATCTTGTGAAAGGTGAATTTTTGAAAACCGGTGAATGGTGAATTTTTAAAACCTTGTGAAGGGTGAATTTATAAAGACCGGTGAATGGTGAATTTTAGATAAGTGGTGAACCTTTCACCGTTTCAATTCACCTTTAACCGTTTCAATTCACCCTTCACCGTTTCAATTCACCTTTCACTGTTTTTAATCTCTTCTCTTATTTTGTTGATCAGTCCTGCTAGTTTTTTGGAGATTGAGTCAACCTTCTTTTCAAGCTCACACTTGATATCCGTAGCTATGTAGCCGAGGTTTGAAGAAATTTCGATCTGGGTATCCAGTTCACTAAGAGAACCGCCGGCTATATTGAGAAATTGGGCAAATTCCCGCGAAGAATGGCGGGCTGCTCCTTCAGCAATATTGCTTGGCACTGAAACAACGGCACGGCGCATCTGCGATGCAATACCGTAGGTTTCTGATTTTGGAAATGCCTCGGTTAAAGAATAAACGTCGGTTGCCAGTGCAACAGCCTCCTGCCAAACCGCCAGTTTTTTATGAGCTCTATTCACCGATTCACCATTCACCATTCACCGATTCACACAGGTCTATTCACCCTTCACTCAAAGCACGTCAGCAAAATGCGGCCGCAGTCTCCGGAACACCACAGCCCCAACCACCAGGGTAAAGCCGGTGACACCCCAAAAGACTAGCGTCATTCCCCAGTGTTCCCAGAACCACATCTTGTGAATGAAGCTTTCCCGGTATCCCTGGACGATGTAGAAAACGGGGTTGAACTTCATGATGAAGTGATACGAAGGGGGAACGATCTTGAAGCTCCAGAAGATGGGGGTCATGTAGAAACCCAGCTGGAGCAGGATGGTTATGAGTGGCTTCAGGTCCCGAAAAAAGATCACCACCGATGAAGTAATCCAGCTAATGCCGACGAGGAGAACGATGGCGCAGAATAGATAGTAGAAGACCTGCAGCACGTAGATATCGAATACGCTGAAGCCGTAGATGAGGAACATGACAAAGATGAGCAGGATGAAAAAAAGGTGGATGACGAGAGCCGAGAGAATCTTGACGATCGGCAGAATGCCGATGCTGAAAGACACCTTCTTGACAATGAAGGAGTTCTGCTGAATGGAGCTGGTGCCGTTATTGACGCAATCGCTGAAGAAGAACCAGGGGAACATGCCGCAGACAAGCCAGAGGATAAATGGATGATTGTCCACCGGCTGCGACTTGAAGCCAACCTGGAAGACAAACCAGAAGATCGAGGTCATTGCGAGTGGGAGGAGAAATGCCCAGACAATACCGAGGTAAGAGCCGAGAAAGCTGGTCTTGAAGTCACGTTTGGTAAGTTCGATTATTATATTTCGGCGGGAGAAAAGCTCGGCGAGGAACGAAAGGAACATCCTGATACTGTTCATGAATTAAAAACCCCGGTGAAAGGTGAAAAGTGAAAGGTGAATAAGGCTTTATGTTATATGTCAGTTCTTCTGCGGAAACAACGGTTTTTTTGGAAACTCACTCTTTACCTTCACTCTTCACCCTTCACTTTCAAACCGTTACCAGAGCGCCTTCCAGGCCAGAGCCCCGCTCACCATGGCGCAGACCTCCACGATGTCATCGGGGTCCTGTTGCGTGAACCAGAAGGTCCCACGGGTGGTGCCGTCACAGGCCGGCTTGGATGCCGAGGGGGTAAATTTAACACCATTCATGACTTCCAGAGCGCCATCGCGCTGTACCTTCACCCTTGTAAGGGGAGTCGACCATTGGTTGGCGGTTCCTGAGACGGGGTATGTCTTGAAGACAATTTCGCCCCTGGTTCCGCTCCCGGTCTGCGGAGACGATGTCAGGATCAGGCTGGAGCCCGCAGCATTGGTCGTGGAATTCACGTTGGCCCCCCCGGGACGGATAACGGCGTCCTTTCCGGCTCCACTATAATTGTCGAGGCCTACAACCATAGCCGGAACACCGGAAAACGTCGTCAGAAAAAGATTCGATGTTCCCGCCGTCCGGTTTGAGAAGGTCAGGCCGCCTCCGGCGAGACTCAACCCGAATTGCAGGTTTGCCCCGACTGTTCGCTTCAAGGTCATTATGTCGGCTCCGGTGACACTTCCTGAAAGCTCCAGCACAGGGGTCGAATCGTTGGCGTCTCCGACTTTAAGCATTTGAGGTGAAGCGGAGAACCTCGTGATGCCGTTTTTATCCGTGATGTTTAATTTTGCCGCCGTTTTGAGTTCCGTCGGCCCCTGTTGAAGCTGGACTACCGCCCCATCGGTGCTGGTAGCAAGCTTGCTCATAATCTGCGCCTGGGTATCGGAAGAACCAGCCGGGCCTTGTGCCCCCGTCGCTCCCGCGGGCCCCTGGGAAGCCATGACCGCCCAGTACGTCGGGTTGGCGTTGGGCGCAAGATTGGTGCTCACCTGCAGGGCAATATACGAACCGCCGTTGTAATAGACAGTGTCATCCTTGGCGTAGGTCGTCACGCCGCTCCAGGTTCCCTTCCAGTGGGGGACATTGGTCAAACCCGACCCGTCGCCGGTAAAGACCGCGCCCGAGACGTTGCCGCTGGAGGTCACCTTGAACTTCACGGTACCGTTTGAAGGGTCCTCGACGGTGAGCCGGTCGGTCTCAACCGCGAAAGCAACAACGGGTAAAAGCACAAGGACCAGTGCCAGGGCAATTCCGGAAAATTTTCGAACCCTTTCAGTGTGCAGTTTCATTTTTTGTCTCCAATCTTGTAAAAGGTGAAGGGTGAAAGGAGCAAGCAAACTTCGTGAAAGGTAAATCTTGTGAAAGGTGAGGGGTGAAAGGTGAATAAAATCTTTAACCTTTTCACTCTTCACTATTCACCCTTCACGTTCTATTCACCCTTCACGGTTCCCACTCACATAAACCGCAATTTATCAACTTTTACCGTACCGTTACTTACCCGCAGGTTTCCAAGGAGACCCGTTGTCGCTGCATTGGCGGTATAACCGCAGTCATACCCTCCCCTGAGCGTGACGCCGAGATCCCGGTCGAGGAGTATGTCGCTGTTGAAATTCAATCCCTGCAATTCGATGGTGTTGCCGTCCGCCGCCAGCTGGTAGGCTGACGGAAAGTCGGGATAGTAGGCCGGGGTGACGCCCGGAATCAGCACCGGCCAGCTGGCGCAGGCGCTGCTGCTGATGGCGATGGTGAATGTCCTTGTTATCGACGCGGCGGCGACGTCGGTAATCCGGGCGTCAAAGGTGAACACGCCGGATGCGGACGGCGTCCCGGAGATGAGGCCGGTCGAACCGTTCAGGCTCAGGCCGGTGGGGAGAGTGCCGGAAACCACGCTCCAGACATAGGGTGATGTGCCGCCGGTGGCGGACAGCCCCTGGCTGTAGGGGGTACCTGTCGTGCCGGTCGGCAGCGAGTTGGAGGTGGCGAGCAGCAGCGAGGCGGGAGGTACCCAGTTGTTGGCCAGCGCGAATGCGTCTACCGAGCCGAGGCCGGTAACCAGGTCGTACCCCGCGGTACAGGAGTAGCCCACGACCCCCGGCACGCTGTTGTTGCCGGAGGTCGTGTCATGGAAGATCGCAGGGCCACCGGAGTTGTACTGGGCATTGCCGAGCTGATAGAGGCGGATGTTGGCGTTCCCCTGGCGCTGGCCGGTCTTCTGGACGATGAGGGCCATGAGGCCGGCGAAAGCGGGTGAAGAGGCCGAGGTGCCGCTCATGGCATAGAGGGCGTTCTGGGTCTGAACCAGATAGCCGACATGGCCGGCAGCGGTGAGGGATACGTCGGGGACGTCGCGCATGCCGTCGGCAGGCACTCCCGGCGCCACCTGCCACGACGGCTTGCTGTAGTAGAGCGAAACTCCGCCGCCGGTGGACCAGAGCTCGGACCCGCCCGAAACGTTGCCGCTCTCGTTCCAGGCCGTTTCCGGGATGTAACCGACGGCGGAGGTATACCCGGCCCCGTTGGATGAATTCCAGTAGCCGCCGGCGCCGTCACTGAACTGGGTTCCACCGACTGCAACGTTGTAGGGGGTTGAGCCGAGGCCGTTCACCCCTCGTCCCGATCCGCTGGTGGCGCTGGAACTGCTGCAGCCGGCGGCTCCGGAGTCTCCCGAAGAGACAAATGACGTGATTCCCTGGGCTGCGGCCTGCTGCCAGAGGTTATTGTAAAAACTGTTCTCGGTCGAGCCCATCAGCGACTCACACAGTCCGAAGCTGGTGCTCATTACCGGCGCAAGGTCGTTGTTGACGATGTACTGGGCGGACAGGTCGACGCCGTCGGTGGAATAGGTGGACTTGGAGGTGACGAATTTGATGGTGGCGTTCTTCGCCACCGCCCCTGACCATTCCACGTCCAGATCGGCCTCGCCGTTCTCGCCCGCGCCCTGGTCGCCCGGATCGGTGCCGTTCACGATGACCTGCACAGCCTTGGCGGGCAATCCCATCGCGCTCCTGAAGGTTGTCCAGTTGGTGCTTGAGGGGTGGGTGCGGCCGACAATGGCGATGCTCTGGCCGGTGCCGTCGATCCCGGCGGCGTAGAGGGGGTTGACGTTGTAGATGGCGGCGAAGTCGCCCGGGGAGAGGTAGTGATTGCTGCCAAAGGTGCCGCCAGGCTGGATATCGGCTTGCGGGAGAGGACGGATACCACCGTTCATCGCCTTGCGGGGGAAGTTGTGCAGGGACACTATCCCCCCCACCCGGTCCGCCAGCCCCCGTGGAATCTCCGGATCGCTTTCATTGGCGTGGTACAGCTTCCCATCGACGACATAGTCACGAATCCTGGTGCGGAACGCGCGTTCAACATGGGAAACCTTGCCGCTAAAGTTGATCGAGGTGCGTCCCCTGGGAACCTCATCCACGGTAAAGCCATGGCTTGTCAGCCAGCCTGTTATCGCACTGACGTCTTCGTCGGACGGGCCGAACCGCACGCTAAACTCCTCGGGAGTAAGCCAGCGGTGATAGTTGGCGGAAGCAGGGTCCTTCTGCTCTGAGAGCAATCTTTCCAGATCCGCCTTCCTGTCGGAGGGAAGATGCAGGGAAAGGACCATCCGCGCCATCGGCAGTGCCTGGTCGGTAGCTCCGCTGTCGAACTCCGGCCGGGCCTTCGGATGGACATTTCCCCGTATGGCTACCGTGTCGTTGTCGTCGATAACCCTTTGGTTACGCGCAAAGACGGTATCGGCATGGCTCGCTGCCAGGACGGACAGCAACAAGACTCCAAGAATGGTCCTTTTGAGCATACGATTCCTCTTGGAACAACAAAGAGACTTCATTCTGCAACTGTACAGGTTCTACCAAACCGTTGTTACATGTTCGTAATCGAGAATTTTACGATCACAGGTCAGCAGCGGTACAGAAAGTCTTCGAGCCAGAGAAATAATAATCCTGTCAGCCGGATCCTTATGAAAATTTCCCGGCAGCAGGGTACTGTCTATGGCATCAACCGGAGAGAGCGGTTCAATGACTGTTGCCGGGTAGCTTCTTGCCAGATCATACCAACGGTGTATATCCATTGGAATTACAAGTTTCCCCAACTGCAACTTTACAGCCACCTCCCAAACAGAAATTGCAGAAAGCACGATCGCCCCTGATACCTGTTCCTGCTGTATCAGTTTATCAGCAGCAGGCGATAATCTGGCAGGATCATGCAACCACCAGAGCCAGACATGCGTATCAAGCACAATCATTGCTCTAACGCCTCCCACAACTCGGGAGCAGGCTCATCAAAATCTTCGGCAATGGAAATGGAAATACCTCGTAGCGGAAAGCGGGCAGCCTCATCCTGGTACGAGTCGAACGGGATCGGAACCAGTTGGGCAACAGGCTTTCCCTTGCGGCTGATGATGATGGTTTCGTGATTTATGAAAACGTCGTTTAGTAGAGAAGGCAGCTTACTGCGTGCTGATGATACGGATAACGATCTCATAACTAACCTCCACAGGTTTATCATGTACAATCTACCATGTACAACACCGATCCGTCAAAACTATTTAAACCCCTTCACCCTTCACCCGATCCCCGTTCACGACAGCAGTTCCCTGAAGCTCATCCGGTATTTCCTCAACAGATGCGCAAATTCGCCGGCCGGCAGCTTCCGGGTGCGCATCACCCCGGCCCGCTTGCGCAGGATCGCCGGGACGGAGGCGAAGGCATCCCGCATGCCTCGCAGAATGGCATTGACGCATTCTCCGCGCGATCCGCTGGCCAGAAACTCACCCCCCGCTCCCTTGCCGCCCAGCACCGTTGCCGCCTGCACCGCGAAACGGACAACCGTGAAGAACGGCAGCAGCAGGAGCCACGAGGCGGGAAACGTCTTGAGCGCCACCCAGTAGTGATTCCGCTGCACCAGGTAGAGCTTGAGCGGGGAGAAGGTTCCGGCGGTCTGGGAATATTTGTGCCAGACGACGGCGTCCCTGGCCAGTACCGCCCCCCATCCGGCAAGACGCCCCCGCAGTCCCAGGTCGGTGTCCTCGCAGTAGGCGAAGAACGCCTCATCGAAGAAGCCGGTCTCGTCCAGCATCGCCCTGCGGTAGAGCGCCACGCAGGCGGAAGGGAAGAGAATGTCTTCGACCGGGCCGATTGACAGGCCGGAGAAACTCTGAAGACGACAGGCGCCGCGCGACATGCCGTCGCGGCAGATCCTGAAGCCGAGCGAATCGATCCTGTCGCGGTCAAGGAAGTTGCAGATCCGGCTCCCCACCATGCCGGCACCCGGGTGCGCGTCGGCGACGGCGACCAGTTCCGCCAGCCAGCCGGGGTCGGCCTCGGTATCGTTGTTGAGGGTGACGATGTACTCGCCGCTGGCAACGGTCAGACCCGCGTTGTTGCCGGCGGCGAACCCCCGATTCTCGGGCAGTTCCACCAGCCTCACCCAGGAGTAACGGTCCCCGACTAGCTCGATCGAACCGTCGGTCGAGCCGTTATCCACCAGGATCACCTCGAAGTCCCGGAACGTCTGGAGAGCGAGACTATCCAGGCAGGTGGTCAGATGGTCCCGGCCGTTCCAGTTGACGATGATTATTGATAAGCGCACTGATGCTCCTTAAAAACCTGTGAAGGGTTCTCTTAAAACCTGTGAAGGGTGAAAGGTGAATAAAATCTTTCTTTTCACTTTTCACTTTTCACTTTTCACTTTTCACCATTCACCATTCACCATTCACCGTTCACCGTTCACCGTTCACCGTTTACACGGCATATTTGTTGCTTAACATAACAAAATCATCTAGTATTATCCACACAGGAAGCATAATGACGTCAAATAACGGAACAAGCCCCATGAAATCGCTTGTCATCATCCCTGCATACAATGAAGAGACAAATCTTCCTTTCGTGCTGAAAGACCTGCAGGGGTTTGCCAGCGATATCCTTGTCGTCAACGACGGCTCGAAGGACGCCACCGAGGAGGTTGCCCGGCGCTCGGGCGTGGCCTTTGTCAGCCATCCCTTCAACCTCGGCATCGGCGGCTCGGTCCAGACCGGACTGAAATACGCCCTGCGCAACGGCTACGATTATGCCATCCAGTTTGACGGGGACGGGCAGCACCGGGCTGACCAGATCTGCAAGATCGTTTCACAGGTGGAATCGGGTCAGGCCGACCTGGTGATCGGTACCCGAACCCTGCCGGAAGGGTACAAGTGCGGTTTTTCCAGAAAAATCGGGAGCCTGATCTTCTGCCTGCTGATCCGGATCCTGACGGGAAAGCGGGTCGCCGATCCTACCGCCGGTTTCCGCTGTTACGGACCCAATGCTATCCGCCTTTTTTCCATCGCCTATCCGGACGACTACCCTGAAGTGGAATCGATCATCACCGCCTCCCGCAACGGGCTGACCATAGCCGAGGAATCGGTGCTCATGCGGTCCCGGCAGTCCGGACACTCGTCAATCAACCGAAGAAAATCCGCCTACTACATGCTGAAGGTAACCCTCGCCATGCTCGTTGACGCCATGCGGGATAAAATCGCATGGAGAGAAAGCTAGCTCGTGGACGTAACCAGACTCGTTTCGCTCCTGTTGAGCGGCTCCATACTGACGCTCGTCATCTGGCTGATCCGGGCAGGACGGCTGCGCGAAAAGTACGCGCTCCTCTGGCTCTTCACCTGCGTCGTCATCATTCTCCTGGCGGCTTCACGCCGGATTCTCGAAACCGCGGCCGTCGCCGTCGGCATCTACTACCCCCCGTCACTCCTCTTCCTGCTCGGTCTCCTCTTTCTCCTCCTGGTCAACATCGGCTATGCGGTGACGCTCTCACGCCTGTCGGAAAACAACCACAAACTTGCCCAGGAAGTTGCGCTGCTGAAAAGGGAGCTGGAAGGATTGAAGAAACCGTAGATCTTTGAGCGGGATCGGGGATCAGTCTCAGTCTTTACGTCCTTACGAGTCCCGTTCCCCGTTCCCCGTTCCCCGTTCCCTATTCACCCTTCCCCCTTCACTGCCGTAACGGTTTCCCGTTCACCGCCTACTTCTTTATCTCAAGCAGCTGCCTCTTTTGATCAAGAGCCACACCCAGATTGTAACTTGCCTTCGCATTATTCGGATTTATCCGGAGTGCCTCCCGAAGCTCCCGAATCGCCGCATCCAGGCTCCCTTTCATGGCAAAAGCCATTCCCAGGTTGTAATGTGCATCCGAGTAATCGGGATTTATCCGAAGTGCCTCATTGAATTCCAGAATCGCCGCATCCAGGTCCCACTTGTTGGCAAGGGCACTCCCCAGATTGTTATGGATGACGTAATTGCCGTCGGTAACCTGCAGCGTGTGCCGGTAGAGGGAAATATTGTCCCGCCAGTAGCCGAGCTGTTGCCAGGTCAAAGCGGCCGAGGCGATTATTACGGCACCGGCCAGCAGGGCCAGAATCCCCTGCCGCTGTTTCAACCCCTTCGCCAGATCCGGAACTCCCCATGCAGCCATGATGAACAGCCCCGTCAAGGGGATGTAGGAGTAGCGGTCCGCCATGGACTGCACCCCCACCTGGATAATACCGATGACCGGCACAAGGGTAACGAGGAACCAGAACCACCCTGCTGCCAGGTAAGGGTATCGATGCCTGGCCCGGATTGTTACTGCCGACACGAGGAGCAGAACGAGCAGTGAGCAGATGGCCTGCCAGGGGGGGAGAGACAGGGGGATGGGGTACAGGATGGCGAGGTCATGGGGCCATAATGTCTTGCCGATGTAGGTGACATAAGCAATCAGGGCATTTTCGATGCGGAGCAGGAAGGGAATCTCATCGAGACGCTGTATCGCCCCGCCCGAATGCTGGGCGATTATGGTTGCGACGGATGACAGGAGCGAGCAGGCAAAGAAGGGGATCTTTTCTTTCACAAGCACCATCAATACGGATCCCCTCCCAGAGGGTTGAGTGAGCCCTTCTCCCCCCTCGCCGTTCCGGAAACGGCCTAAAGGCCAATAATCCATCATGAGCATGACCAGAGGAAGGGTCACGAGCATCGGTTTCGACATCAACCCCAGCATGAAGGAGAAGAGCGTTAAAATGTAAAACAGGCGCTTCTGCCTTGTTGCATATTCGGAATACAGAAGGAGGGTGAGAAACCAGAAAAACGCGCTGAGGACATCCTTCCGTTCCGCCACCCAGGCAACCGACTCCACATGCAGGGGATGGAGCGCGAACAGGGCTGCGACAAAAGAGCTTTGCCAGCGCGAACCGGTTACGCGGAACAGGAGAAGGAACAGGATCACCGTGGAGATTGCATGTATGACAACATTGGTGAGGTGGTGGCCGCGCGGGCTCATGCCGTAAAGCTGGGCGTCCGCCATGTGCGACAGCCAGGTCACCGGGTGCCAGTTGCTTCTATCAAAGGCGGTAAAGGCCCAGATGATATTCCCGCCGGTTAAACCGCTTGCCACGTGGGGATTGGCCGTAACGTAGACATCGTCGTCGAAATTCAGGAACTCGTGATTTCCGGCCTGCAAGTATACTGCGGCGACAAGGACGATCAATGTAATGGAAATCAAGATTATGGAGCGCATCCTGCTGCCCTTTTCAACGTCAGCGGGAGAAAGCGGTTGGAGCTTATCTGGACTCATTTTGCATCCTCTTTTGGCCAAGAGCAACGCCAAGATTCTTTTGCGCCTCCGCATAATCCGGGTTTATCCGCAGCGCTTCCCGGAATTCCCGGATTGCCGCATCCAGGTTTCCTTTCCGCGCCAGAACCAGCCCCAGATTGTTATGCACATCCATGTCATTGGGGTTGATCCGAAGCGCCTCCTGAAATTCCTGCATCGCAGCATCCAGGTTTCCTTTACTTGCAAGAGCAAATCCCAGATTGTTATGCGCCTTTGCATAATCCGGTTTTATCCGAAGCGTCTCCCGGTACTCCTGTATTGCCCCATCAAGATCCCCTTTACCGGCAAGAGCAACCCCCAGATTGTAATTAATCCAGTAGTTGCCGGTCGTGGCTTGAAGGGTATGCCGGTAGAGGGTGATGCTGTCCCGCCAGTAGCGCAGCTGCTGCCATGCCAGTGCGGCTGATGCGGCTATAACCGTACCGGCGAGCAGGGCAAGAATGCCTTCCCGGTGTGGCAAGCCCTTTGTCAGGAGCGGAACTCCCCATGCGGTCATGATGAACAGCCCTGTCACGGGGATATAGGTGTAGCGGTCCGCCATGGACTGGCCTCCCACCTGGACCAACCCGATAACGGGCACAAGGGTGACCAGGAACCAGAACCACCCCAGTGCAAGGCAGGGGTTCCGGTGCCTGGCCCGGACAGCTATTGCGGACAAGAGAAGCAGAACCAGCAGTGAGCTGATCGTCTGCCGGAGCGGGATATAAAACGAGAGCGGATAGAAAACGGCGAGGTCGTGGGGCCAGAATGTCATGCCGATGTACTTCACATACGCGGTCAGGGCGTTTTCGATGCGGAGCCCGAAGGACACCGCATCAAGATCACTCATCGCCCCTCCAGAATGCTGGGCGTAGATGGTTACCACGGCAGACACGAGCGAGCAGGCAAAGAAGGGGATTTTTTCTTTCACAAGGGCCATCAGTGCCGCCCCACTGCCGAACAGTCGGCATGCCCCCCCACCCTGCTCCCTGCCCCTGAAGCGGCCCAAGGGCCAATAATCCATCATGAGCATGACCACGGGAAGGGTTACGAGCATCGGTTTGGACATCAGCCCCAGTACAAAGGAAAAGAGCGTGAAGAAGTAAAGCGCCGGCTTCGGCTTTTTCGCGTATTCGGAATATATGAGGAGGGTGAGGAACCAGAAAAACGCGCTGAGGACATCCTTCCGTTCCGCCACCCACGCAACCGACTCCACATGCAGGGGATGGAGCGCGAACAGGGCGGCGACAAACGAGCTTTGCCACAGTGAGCCGGTTACGCGGAAGAGGAGCAGTAACAGGATCACGGCCGAGATCGTATGTATAACGACGTTGGCGAGATGATGGCCGCGGGGGGTCATGCCGAAAAGCTGGACGTCCGCCATATGCGACAGCCAGGTGATCGGGTGCCAGTTACCCGCATAAACGGACGTAAAGGCCCACATGATATTCTCGCCGGTTATTCCGCCTGCCACGTGGGGGTTGCTCGTAACGTAGACTTCATTGTCGTAATCCAGGAACTGGTGATTTCCCACCTGCATATATACGGCTAAGTTGATGACGATCAGCACCATGGAAATAAAGACTATGGAGCGCATCCTGCTGCCCTTTCACAATAAGTTTCTGATACATGAATGAATGATATTCTCCAGCGTGACCATGGCTGTCGGAATGGCATGATCGGCGCTGTTTTAACGATGCATGTTGTTGCGGTCTATTGGAAACTGATGGCATAAAATGCGACATTCCCCTGGCGGTCCATGAATGGTTGGATAGTCATGTTTCCCGGGGGTTGCTTAATTGCCATTCTGAAAAATTCCATCCCCTCTGGAAGCAAGGAATATCCAGGCGGATGAACCAGGTAAACAGAGTTCGGAATAATTTGTATTTTCCGGTTATTCCAGAATGGTTCTGACAGCTTCATGCCACTGCCGAAGAAAATCAGCTGTTCGTTGAAGCCCCAATCAGTACTGACAACTACCTGGTCGGCATGTTCACTCACCTTTTTACAAAAAGTCTCGATGGAATCTGACCAG
>DATNCC010000381.1:0-8764 GCA_035571735.1 Dongiaceae bacterium | reverse complement strand
GCATCCCGCCATGAACTCTTTGACAGGTAGCAGGCCGCTGCCGTTATAATCAGCAGGAGTAACGGCACGATCACAATGGTGGTGAATTCGACCCGGAAAATCAGGAGGGGAAGCAGCAGGATAGAGATCAGCAGAGCCTTGATTATCTTCGCCAGGGAGTCGGTCATCCGGGCCAGCCAGCGGAAGGCAGCTGTCGAGCGCAGGGACTGATTGCTCGATAAATCAACATTGTCGCACCGTTTCCGAGATATCAGGTTATACAGAATTAAGTACAGGGCAGCTGCGGTTGCTGCCAAAAGCATCAGCAGGCTGGTATCGGCCAGGTTGCCGTCATCGCAACTGCGCAATCGGCAACCGAGGATTGCGATTATGTTCAAGAAGTAAGTGAGCCCGAATACGATCAGTACAGTGTATTTGTGCCCGATTCCCAAATCCATCAGGCGGTGGTGCAGGTGGGTTTTGTCGGGAGAGAACAGCCGCCGCCCTTTGCGCATACGGTTGAACATAACTGCCAGGGTGTCCAGAATCGGCACCCACAACAACAGCAAGGGTACATATGGAGAAACCGGCAAAGCGCCTCCGGAGACCAGCATGATCGAGAAGGTTCCCATACAGTAACCCAGCAGCAGGCTTCCACTGTCCCCCATGAAGATTTTGGCCGGAAAGTTGTTGTGACGCAGAAATCCGATCAGGGTGCCAAGCAGGGCGATCGCCAGCGGGAAAAGAGTCTTATTGCCGGATGTGTATGAGATGACCGCTAAGGAGACGCAGGCTATGGCGCAGGTGCCGCCTGCCAGACCGTCCAGGCCGTCCAGCAGGTTGATTGCATTGGTCAGGCCGACGATGGCGATGATTGTGAAGGGCGCCGCCAGTGGTCCCAGTTCGAGGAGTCCTAATCCGAAGGGGTTGCCCAGGTGCTGCACAGTGATCCCGCCCATGAAAACCGCCAGACCTGCCGCAAGGAACTGGCCGGCAAACTTCTGGCGGGGGGTGAGACAGGTCAGGTCGTCGGCCAGCCCGGTCAAAAAAATTGCGATCGCCCCGGTCAGCAGTCCCTTCATCTGTTGGTCGATCTTACAGAAAAAAAGGATTGTGAAAAGCAGGGAGGCAAAGATGGCGATCCCACCCAGGCGGGGAGTGCCCTGCGCATGGACCTTGCGCGGGCCGGGCGCGTCGATCCCGCCGATTTTGACCGACAGACGCGATACAAACGGCACCAGAATTGTGCAGATGATCAGTGGGATCAGGAATATGTAGAAGGTAACGATCTTCAGCATCGTTATATATAAGCCGGCAGGAGAAGACTATGCACGCACTAAACCCCTGATACACGAATTGAAATGCTACAACAAATACTACAAAATACTATAATAAGAAAATGATCATTTCCTTTTCTTAAGAAATAAACTTGCTTTCCGGAAAATTACTGCCCAGTCCGGGCGTGCGTGCTTCACTCTTCCGGCGCAGAAGTCGAAGACCGCACCAATGGTACAAGACATCTGGCCTGACGGCATCTCACTTTCTCCGCAGTTTGGCCGTCAGTATTTCCCAAGCGAAAAGCGGCAGTCTTTTCTGACGTCCGGCGCGGGAGGGCTGACTGGCAAGGCGATAGAACCACTCCAGGCCGAGTGACTGAAACACCTGCGGGGCGCGCTTCACATGCCCGGTGATGGTGTCGAGGGTACCGCCAATCCCCTGGGCGAGTTTGATGCTGAGTTTCGGCAGGTGTTCGTGAAGCCACTTTTCCTGGCGAGGGCTCCCCAGCGCCACAAAAAGGATGTCGGTCCCGGCTCTGTTGATCCGTTCCACCAGAGCGTCCATCTCCTCGGGTTTGACATAGCCGTTGGCCCGCCCCACGATGTTTATCCCGGGATAGCGGTTTTGCAACTCCTCGACCGCTCCCCGGTTAACCTCTTCCGTCGCACCATAGATGAAGATGCGATGACCGTTCCCTGCCGAGCGGGCGCAGATCTGCTGCATGAGGTCGGCACCCGGCACCCGGGAAACCTTCTTCCCGGCGAGCAGGCGCATGGCATAAACCATGCCGATGCCGTCGGGGATCAGGAGGGCTGCCTCCTGGAAGAAATCCTTGAGGAAGGGATTTTCACGCAGTGCATAGACTTTTTCGGGGTTGACCGCGAGGATATAGCCCGGTTTATCGGCGCCGGCGATGTAGCGATCGACAAAATCGAGTGCCCCAGCCATGTCCACCACATCGACCGGTGTGTCGAGAATTTTCAGTCTTTCCAGCGTAATCATAATGGAGTCACCTTGCTGCGTGCAAAAGCATATTCTGTCAGCGCATGGAACGCCCATGCCTGTCCCCACCGCATGTAGGGGATTTTGTTTGTGTACTTTTCCAGTTTCTGGAAATAGAAATAACCCTGTTGATCCTGCATGTTGTTCAGGGTCCACGTAAGGATACGATCGGTCAATTCATCGTAGGGTCTTCCCATTCTGGAGAAAAACACCAAAGCCTGTGCCGGCGAGTGGATGTCGATGGGATATATCCTGTCGTGATAGTACTTGGGCGTACCGTCGGCCAGAAAGAAGTTCTGTGCGTAATAATCGACCCCTCTGGCGAAAGCCGGCCGGTATTCCTCGGCAAATCCTTCTTCAAGAAAATACTGAATGCTCTGGAGATTGAAGCCGGTGTGGAAGGAATCGATCCAGCTCTGGAAGGAGGTGTCGGCATAATACCAGGAGCCGTCGGGTTTCTGATGGTTCATGGTGTACGCCAGGCTCGCCAAGCCGGTGTCCTTCAGACGTTTGTCGTTGGTGTAGGGGTAAAGCCTTATCAGGAGCGACGCCCCCAGGAGATTGGCGTTATGGACTGCTGTATGATCCAGTGGCGTGTAGCTGAAGCAGATGGTTCCTTTTTCCTCTGAGCGGTTCAGATCGTTGAGAATGAAATCCTTGATCGGAACAGCCATTTCCAGGGCCTTTTTATTGCCTGTATGGAGATAGGTATCGAGTAGCGCATGGCCGATGAATGCGGAGTTGACGATGGTAGGAGTCTGTTTCGGCACATAGAATGCCCTTGACTGCCAGTCGAAATTGTATCCCCAGCAGTTGCCAGAATAGCCGGTGCTTTTCAATTGCTCCAGCAAATCGAGCAGACGTTCCGTCTTCTCAAAGTACTCCGGGCGCGGATCGGTCTTGTAGAGCTTGGCGTATCCCCAGAGAAAGAGGCCAATCCCCTTGGGGTTGTGCCCCTTTTTGATGCCGAGAAGCGGGCGCAGATTGAGCGGAGAGCGCTTCATCCCCTGAATGAAGGAGATGCGGCCGTACTTGCGGCCTAACGAAAGGACGCGTGTGATCGGGCTGTTCAGACCGTCGTAGGGGTCATATCCGGCAAAATTCTCCGCCTCTATATGCTGTCGAAGCTTCGCAAGATGATAATCAAAGTCCATGTTTTCTTCTTATTGGGCAGTTCCCAGTCGCACACTGTTACCCGATTTCAGTGATTCAATAATTTTGAAGGTGGCCACTGTAACGGCGTGGATTTCATTGTAGTCAATAGGTGCACGCTTTCCCATCCTTACTGCTTCAACAAAGGCTTTAACCATTCCCTCTTGCCCTTTATCCTGATTAAGGAGCTTTTTCCGAATTGGCGAACCGCCCCCGTATACTTCCAGCTCCTTGAAATCTTTCAGGACGGCAATCGTTCCTGTACAGTAAATCTCTATGTATTCTTTTGCCATAGATTTGGCACCGTTTGCATAGTATGAGATGGTGCTGATCGACCCGTTGCTGAAAGCAAGGTTAATTGCCAGGGTATCGCTTAACCCGAGTGGATCAGGCACGGCAGAGGCAAAGACGCGTTCAGGCAGAGAACCGTTGATATGGGTGAGAAGATCGACAAAATGGCAGATCTCTCCGATGATCCGGCCCCCGCCAATCTCTTTGTCTTGGATCCAGGATTCGGAGGGAATCGCCCCTGCGTTTATCCGGTACAACATGGCCATCGGACCGGAGCCGATTTTCTCTTTCAAGATTTTTATCAAAGGTGAAAATCTTCGATTGAAGCCGACCATTAAAAGCGGTTGAGGGCCATTGGCTGTTGGCTGCCGGTAAATCCGGTCAATCTCTGCAAGTTCTGTTTCCGTGAGACAGAGAGGTTTTTCTACGAAAACATTCTTACCTGCTCTGAGAGCCGTGGTAACATATGGCGCATGACTGTTATGACGTGTGGCGATGAATACGGTATTGGTTTCGGAACTATTGAAAATATCATTTTCATCGGATGTGCAAAACTCGAACTTGAATTTATCGGCAACCGTTCTGGAACTCGTACCGGATGAGGTCAGAATCCCCTTGAGGACGATCTCCGAGTCTTTCGGAATATTTGGGAGCAAATGGCTCATCGCATAACTGCCGGCACCGACAAATGAAATTGCGACGCTCCCAGTTGCCCTTCCGGTGTTGGTAATGATTTTTCGAATCAGCTGTTTGTTTTGCAGGTCATACTTGATCAGAATTCCCAGAAACGGCTCAGACTTGCTCAAAATCAGGTTGTATGCATCGGCAGCATTATCCAGATCAAAGGTGTGAGTGGTGAGGTAGTTGATGTCGATCTTCCCGGAATGAACAGCTTCCTGGAACGCCTGCATGTTACGGTTCTCGGTCCAGCGCACATAACCGGCTGGATAATCGATCCCCTTTTCCTCATAATTGAGATCGTAACGTCCCGGTCCGTAGGAACAGGACATGCGCACTTCCAGTTCCTTCCGATAATAGTAAGGATCACGGTCAAAGCCGGTCGGTACATTGCCGACAATCACCACTTTCCCCTTCTTCCGGGCGATTCTTCCTGCAAAGTTTATCGGGTCGGCGCTGTGGGTTGCAGCAGCGATGATGACACCGTCCACGCCGATTCCACCGGTAAATTCATCAATTTTTTCGGGGAGTCCGATTTCGTCACGGGTAAAGGCCAGGTCAGCACACTGTTTAGAGGCGGTCTCGACCATGTGTGGATCGATATCAATCCCGACCACCTTGATTCCACTTGCACGGAGCAACAGGCAGGTTATCTGACCCAACAAACAAAGCCCTATAACCGCACAGGTTTCCCCGAATCGCAAATCTGCCTGCCGTATCCCCTGCAAGGCTATCGCGCCCAGCGTATTGTAAGCTGCCATTTTCAAATCGGCATCGTGGAGAAGCTTCACACAGAGGTTGGCAGGGACGGCCACGATCTCGGCATGACTCGCAAAACCTACCCCTGCACAAGCCACAAGGTCACCAACCGCAAATCCCCTGACGTTAGACGCAATATCAATCACCTCGCCGGCACTACTGTAGCCGAGCGGTGAGTAGGAGTCGAGCTTCTTCATGATGGCACGATAAGTCTGAACAGGTCCCTGCTGTCTCAATACCTCAAGAACCTGCTTGACCTGCTGGGGGCGCTCCTTTGCCTTGCCTAAAAGATTTTTACGGGCAGAGGTAACAGTACTTCCTTCAGTTCCGGCGCTGATCAGAGAATAGTGATTACGCACCAGCACCATGCCTGGGCCTATCACTGGCGGCGCTACCTCCAGAATCTGCATTTCTCCGTTTTTCAGTTTTTGGGCGAGTTGCTTCAAGTTTCCTCCTGATGCAATATGGTTCGGTATATTTTCTCCAGTTTTGCACCGACCGTTTCAACGTCATACTTATGGGAAGCCGCCTGCGTTGAACGCGACAATCTCTCGCACTCAAGGAAATCGCTCAGAAGTTTAAGGATCATCGCCTTCAAGTCACCCCTATTCCCCGGGGCTATATAGTATCCGTTTATGCCTTCTGTGAAAATGGAAGGGATACCCCCGACGGCTGTTGTTATTGCAGGAAGGCCACTTGCCATTGCTTCCAGCAGAACATTGGGAATCCCTTCCGTATAAGTGGGCAACAGAAGGATGCGGCTCGATCTCAAGAGCTTTATCTTCTCATCCCCCTGAACCCACCCGAGCACGGAAGCATTTTTTTCCACTCCGCATTCCCGGATCTTTGCGCGAAGAGTTTCAACTTCTTTATTCCCGGCAAATATGAATTGTGCTGAAGGGTACATTTCAACGACGTCGTGAATTATATCGACAATATCGTAGACACCTTTTCCGGCAATGATCCATCCCAAGAAAAGGATGGTATAGTTCTTTTCCATTGGAGAACGTGGAACTGCCTGATACGCGGAAACATCTACCGGGTTCGGCAATACAAATATCTTCTTGTCAGGAAACTCAATACGAAATTTGTTGGCCATATCTTCCGTTAGGAAAACGAGAGCCTCACTTAAGGCCAAAACATTTCGGACGTAAACTTTTTTCAGCGATCTGCCCGATACATAAAAATCATAAAAGTGTGATGGATGAACATGGTAAACCACGGGGATACACAGCATCCGTGCTGCCAGCCCGAAAAGAGATTTTCGAAAGAAGCTGATGCCTGATCCGGTGTGTATTCCTACAACTCCGGGCCTTTTCACAGCGGCAAGGATTATAAAATCGAAGAGCCGCAACAGAGTATATGCAAATTTAACACAGCGCCCACCCTCTGTGCTTGTACCAAAATATGTGCAATCGTTTTGTCGCAAAAAAGTGCTTTTGCTATAGTTATCGACTACGGCAGTAATCCCCCCCAAGGTCCGTGGCCCTGGGTAAATAAACATTATTCGGAAATGATGTTGCATCTTTTCCAAGCCTCAATAATATCTTTGACGGACAATCGGCTCCCGACCTTAGCGAGATGCTCCTGTAACAGCTCGCGGGTAAAACGCGTCTTACAAGGGCGGCATGGGCTCCCTACCGCAATTGCATAAGGAGGAATGTCCTTCGTCACAATCGATCCAGCACCGACGATTGCTCCTTCACCAACCGTGACACCTTTTAGAATGAGAACACGTGCGCCAAACCAGACATCATCTTCGATGATGACAGGTTTGTTTATGCCACCCTCGTGTATGTCTGCCATACGTTTCCCAACAACGGAAAAATTATGGTCTCCCCCGATAATCATCGGGTAGGGCCCGAACATCACTGAATTACCGATCCTTATCCCTTCAGAGGCAGAAAAATGTGCTTTTTCGCCGATAAAGACATCATCGCCAATATCGATCAGGTTAGGGCGTAGGAATGTCCCGTCAGGGTCGAATTTGAACCTCTTTCCGCATTTCCCGAATTTCCTTTTTATTATCGAACGTTTGATTACTCTTCGCGCCTTCGCCATCAAATCGTAAAGAAAAACCACAGGGTCCATATCATC
This sequence comes from Dongiaceae bacterium, assembly GCA_035571735.1. GTDB lineage: Bacteria > Desulfobacterota > Desulfuromonadia > Geobacterales > Pseudopelobacteraceae > JACRCG01. Next base: position 1,528 of record DATNCC010000381.1, on the reverse strand, counting down.
TGGCCTCCTCGAGAATCTGCCGATAAATTTCTACCGTTTTTTTGACCACTTCATCAGGATGAAATCTGCCATATGCCTCTCCACGTGCAACATTCCCTAGTTTTTTGCGCAGTGATGAATCAGCCAATAGAATTCTCATTTTTGCTGCAAGCGTGTCAATGTCTCCATACTCATAGAGGAAGCCTGTTTCTCCTTCCTTAACCATCCAGGGGTTCCCGCTAACATTTGAAGCAATTACCGGTTTTCCGGAAGCCATTGCCTCGGCAATTACCATAGGCGCAGCCTCCTGTTTGGAAGGCAATACAAGGAATAAGCATTTGCGGTAAAGAGAGAGAACCTCATCCTTAGATTTGGGACCAGTGAATTCAACGGAATCTAAACAGTTCTCCCTACAATACTCCTTCATATTCTGCAGGTATTTCCCGTCAGACAAGGGGCCGACAATCTTGATCCGCACGTCAACAAAATCTTTTACAATTTTCTGGTAAGCCATCAGGAGATGTAAAGGTGACTTCCGGTCGTCTACTTTCCCAACGAATAGTATGAAATTTTCTTCTGGATTCCTATCGATTGTATCGAAGAATTTTGCGTCGATTGGATTTTCTATAGGGTAAAAAGTGGCTTTTGTTCGCATTTTGAATGCATCATATATGTATGGAGTGATTTGAATAATATGTCTAACTTTCTTCAATACCTGAGACTCCAGATAAGCATATAATGCCGCATTAAGCTTGTCCTTGAATCCTTTCCTGCTTTTCACGGTTTCCAGTATGGAAAGGTGCGGGGTGAGCAGCGTAGGTTTGCCTATCTGTAAAGCAATGTAAGCGGTACTTGTCGTATGAGCATGAATAAGATCGGGATCAATCTTAGTGATCAGCTTCTTGAGTTTAGGAATCTCCCGAATGATCCTGCTGAATATTTTAGGTTTTGGTGAAGCGACATAATAATAATCGATATTGTTTTCCCTGATATATATATCATTTTTCTCGTCACCGAAACAATCGACTACGCTAATCTGGAATTCCTGATACTGTGCGATTCCCTTCAAAAAGTTGTAGGCGACGGTCTGTACTCCACCGGCCATCTTATCTCCGGTTCTTGGGACACTGGTGAAAATAAGAATATGAATAATATCATTTTTCATATTTTACCTGTCGGTTGATAATCTAATAACGTGCTTTTTGCGACATTGAGATAGTATATTTTGGCAAATATAGAGCCCACAATGATATAAAATATGCGCTCGTTTCCATACGAATTGTTATCGAAAAAACCATGGAATATTATGATAAACAAGATTCCAAAATAAGCTGTAAAATCATCTCTCAGTAAATAAGAAAGGGTCTTATTTAAAAGCAACAATAAACAAAATGTAAATAATAAAAGACCAACTAAACCAAGCTCAGAAATAATTTTAAGATAAGAGGAATGTGGGTTGAGTTCGAGGTCATTTGGATCCGTTCCATAAACAGGTTTATCAATATTTACATATTTAGACCACTTTTTCTTATAGGTATCCCAGCCGATT
>DATNCC010000380.1:0-10254 GCA_035571735.1 Dongiaceae bacterium | reverse complement strand
GGGCGCCATCGCCGTCTGGAGCATGATGGTCCTGCTCGGAAGACAGGAGCGCTCGCAGCGCATACCGTATCGGACGATCCACAGCGCGAGCGGGTGGATCTGCACGCTCCTCTTCCTGCTCATGTTCGTGACGATGTTCGGGCGACTGGAGGACTTTTGGGAGGAGTCGCCGCCCCGCGTGGCGATCCACTTCGCCTTGGCGATCGGCTGCTTGTTCCTCGTCGTCCTCAAAGTGGGGGTCGCACGTTACTTCAAGGGCCTGGGCAAGAACCTCTTCGCCCTCGGGACCGGGATCTACCTGCTCGCCTTTCCGATGGCGATCTTGACCGGCAGCTATTACGTCTTGCGAGTGCTGGAGGGCGCCCCCTACATCTCCCACGCGGAGCTGCCGGAACTCAACGATGAAGCTATCGGGAAGGCGCTCCTGATTCACAAGTGCGCCAACTGCCATCTCCTCGCCAACATCCTGCATTCACGCACCTCGAAGCAGTGGGAGGTGGTCATGACCCGGATGGTGGCTCTGGCCCGCCCCCAGATCAGGCCCGCCGAAGCGAGGCAGATCCTCCATTTCCTCGTGCTCAATTATGGCCGCAGGGACGTGGCGCCGGGAGGAACGACCGTCTTCGACCAACATTGCGCCCCGTGCCACGAAATGAAGGACCTCCAGGACAAACGGTTCGATCGGAAGGGGTGGGAAGACGTCGTCCGCCGGATGCACGAACACGACCCGGAGACGGTGCCGCTTGAGAAGACACGGGAGATCGTCGACTACTTCCTAAACTTGCAGCAGGCGGGAAAAGCCGTGAAGTGATACCCGCCGGGGACGTATTCCGGGGACAGTTCATTAATTAGTCAGTAGTTTTATATACTGATGTCCCCAGAACTCCATCGGGACAGATTTATTTTCTTCCTGATTGGCACAAATCTCCCGCCTGGGTGTTACTGAGCCGTTAAAAAGAAGGTCGCCATGCCTCGCGCACAAAAAAAAGGGCCGTTGCTATTCGCAAGCGGCCCATTATTTCAAACGTGAGATACTCCCCTAAGTTTTACAAGGTTACATGGTTGAGAACGTGACTTCAACCGGCGATCCCACTTTAGGATGTTCACCTGCCACGATGTGGCACACTTCATTCAGCTTGTAGGTGCCCGTCATGCCTTTGAGTCCTGCAAACGGACCGGTCCCATCAGCAACGACAAAGTCACCCTTGGAGTACAGCGTCTTCGTAAGCTTCATCAGGTCCACGGTTTTTGTAGCCGTGCCCTTATATTCCAGTACGAGTACGCTGTCGCCCACGGTGAAGCACAGCTTCCCATAATGATCGAACATCAGGGGCATTGTTCCCGGCTGCAGCGTCAGGTTGTTGCTCAGCGATACGTCACCCATGTAGGGCGTTCCGTTGGTGCTGAAACTGATGTTACTCCCGGTGACATCCCGGCCCCTCACGACGATGGTCTGGGGTACGCCGTCCTTCACCACAAGGGTGAGGTCGCCAAGCTTGGAAATGGTAAAGGTCGTCATTGGTATATCGACGGAAGCCGCTACAGCCTGACTTACGAACGCCGACATCAGCACCAGCGACAGCGTGACAAACAACGTTGACAATTTCTTCATATAAGTCAGCATTTTCATATCTCCTCTCACATCACGTAGTTGAGAAGCGCTACGTGTCTGTTGGGCTATCTTTTTTATGCCCTCTCTTTTTCCTAATAATATCACGAGTTGGGCAATACAGGCAACTTGGGTGGCACACTGTGCCTGAGGTCGAACCAGGTTGTCTCATTAAATATGTCGCATGTCGGGGAACCTCAGAGAAACGCTGAACCATCGCCCATTTTTGTGAACAAACCTTTTCCATGGTACAAATATAACGTAACTCAGTTGAGTTTCAGTCCAGCTCAACAATCACGAATTGCGGGTACCCATGAAAAGATCTTTTGCCACGGCATTTGCGATGTTCAGTTGGGCATACTTTTCCCTCGCAGCAGCTGTGCACTCGGCGGATTCTGCACTGCCGGGTGCCTACGCTGGATCGCAAAGCTGCAAGGAGTGCCACGAGCGGTTCCATGGTCTCTGGTCAACCTCCATGCACGGCCTGGCGATGCGGCCCTATTCGAAGGAGTTTGCCCGTGAGCGGCTCATCGCGCCGGCGCATCCGGTCAGAATCAAGGATTTGAGCTACCGTGCCGATCTCGCTACCGGCGAGGTGGTCGAATCCGGGGAAGGGGAAGAGAAACACTACCGGATCGCGTACGCCCTCGGCGGCAAGAACGTCTTCTACTTTCTGACCACCATGGACAGGGGCCACCTCCAGACCCTGCCGGTGGCCTACGACGTCCGGAAGAAGGAGTGGTTCGACATCGCCCTCTCCGGCCTGCGCCACATCCCCGGACAGCAGCAGGGTGAAGAACCGGTGGGGTGGCGGGAGTGGCCCTACACCTTCAACACCTCCTGCTATGGCTGCCACGTGAGCCAGCTCTCCGGCAACTACGACCCCAAAACGGAGAGCTACGCCACCACCTGGAAGGAGCCGGGGATCAACTGCGAGACCTGCCACGGCCCGTCGGAGGGGCACAACACGGCCATGCGCCAGCTCCCCAAAGGTGAGAAGCCCGGCGACAGCACGGACCTGCAACTCATCCGCACGAAGAAATTCACCCCGGCCCAGCACAACGACGCCTGCAACTCCTGCCATTCCAAGGCGCTGCCGCTTACAGCGGGGTACCGTACCCCGGAACGCTTCTTCGACCACTTCGATCTTGTGACCCTGGAAAGCTCGGATTTCTATCCCGATGGCCGCGACCTGGGGGAGAACTACACCCAGACCTCCTGGCGCATGAGCCCCTGCGCCAAGGGGGGCAAACTCCACTGCGTCGCCTGCCACACCTCCAGCGGCCGCTACCGGTTCCGAAAATCGGAGGATGCCAACAAGGCCTGCCTCCCCTGCCACGCGGAGCGGGTGCAAAACGTGGTCGCCCACAGCCGCCACCCGGCACAGAGCGAGGCGAGCCGCTGCGTCGCCTGCCACATGCCGACCACCGAATTCGCCCGGATGCGGCGCACCGGCCACTCCATGCTGCCGCCGACCCCGGCGGCGACCCTTGCCTACAAATCGCCCAACGCCTGCAACGGCTGCCACGGGGAGAAAGACGCCGCCTGGGCCAACCGCACGGTGCGCCGGTGGCACAAGAAAGACTACCAGGCGCCGCTCCTCAAGCGGGCGACGCTGGTTGACGCGGCCCGCAAGCGTGACTGGACGAAACTCCCGGAGATGCTGGCCTACATCAGCGATCCCAAAAGCGATGAAATCTTCACCACTTCACTGATCCGTCTGCTGGCGCTCTGTGATGATACGGCCAAGATGCCGGTGCTGCGCAAGGCCCTGACTGACCCGTCACCGCTGGTGCGTAGCGCCGCCGTGGAGGGGCTGGGACACGGCCCATCACCGGAATTGCTCCCGGAGATCGCCGCCGCCACGGCTGACGATAGCCGCCTGGTACGGGTGCGGGCCGCCGCGGCCCTGGCGCAGTTCCCTGGCTTCAAACCCCAGGGGAAGGTAGCGGAGCAGATCGGCAGGGCCACCGTAGAGTACCTGGAGAGCCTCATGGCGCGACCAGACAGCTGGGATGCCCACTACAACCTGGGAAATTATTACCTGGGGCAGAACCGGCCACAGGAGGCACTGGCCGAGTTTGACGAGGCGTTGCGGCGGGAGCCGCGGGCAATAGCGGCCCTGGTCAACGCCGCCATGGCCCATGCCGGACTGGGCGAGACCGGCAAGGCCGAGGAGCGGCTGAACGGCGCCCTGCAGATCGCCCCGGACAGCGCCCCGGCCCTGTTCAACCTGGGGCTTCTCAAGGCCGAACAGGGGGAACTGCCGGCGGCGGAGAAAAACCTTAAGGCAGCGTTCAGGGCAGATCCGCAGCTGGCCGGCGCCGCCTACAACATGTGCATCATCATGGCCCGGGACCGTATCGACGAAGCGATGACATGGTGCAGGAAGGCGGCGGAACTCAGGCCACAGGAGCCCAGGTATGCATTTACACTCGCTTTTTACCTGAATCAGCAGGGGGACAGCGAGGGAGCGGTTGCGCTGCTCAACGAATTGATGAGGAAACATCCGACCTACGCCGATGCCTACAGGCTGCTGGGCGGTATCTACGAAAAGCAGGGGAAGAATTCCGAGGCCGAGGAAGTGTACAGACAGTGGTCCCTGGTGGCTGAAGGGATGCCAAGGAGGAAAAGATGAACCACAGCAAACGGACAATTGTAATGGCTTTTGCCGGAAGACATCACGAAGCTCGAACAGCCCAGCGGAACAACCGGGTGAGCGAGTAGCAACACAACATTGCCCGCTCGTCGCCGAGCGTTCAATTGGAGCCCATTCAAGGATGATTATCAAATGAACCTTCTAAAGCGCATCTCCAGCCTGAGCCTTTCCACACATGTGATAATAGCCCTGCTGTCAGGGATTGCCACCGGCCTGTTCTTCGGCGACCGGGTGGCGTTTCTCGATACCGTGGGAATTGCCTTCATCAAGCTGCTGCAGATGACGGTCATCCCCTACATCGCCACTTCGCTAATGCTCGGCATCGGCAGCATGAGCAGCGAGCAGGCAAAGGGGATCGCCGCCAAGGTCGGCTTGCTCACCCTGGTCATGTGGCTGCTTGGTTTTGCGGTCATATTCCTGACCCCCTTCACCTTCCCCCGTCTGGAGACAGCCTCCTTTTTCAGCGACACGACGCTTCTGCCTCAGAAAGAGGTCGATTACCTGGACCTGTATATCCCGTCCAACCCGTTCAAATCCCTCTCCGACACCGCGGTCCCGGCGGTGGTGCTGTTTTTCGCCGCGGTGGGTGTGGCACTGATCGGGACGAAGGATAAGGAACACCTGCTGGCGCCCCTTGAAACCTTCTCCGCTGCGCTCAGTCGGGCTACCAAGGCGGTCATGCGGCTGATCCCCATCGGGGTGTTCGCCATCTGTGCGGCAACTGCCGGCACCATGAGTCCCGAGCAGTTCGACCGGCTGGGGATCTTCTTCGCCGCCTATATTGTTGCGGCCCTGCTGCTCACCTTCTGGATACTGCCCCTGTTCCTCACCACCTTTACGCCGTTCCGCTACCGCGATGTCGTGGGGCTTTCCCGTAATGCGCTCGTAACGGCCTTTGTGACCGGCAACCTGTTCCTGGTGCTGCCTCTCCTGACGGAAGGGGCCAAGGAGCTCTGCCAAAAATATTTCCCGGATCGCGCGGAAACGGAGGACTTTGCGGAAAGCATCATACCGATCAGTTTCAATTTTCCCAGCCTTGGGAAGCTGTCGACACTGATCTTCATCCTCTTTGCCGGCTGGTTCACCGGCCGGCCGGTCCCGGTGCAGGACTATCCCCTCCTTGCCCTGAACGGGCTCATGAACTTCTTCGGCAGTGCCAATCTGGCGGTCCCGGCCCTGCTGGACAGCATCCGCGTGCCGACTGACCTGTTCCAGCTCTTCATTGTGGCACGGCTGGTTACCGACAAATTCTCCAGTCTGCTCTCCGCCATGGGGCTCCTTGTACTGACGCTCGGCTCCATTACCCTGCTGACCAGGAACTCCCGGCTACGGGGCAGAGAGTTTGCCGTCTTCGGCGCTGTTTCACTGGCCGTAGTACTGCTGGCCGTTGGCGCCACCCGCGTCGTACTGGCCCGGACGTTCCACCCCGAATACACCCTGGGCAAGGCTCTGATGGAGATGCAGGTCGCCGATGCGCCGCCTATATTGCCCCCGCCTCCGGAACGCGGGAACGTTGACCCTGGAGGTCCGCCAACTATCAGCACCATTGTCAAGCGGGGGGTGTTGAAAGTCGGCTACAACCCCGACCAGGTACCGTTCTCCTACTACAACAGCCGCCAGGAGCTGGTCGGCTTCGATGTTGCCCTCATCGGCCGTCTCGCTCACAACCTGAATGTGCCGGTAGAGTTCATCCCCTACGACCCGGACCAACTGGCAGCCGATCTGAGCGGTAGCCGCTTCGATGTGGCCATCTCCGCGCTGCAACTCAGTCCGGACCGTCTCGTCAGTCTCACCTTCACCGAGCCGGTGCTGGAGCTGACCATGGCGCTGGTGGTCAAGGGGTATCGCCGGGAAGAGTTCTCAAGTCCGGAGAGGATTCACCAGGCCGGCCGGCTGGTGATCGCCACGGTCGGTGATTACACTGCCATGGATAAGATCAGGAAAAACTACCCCAATGTTGATTTCGTCCGGATCGATTCGGACCGGCAGTTCTTTGCTGGGAAAGAGCGGTTTGACGGTCTGCTCATCAGTTTGGAGGCGGGCATGGCATGGACGGTGCTCCATCCCGATTACAAGGCGGTCTTCTTCAAAACGCACATAAACAAGTTTCCGGTGGCCTACGCCGTGGCATACAACAACCTGGAACTGCAGGTATTCCTCAACAGCTGGCTCAATGTTCAGAAATCGGCGGGAACAGTGCAGGCACTCTATGACAAGTGGATTCTCGGCAAGGGGGCGGAAAATCATTCCCCCCGCTGGTCGGTCGTCAAGGATGTGCTGCACTGGGTCAAAGAGTAGCGGCGCGACCGCGGATGAATGTCACAGTGGTGCCCCGAGAGCGCTGGTACGAGCCTCCTGCGGAACCGCCAGAAAGATGAAAGGAGTGCAATCATGACTGAAGAGAACACCATGACTTCCAATCCGACAAATCCTGTACCGTCCGGCTTTGACAAACTGCCGGTGCTGGATCTGCAGGCTCCGAACTTCATCGAGGAATCGAACCGCATGCTGAAAGAGCTGCGCGCCCAGGGGCCGCTCTGCCGGGTCGAGCCGGTCGGATACGTCGGTCTGCTGCGCTGGGCCGATTGCGATGCAGTGCTGCGGGACTTCAGGTCCTTCTCCGCCGCTTTCCCCCTGGGGAGGCCGATTCCTGGCGCCGAGGAGGAGACGACGCTTACCACCATGATCCGGGAAGATCCGCCCAAGCATACAAGGGTGCGCTCTCTGGTGCAGCAGGCCTTCACCCCGGAGCGGGTTGCGGCCATGGAGCCGCACGTCCTGGGGGTCGCCCGCCGGATGGTCGACCAGATCATGGCCCGCGGCAACGAGTGCGATTTCGTCAGGGATTTCACCCTCCCATTCCCATCCACAGTGCTGTCGGAGCTGCTGGGTGTCGATCCGTCCATGGTCGAGACCTTCAAACGCTGGGCCGAGTCGACCCTGGGACAGAACACCGCCCATGAGATCAGGGACGAGGCGGAAAGACAGAGGCGCTTCGCTGAGATTGTCCGCGACGTCAAGGAGTTCGAGGCCTATGTCAGGGTGCAGATCGAGGAGCGGCGCCGGTCGCCTGGGCAAGACATGATCACCCACCTGGTCCATGCGGCCGAAAGCGGCGAGAAGTTGACCATGGAAGAGGTGCTGAAGCTGACACGGCTCTTCATCGTGGCCGGCAATCACACGACAACGCAGGCCATGGGGATGATGTTGCATCTGCTGATCACCCATCCGGAGCAGATGCGGCTTTTGAGCGAGGACCTGTCTCTGGCTGCGGGCGCCTTCGAGGAGAGCCTGCGCTACCTCTGCCCGTTTACCATGGTTCCGCGCAAGACGCTTCTGGAGGTGGAGATCGCCGGCGTCACCATCCCCAAGGGGTGCTGGGTTGCGCCCATACTCGCCTCGGCCAACCACGACGAGACGGTGTTCGAGAATCCCGACGTCTTCGACATCCGCCGCAAAATCCCGCGGCTGATGGCCTTCAGCGCCGGCAATCACCAGTGCATCGGCCAGTCGCTGGCACGGCTTGAGGCCCAGCTTGCCTTCGAGGAGTGGTTCTCCCGCGTATCCTCTTTCAGTTCCATTGGTGAGCCTGAACCCCACCCAGCCCTGAGCAACCGCGGCTTCGACAGCCTGCCGGTCAGGTTCGAGCGCCGAACGGAAAAGGCGGTGACGACCGTACGGCCGACCGAGAGCGCCGTCAGCCAGGTGGCCACCGCCGAGAAGCTGGCCGCCATGTCCGATCACCAGCTGGGGCTGGACAAGCGCCCGACCATGACGGTCAAGGTCCAGTGGGTCAGGGACGTCAGTTCCACGGTCAAAATGTTCAAGCTCATCCACCCCACCGGGGGGCTGCTGCCGCGCTTCACGCCGGGAAGCCACATCATCGTCCACATGCGCGACAACGACAGGGTCCATCGCAACAGCTATTCGCTCCTCAACGCCGGCATCGGCGAACGCCTGACCTACTTCATCGCGGTGCAGTTGGCCGCCAACTCGAAAGGGGGCTCAAAGTACCTGCACGAGCGGGTTGAAAGGGGCACCGAACTGACGATTTCCGTGCCGGCCAACTGCTTTCCCCCGGCCGAGCACGCCGCCAAGCACCTCCTGATCGCGGGGGGGATCGGCATCACGCCGCTGATCGCCCACCGCTTTTACCTCAAGCAGCAGGGCGAGGCGATCGAACTGCACTACGCCTTCCGCAGCGGCGAGACAGCGGCCTTCACCGACGAACTAATATTCGAGAACGATCCCACCACCCACCTCTACGACGAGAGCCTGGGGCAGCGGCTCGACATCCCCGCCCTCATCCGCCGCCAGCCGATGGGGACGCATCTCTATACCTGCGGTCCCGAAGGGCTGATGGATGCGGCCATTGAGGCGGCTGAGGCGCTCGGCTGGCCGGAAGAGACGATCCATGTCGAGCGGTTCGGCGCCGCCCCCAGAAAGGGCGACCTGCCGTTCGAGGTGTTCTGCAAGCGTTCGGCACTGACGATCGAGGTCGGGGCCGACGAACTCCTGATCGACAGTCTCGAAAGGGCGGGCTGTGAAATCCCCTTTGCCTGCCGGGCGGGGAGCTGCGGTTCCTGCGAGACAACGGTACTGGACGGTACTGTCATCCACCGCGATTCCGTCCTGAGCGCCGCCGAACGTGAGGAAGGGAAGAAGATGATGGTCTGCGTCTCCCGCGGCAAGGGGCGGCTGACCCTGGATATCTGAGGATGCGGATGCTGCCCTTCTGCTGCCGGCCGCAGGCGGCTGCTCAATGGCGTCCTGGAGCCCTCGGCAGTGCAGATGCTAAAGCAAAACTGTGAATCGTAGAATCAACCATTTTCCGGGAGGAGTTATGACGCGTGCAGCTCATTTATTGATCATCCTGATTGCAGCAGGGGTGCTGGCCTTCCCCCGGTTGGGGACTGCCGCGGAGTCGCCGGACGGACCAGTATCGGTCCAGGAGTCCGCTTTCCAGGTATCTTCGGTCACGCTCGATGGAACAAAGCTCTTTCAAGTGCGAGGTGTGCAGGCCTTTTCCGCGGAGGAGCGGGCGAGCGGGATCGGCGCCAGAATTGAAAAATTGGCCAGGGATCACTCTGTCAGATCCGACGCAATAATGACGGTCGAGGAAGAGTTTGCGACGGAAATCGTCGCCGGCGACAGAGTCATCATGTCGGTTCGTGACGCCGATGCCAGGACGGAAGGGATAACACGACAAGAACTGGCAAAAATCTATGTCAAAAAGATTCGCGAAGCCGTAGAGCGCTACCGCCAGGACCGGACTCCCAGGGAAATTGGGGTCGGGGTTCTCTGGAGCAGCATCGCAACGATTATTCTCCTCGTGAGTCTGCTCCTGGTCCGCACCCTCTTTCGCAAGGTGCAGAATGGGATCATCGAGGTAAGGCTTGCGGACAAAATCGCTTCCATCCGGATTCAATCATTCGTCATCGTCAAGGCCGAGCAAATAAAAGCACTTCTTATCGGCACAATGCGGACCGTCCGGCTCGTCATCATCCTGATGCTGTTCTATATCTATTTCCATCTTGTGCTGAGTTTCTTCCCCTGGACCCGCTCCCTCTCCAACGAACTGCTCGATTTCCTGCTGGTGCCCCTGACAACAATGGGGATAGGGATTTTGAAGCACGCACCGAACCTGATCTTCCTTGCCGTGCTTGCCTTTGTGACCAACTACCTGTTCAAGCTGATGCGCATGTTTTTCGAGGGGCTGGAAAGCGGAGCCATCACCTTCCCCGGTTTTTACCCCGAATGGGCACGGCCGACCTTCAGGATCGCCGGTTTCCTGCTCGTTGCCTTCATGGCGGTGGTGGCCTTCCCCTATATCCCGGGATCCGACTCGCCCGCCTTCAAAGGAGTATCCATCTTCCTGGGTGTCATCCTCTCGCTCGGCTCATCATCGGTCATTTCCAACGTGCTGGCCGGTCTGACCATGACCTACCGGCGGGCCTTCCGGGTGGGGGACCGGGTCAAGATCGGC
>DATNCC010000379.1:0-3320 GCA_035571735.1 Dongiaceae bacterium | reverse complement strand
CCGCGCTACCAGGGGATGGAGGATAAGCTGCGGGAGGAGCTGGAACAGGCCCTGCAGTAATTAGTTTCCCGTCCGGAATCTCCGGACGGGAAACTGTTGGTTTTCGATTTGAAAAGCGGGAATCTACGGGGTCAGTTGCTGCATCCGGAACCGTGCAAACAACAAGGCCGCAGGAAAAATCCCGCGGCCTAGTAGATACACAGGGGAGTGTGGCTCCCGAATCCCTATTCAATACGGATTTCCCCCTTCATCCCCATTCCGGCATGTCCTTCCACCGTACAAACCAGGTGGAAACTCCCCGTTGACACTGGAATGAAATACAGATCGAGAGTGCGGCCGGGATAGACCTCGATGGCGCTGAAATATGGCGCCTTTACCTCGCCGTCACTGTTTGACTGGAGTTTGCGGGTGGCGATTGCCCTGAAAAACTCTTCGGCGGTAAAGTAATGTTTCTGGGTGCCCTTATTCTCGATCACAAGTTTGTAGGGGACCCCCTGGCGAAAGACTAGGTTGGCGGGGTTGAAGGCAAAATCGGTCATGGTGACGGTTGCGGTCTCCATCTTGGACCAGTCGGCTGCCTTGACCCGGTCTGGGGCGTCCCGCACATACGTTGCATGATGGTGGTGACAGCAACCTGAAAGAGTCAGGATTACCGCCAATATTGCGCTGCCTGCTGCCATTTTTTTCATGGGTTCCTCACATTTCCGAAACCGGGGAAGTGCGCTCATTCCCGGCTTCATCCAAGATGGTACTGCTGTTGCCAAGTCTACCATATAAAGCCGCCACGGCAATGACGAGGGCGGGTCAAACCGGTCATCTCCGGTAACTGATCCGATATATGGCGCCGGCCTTGTCGTCCGAAACCAGCATGCTCCCGTCGGGCATGACCTGCAAGTCGACCGGACGTCCCCAGGCGCTGCCGTGCTGCAGCCACCCCTCCGCGAAGGGTTCGTAGGATACGGCGCGGTTGTCCTTGAGGCGGACCAGGGTGATCCGGTAACCAATGGGTACGGAACGGTTCCAGGAGCCGTGTTCGGCGATGAATATCTGGCCGCGGTAGTTCTCGGGGAACATGGTGCCGGTATAAAACCGCATGCCGAGCGACGCTACATGGGGACCGAGCTCCATTTCCGGCGGGACGAATTCCTCGTTGCGCCTGCTTTTGCCGAACTCGGGGTCGGTTATGTCCCGCCCGTGCCGGTAAGGAAAGCCGAAGTGCAGTCCGGCCCTGGAGGCCCGGTTGAGTTCGTCCGGCGGCTTGTTGTCTCCCAGCCAGTCACGGCCGTTGTCGGTGAACCAAAGCTCTCCGGTCTTGGGATGCCAGTCGAATCCGACCGTGTTGCGCACTCCGCGGGCAAATATCTCCAGGTTGCTGCCATCCGGGAGCATTCTCATGATCGAGGCAAAGCGAGCATCCTTCTCCTCGCAGACGTTGCATGGAGCCCCCACCGGAACATAGAGTCTGCCGTCCGGCCCGAAGCGGATGAACTTCCAGCCGTGATGGCTCTTGTCCGGAAAGGAGTTGTTGACCGTTACCGGCTTGGGTGGGTCGTTCAGGTGCTCCTCGATGTCGTCGAAGCGGATCACGCGGCTGATCTCCGCGACGTAGAGGGCGCCATTGCGGAAGGCCACCCCGTTGGGTGACTTCAGGTCGCTGGCGATGGTAATCACTTCGTCGGCCTTGTGGTCGCCATTGCGGTCGACAATGGCGTAGACCTTGCCCTCGCCGCGGCTGCCGACGAACAGGGTGCCCCTGGCGCCGATGGTCATGGAGCGTGCGCCCGGCACATCGGCGGCATAGACGGCGATGCTGAAGCCTGGAGGGAGTCTGATTTCGTCCGGTCGCAGCCCTGCGCTGCTGCAACTGGTGGTCGATGCCAGGACGAGCATGGCCGCAACGAGAAATCGGCAATAGATCCTAATGGTCATATATCCCCCCTCCTGCCGGCAGCATCATCATGATCGGAGTCCGGAGTTGCCGCGCCGAATGACGCGACAGGCGGCACAAAGACATGCTATACCTTGCCATATAACTTGGAATGGCCCGCCAAAAAACCTGTCTATACAATATGCTTTTGTAACACAAAAAGATAAATATGCCATACATCAGACTCTTAGGCCAGCTCGGTTGCAAGGCATGTCTTTTGCTTGCACACGAAAACCTACATTTCATCAAGACAGGCTTCAGTGTATCTATTTGTGACAAAATTTCTATTCATAGTGATCCTTCTGATAATGACAGCTAAGCCGTCTGAAGCGGGAATGGCGCCGGGCACCTGCTCAGGCGGTTCCGTGCATGATATGAATGCGTTCGCATATGTTTCAAATGATCCGTTGAAGAGAGTCTGTGTTTTTTGCCATACTCCGCATAACGCTCAACCGGTTGCCGGACCTATCTGGAATCGCAGTTCCGGGACCGGTAATTCCATGGCGACAGGGTATACCTGGATATCTCCGGCAAATTCTGCCGTCCCGATATTCGACGATCCTCTAATAGGTCCAAGCAGGCTCTGCATGATGTGCCACGACGGCACAGTCGCCATAGATGCCCATGGAGGCCATATGACCGCGAGGGGCACTATCGGGGAAGGCAGCAGGGATCTTTCCAACACTCATCCGATCGGCTTCAGTTATGACGATTCCATGATTGCCCGGGGGCCCCTGGAACTGGTGGAAAAAAGTCAGTACTTGCCTACTGCAATAAGCAACACCACCGGCGTTATTAGAAACGGGACTCGCAAGGTCAGTGATATCCTTTACGCAGGGTCAATAGTCACCTGTTCAAGCTGCCATGACGTGCATAACTGCAATAACGCCAAACCCGATCCGGGCCACAATTATAACTATCTTCTCTGGGCAAAGGAAGAGCAGTCGCTTATTTGCCTGACATGCCACATAAAATAGTCGGGGAATACAGAAAAGGCGGCCAAGGTGGCCGCCTTTTGAGTTAAACATGCTCTCCTCCGCAGTTATGCACATCATCGGTTTATATTGATTTCCGGTCCACAGTCAAAGGGAAAGCAATTAAAATCGGGTTCATCAACGGCGACGGCCGGCACGGAAAATACCGTAAGGGCAACTGCCACAATCAGAATTATCTTCGTCAACGTTTTCATGGCTGACCCCCTTTCATTCGATTGCTCTTCACACATCCATTATATCCACTTCGGCCTGATGGTGCAAATGACGTATTATCGACTGACTTTGATGCTTTCCAGATGATATGAAGGTCGGACAGGACAACCCCCACAAATTCTCACCCCGGAGGTGCCATCTTTGCCATCACGCCAAAATCCCATTTTTTGACGTACATCATTATT
>DATNCC010000378.1:0-3564 GCA_035571735.1 Dongiaceae bacterium | reverse complement strand
GAGCGTTGTCTCTCCCGAGTGTATTGGCTGTTGGCGGTGCATCAGCCACTGTCGTTTCAATGAAGCACTTTCAATGCGGGTCGTCAGGCGCTTTACCATGCCGGGTCTTGTCTTTGCCGCTCTGGTCGTACTGACGTTCTGGGGCGGCACAATGATTGGGAAGCTGAGTGGGCACTGGCACAGTTCCATATCTCTGGAAGAATATGTCCGATTGTTGGGCAAGTAAACGAAAGGAATCAAAATTATGGGCGTATATGCAAACACTGTAAGTATTACTCAGTTCGCCGTAACGGGCGAACTGCCAAAATCAGAGCAATTTCAGTGGTTTTCAAAGAAATTGGCCGATCGGGGGTTTCAGTCCATCGAGAATAGCACAGAAGAGCTTGCCGAAGGGTGGACGCTGGTAGATAAACCGGATGATGCCTCGTTTGATGTCCCCTCTGATTTTTGGCGAGATTACTTCATCGTATTTTCTCTTCGCAGGGATCAGAGGAAAATCCCTGCGGCGGTTCTAAAGTCGCATACCGGGCGCGAAGAGGGGGCATTTCTTGCCCAAAACCCCAACCTGCGACGAACTCCCAAGCATAAGCGCGAAGAGATCAAGGAACTGGTTCAACTGCGCCTTATGACCAGGTGCCTTCCGGTCCCTTCAACCGTAGATATTGTGTGGGACCTGAAGAACGGCGTTCTTACGCTCTACAGTCTCGGAACAAAAGTTATCGAGCGTTTTGAAGATTTATTTCGCAAAACTTTTGAAGGATTTGGACCTGTTATTGTTCATCCGTTTGCGCGTGCCCGAAAATTGTTGCAGGGACAAATGCTTGATTCTCTGGAAGCCGCCAATCAGGCCGGTTCTGACGCGGTCGTCGCCCTGATTCGCGATAACCAGTGGCTGGGGTGGGATTTTATGCTATGGCTGCTGCAGCGCGGAGTAAACGGAGAGGGTGAGTTCCCTGTCTGCTGTCCAGGCCACATTACTAATGGTGAAAAATTCTCCGCCTGGATCGATGATCGAATTCAGTTCCAGGGTGGGGGCGAAGAGGGGGGGATACAGAAAGTCACGGTATCCGGTTCCCAGGATAGTTATCTGGAGGCCATATCTGCCCTCAAAGGGGGCAAGCATATTACCAGTGCAACGATCTGCATGGAAAAGGACGAGAACCTCTGGAAGTTGACTCTTAAAGGTGATACGTTCGGTTTTGCATCTTTCAAATGTCCTCAGGTGCGTGTTGAAAAAGATTCTACCGTGGATCAGATGAGCGAGCGTGAAGCGGTTTTTTATGAGCGGATGTTCCTGATGGACCAGGGGCTACAGCTGTTTGACAGTTTATTTACGGCGTTTCTTAATGAACGCCTGACAGAAGCATGGAACGGGCGTTTGCAGGCGATCCAGGCCTGGCTGAACGGGGAGTAGTCAGATGAAATTTATCGATGAAGTAACGTTGTTTGCAACGTCGGGACATGGCGGCGCCGGCTGTGTCGCTTTCCGGCACGAAAAGTTTATTGAATTCGGCGGACCGAGCGGCGGTGATGGCGGCAAGGGTGGCGATGTCATATTTGAGGCAACTTCAGGTCATTCAACCTTGTTGGAGCTGCGCCACAGGCCGCATCAAAAGGCGGAGAATGGTCATAACGGCATGGGCAAAAACCGGCATGGTGCCGGGGGCAAGGATCTGTTGATCAAGGTGCCGGTCGGAACTGTTATCAAGGATGCCGAAACGGATGATATCCTGGCGGATCTGACCGAAAACGGTCAGCGTGTGATATTGCTGAAAGGAGGCAGGGGGGGGCAGGGGAATGCCCGGTTTGCGTCCGCTACCAACAAGGCGCCGAAATTTGCCCAGCCGGGTGAAGAACATGAAGAACGTAAACTTCGGCTGGAGTTGAAGTTGATGGCTGATGTCGGTCTGCTTGGCCTGCCAAATGCCGGAAAATCATCGCTTATCAGCAAGATATCGGCTGCACGCCCCAAAATAGCCGATTACCCTTTTACCACCATGGTTCCTTCTCTGGGAGTTGTCCCGTATAA
Source organism: Dongiaceae bacterium (assembly GCA_035571735.1). Lineage (GTDB taxonomy): Bacteria > Desulfobacterota > Desulfuromonadia > Geobacterales > Pseudopelobacteraceae > JACRCG01. Next base: position 1,535 of record DATNCC010000378.1, on the reverse strand, counting down.
AGGGTATAAATCCTTTGTAATGGCCGATATTCCCGGCATCATAGAAGGTGCCCACGACGGTGCCGGCCTGGGGCACCGTTTTCTCAAACATCTGGAACGTTCCGGTATCCTGCTGCATCTGGTGGATATTTCCTGGATGCCGGAACGGGATCCGCGGGCTGAATACGAATCGATAAATCGCGAACTGGCTCTTTTCAGCCCCGAATTGGCCGCAAAAGAACAGATTGTGGTAATTACCAAGATTGATCTGCCGCAGACAAGGGCGGAACTTTCCGCAATTAAGACCTGGTTCGAACAGCAGGGGGTCACGGTGTTTCCGATTTCTTCTGCAACCGGCGAAGGGATCGAACTTTTGCTGGACGAGATTGCGAAGCGCTTGTGGAGCAGTCCCCAAGAGGTGTGGTGATGAGGAAGCAACTTCTCAAAGCGGTCAAGCGGGTGGTGATTAAAATCGGAAGCAGGGTGCTGACCGATTCTGATGGTGCCCTTGATTTGGTCGAAATCAATAGAATCTGTGACGAAATTGCTTTTTTGCGCCGGAAAGGGCTTGAAGTCATCGTCGTATCATCCGGAGCCATAGCGGCAGGCAGAAGCGAACTCGGATTGACGGAAAAACCGCGGACCATTCCGCACAAGCAGGCTGCTGCTGCAGTGGGTCAGACCCGCCTCATGCATGCCTATGAAAGGGCCATGGCTCCCAATAATCTCAAGGTTGCCCAGGTATTATTAACCAGTGAAGACCTTGGCAGCCGCCAACGATTTCTTAATGCCCGCGCGACCCTGGATGCTCTGCTCGGTTTTGGCATTGTCCCGATAATCAACGAAAACGATACGGTAGTCGTTGACGAGATCAAATTCGGTGACAACGATAATCTGTCAGCCCTCGTTACGAACGTTGCCGAAGCGCATCTATTGCTGATTCTGACCGATATTGAGGGGTTCTACAGTGCAGATCCGCACACTCATCCGGACGCAACTCTGATTCCGCTGATCAAGGGGATTACCCGCGAGGTGGAGCGTGCTGCCGGCGGTTCCGGTTCGGCAGTGGGTACCGGAGGAATGGCAACCAAGATCGCAGCAGCCAAGAAAGCCGGAAGAAACGGTGTTGCAACCATAATGGTGTCCGGAAAGCGGAGTGGTATTATTATCGCCGCCCTGCAGGGTGAGGAGGTCGGGACTCTGTTTCTGCCTTCCGAAACAGGTCTTAATCGCCGTAAACACTGGATCGCCTATACTCTGAGGCCGTCCGGCAGAATAATCGTGGATGATGGCGCACGTAATGCGCTGCTGGGGAAAGGCAAGAGCCTGCTGCCCTCCGGAGTCGTTCGGGTAGAGGGGAAGTTCGAACGGGGAGCGTGTGTCAGGCTGTGCGGACTGGATGGTATTGAATTCGCGCGGGGGTTGTCCGACTATTCGAGCGCCGAGGCCGTCCGGCTGGTTGGTTGCAAGAGTTCGGAAATCGAGGGGATTCTTGGCTATCACTACGGAGATGTAGTTATTCACCGCGACAATCTGGTTCTGCTTTAATAAGCCAA
>DATNCC010000377.1:0-9181 GCA_035571735.1 Dongiaceae bacterium | reverse complement strand
TCGCCCGCGGCATAGCCTTCGGCATGGATATAGGAAATTTCCTTCAGTTTGAGCGCGCCTTCGAGGGCGATCGGAAAGTTTTTCCCGCGGCCGAGATACAGAAAATCACGTGCGGCCATATACTTCTTTGCAACTTTTTCGGTATATTCGTTCAGTTTCAGGGACTCTTCCAGAAGCCCCGGCACCCTCTTGAGTGCCGTTATCATCCGCTGGCCATGAACAATATCTATCGAACAGGTGGCTCTCCCCAGTCTGATCGTGAAGAGATACAGGGCGGTCAACTGGGTAACAAAGGCCTTGGTTGAGGCCACGCCGATTTCCGGACCGGCATGGGTATATATGACACCATCTGATTCGCGGGCGATGGAAGAATCAACCACGTTGCAAATCGCCATGTTCATGGCACCCCGCGATTTTGCTTCACGCAGCGCCGCCAGGGTATCGGCGGTTTCTCCCGACTGGGAGATGACGATTGCCAGCGTGCCTTCATCCACGACCGGGTTGCGATAGCGGAATTCGGATGCGATATCGACCTCTACCGGAATGCGACAGTGTCCCTCGATATAGAATTTACCCACCAGAGCGGCGTGCCAGGAGGTGCCGCAGGCGATGATGACTATCCGTTTGACTGCAGCCAGCTGGCGGTCACTGAACTGAATATCTTCAAGGTAGACATCACCCTCTCCCTCAAGCAGTCGACCGGCGATAGTGTCGCGTACGGCCCGCGGCTGTTCGTGAATTTCCTTCAGCATGAAGTGCCGGTAGCCGCCTTTTTCGGCCATCATAGGTGACCAGTCGATATGGCGCGCTTTTTTCTCCAGCGGAGCGCCCGCGATAGTTGAAAAATGAGCCGTACCGTCTCTGAAAACGACCAGTTCACCATCTTCCATGAACACCATCTCGCGGGTATACGCCAGGATGGCGGGGATATCGGAGGCGACGAAAAACTCTCCCTCACCGAGTCCGACCACCATCGGCGACCCCAGCTTGGCGGCTATCAGACAGCCGGGATCCTTTTCATTGAGGATACATACCGCATACGCCCCGCGTAATTGTGCCAACGACTGCCTGACGGCCTTTTCAAAATCCGCTTCGGTATGAAGCGTCTCTTCGATCAGGTGCGCTATGACTTCCGTATCCGTTTCACTCTTGAACGTATGCCCGGCCTGTTTCAACTGATCCTTGATCTGAAGATAGTTTTCAATGATGCCATTATGCACCAGAATAACCGGACCTGCCTTGTGCGGATGGGCGTTGATCTCGGAAGGCCTGCCATGAGTTGCCCACCGGGTATGACCGATTCCGACCTTTCCTGCGAGCGGCTGATCCCGCAGAATATTTTCAAGATTTATCAGCTTGCCCTGGCTTCTGCGGATGGCGGAAACACCATCGGCCAGTGTAGCTATACCGGCTGAATCGTAGCCGCGGTATTCCAGTTTTTTCAGTCCTTCCAGAATGATCGGGGTTGCCTGCTGCTCACCGATGTATCCGACAATGCCGCACATATATTCTCCTCAGGAACGATATTCACATGTATGAAACACTTCCCATGTAGTACCATAAACATGCTGTCAGTAGCACGATTTTTTTGCTGGCATAACCGATATCATCATGGTCGGTCACGCGCTTCCCGATCTGAATATGTTTGAATTCCGGGAATGGTATGTTATTTTATCGCAGCTGAAAACAGCAACGTCTGTAACTCTGGAATCGTTCATTTAGTTTTTCAGGAAGGTTAGTTCCATGCAAAGAAAGATACAATCTCCCTCCTCAAGCAATAGTTTCTGGTCAACGGTGCTGCTGTTTGCAGTGACGCTGGCTGTTGTTGCGCTCCTGGGAGTATCCGGCTACGTGTTTTATCTGATGGCAAAGCTTCCCAGGGTCGATCGTCTGGCTGACTACAAACCTCCCATCGTTTCGCAGGTTTTTGGCGACGACGGCACTCTTGTCGGGGAGTTTTATCTGGAACGCCGCATCGTGGTGCCGGTCAACAAGATGCCGCGCAAACTGATTCAGGCCTTTGTCTCGGCTGAAGATTCCAATTTCTACTCCCATAAGGGAATCGACTATCTGGGGATTATTCGGGCAGCCTTCAAAAATCTGATTTCCATGAGCAAAAAAGAGGGCGCCTCCACCATCACCCAGCAGGTAACAAAATCCATGTTGTTGTCGCCGGAGAAAAAGTTTTCCCGCAAGATCAAGGAGGCCATCCTCGCCAAAAGGATGGAAGAGAGACTCTCCAAGGACGAAATTCTTTACCTGTACCTGAACCAGATATACCTCGGGAGCGGCGCATACGGCGTTCAGGCGGCCGCGGAAACCTATTTCGGCAAGAATGTCGAGCAGCTCAATCTGGCCGAAATGTCCATGCTGGCAGGTCTTCCGAAGGCACCCAACAACTATTCCCCCATCAAGCATCTGGACAAAGCCCGCGAACGCCAGGCGTATGTGCTTGATCGCATGACCACGGAAGGGTACATAACACCGGTCGAGGCCGAACACGCCAGGAATACACCCATCGTCCTGCAGCCGATGAAGAAGGTCAATAACGAGCAGTCCGCCTATTTTCTCGAACATCTGCGGATCCAGCTGGAGCAGAAATATGGCGAAGACCAGCTCTACAAGGGGGGGCTGAAGATCTACACCACCATGAATGCCGGCATGCAGCGAGCAGCGTATGACAGCCTCCGCAAAGGGCTCAAGGAGGTGGACAAGCGCCAGGGTTTCCGGGGGCCGGTCAAATATTTGAATGAAACGGATGTCGACGTTTTTTGCAGCAAGGTTGAGGATTCGATCGATTCCGTCATCCTTAAGACCGGCGAAACCTACCAGGGTGTCGTGGTCGGATTCAATCCCGAAAGAGGTGAAGCCCTGGTCAGGGTCGGGGACCGCAAAGGTACTCTCGCCCGAAAAAACATGTCCTGGGCCGGCAAGGTCGGCATGACGAACCACTACGGCAAACCTGAAAAGGGGAACAAGGGGCTGACACTCGGTTCAGTCATCGAGGTATCGGTAGTATCTCCCGAAATCAACAATGAAGGTGCCCAGTTTGCGCTGGACCAGACCCCGGAAGTGCAGGCGGCACTGGTAGCCATCGATCCCCGCAGCGGAGGAGTCAAGGCCATGGTCGGGGGGTACGACTTCAAAAAAAGCCAGTTCAACCGCGCCATGCAGGCCAAAAGAAACGCCGGTTCAGCCTTCAAGCCGATAATCTATGCGGCGGCCCTCGACAAGGGGCTGACCCCGGCAACGATCATCGAAGATGCGCCGGTAGAATACCCGGACGGTGCCGGCGGAACCTGGAAACCCCAGAACTACGACCGTGAATTTCGTGGTCCCGTGACCATGCGTGAGGCGCTGACCTATTCCATCAATATCGTCAGCGTCAAGATCATGGAGCAGATCGGAGCTCAGTACACGGCGGAATACGCGAAGAAGCTGGGATTCACCTCTCCGATTCCGGCCAATCTGGCACTGGCGCTGGGAGCGGCATCAATTTCCCCCTTTGAACTGACTTCCGCGTACGCTGTCTTTGCCAACAACGGGATGCTGACCCCTCAATACTTTATTACCAAGGTGGCCGACAACGACGGCACGGTCCTTCAGGAGACACCGCCCCCAGTGCCGGTTCCGGTAATTCCGCCCGAGACGGCGTATGTCATAACCAACCTGATGCAGAGTGTCGTCTCCAGCGGCACCGGATATCGCGCATCAGTCATCGGCCGGCCGGTAGCCGGGAAGACCGGTACAACCAACGGAGCAAAGGATGCCTGGTTTGTCGGCTATATTCCGCAACTGGTAACAGGCGTCTGGGTGGGCTACGATCAGGAGCGCTCACTTGGAAGCGCGGGAACCGGCGGCCAGGCAGCCGCCCCGATCTGGGGGGACTTCATGCAAAAGGCGATCATGTCCCTGCCTGCCGAAGATTTCACGGCCCCGGAGAATGTTGCGTTTGTGCGGATAAACCCGCGTACCGGAATGCTCGCAGAGGAGGGTACTCCGGGGGCTGTTATGGAATGCTTCATAAAGGGGACCGAGCCGACTTCGTACGATTAAATCTATGAAGAACCCAACCAACCCCGACCCTTTAGGCCCTTTGGGTCCTCCTTTGTAAGGAGGGGAGTTAAAATCCCCCTCCTATTTCGCTTAGAAGCGCCTACTTCTGGTAGGAGGACCCAAATACGGGCCTAAAGGGCTAGGGGTGGTAAGGTTTACTCTCTACAACGAAATATCCTCCGCAACTCCGCTTTTCTTCTGTACAACCGTTTTGAGTTTTTCCCAGTCGACGGCGTTGGAAAGTTTCTGCTTTTCTACCAGCTGCCTAGCTTCGGCCACAAGGCTGGCGCTCTTGTTATAGACATCATGATGCACCTCCAGGAAGACCCGCCCATCCTCCGTCACCGCCAGCTTGACCGGCCTGTAGATGATTTCTCCCCGTGTATTCACCTTTATCTGCGGAAAAAACTCTTCCATCTGGTCCGGTGAGAGCCGGATGCAACCATGGCTGGAGAAACTGTAAATTGATGACGGCTTGGTTGTACTATGGATCATGATGCCGGGAATGGAAGTCCTGATCGCATATTTGCCCAGCGGATTCGCCGGTCCGGGTGGAACACTCGTGATAACCTCCTTGCCGCTTTCTTCCATTTCGGTCTGTATCGATTGCGGTACCGTCCAGGTCGGATCCTTGACTTTTTCGGTGATCCTGAATTTTCCGACCGGTGTCTGCCAGACGTATTTTTCATTCTTGGTCGCGGAACCTACCGCCACCGGGAGTGACGTGACGAGAGTCCCCCTCTGGAAGTAATACAGTGTCCGGTCCGGAATATTGACTATGATGCCATCCTTGATCTGCCGGGGTATGATTTTCCGGTTGTTGTAGACAAGCTGCTGCCCGACTTTGAGGGTGGCCATGGCACCCAGACTGTTCATGCTGCGAAGATGTTGCTGGGTAACCCCCAGCTTTGCCGCGACAAGCCTGACTGTGTCGGCTTTTACTACAGTATAGATGCCTCTTGAACCGACAATCCGGTCGGAGTCAGGCTCTTCAGCCGTATGATCTCCAGCCGTTTCAACCGGCGCCGCTTCAGACTCCTTGAGCATCGACTCGATCATCCGGGCCTTCTGAAGCGCCAGCAGATTGAATCTGTCGGCTTTCTCCCATTCACCGACCGCAGAATACCGAAGGGCAACCTCAAAAACCATTTCGAGGCTCTTCATATCATCCGAAAGTTTTTGGGCGGCAACATTCTGACGCAGCCTGGCAACCGCCGATCCAGCGTCCTCCCTGACATCGGCACCCGCGGGAGCAGCCGGAATTAGTGCGATAAACAGGGCAAGAGACAAACATAGATATTGTGCAAGATGTTTAATAAGAGATTTCATAGCGGCATTTTTGTACATTATCACCGGATGGAATTGCAATCATATTTCATCCGCCAGAAATGGCACAGGAGGGCGGAATATGCAACGCCCCCGCCGTTTAACTACCGGCGGGGGCGTACATTGCAGTTTATGAAGCTTATACTACCCGAGAATCGCCTTCATATCGGCCTCGACCGTGGTGATCGGAGCGATATTGAAGTTCTCGACCAGGAAGTTGAGCACGTTGGGTGTGATGAAAGCCGGCAGTGACGGTCCGAGCTTGATATTCTTGATCCCGAGGTGCAGCAGCGTCAGGAGGATAACAACCGCCTTCTGCTCGTACCAGGAAAGGATCATCGAGAGCGGCAGGTCGTTGACGCCGCATTCGAAAGCACCCGCCAAAGCGACGGCAATCTGGATGGCGGAATAGGCGTCGTTGCACTGACCGACGTCCAGGAGGCGCGGGATACCGCCTATGTCGCCGAACTCCAGCTTGTTGAAGCGGTATTTGCCGCACGCCAGGGTGAGGATGACCGTATCCTGGGGGAGCTTCTCGGCAAATTCTGTGTAGTAGTTGCGCCCCGATTTGGCGCCGTCGCAGCCGCCGATCAGGAAGAAGTGCTTGATGGCGCCTGACTTGACCGCGGCAACAACCTTGTCGGCCACTCCCAGCACGGCATTGTGGCCGAAGCCGGTCAGGATCTCCTGCCCCGGGTTTTCAGGCAGGGAGGGGAGTTCGAGGGCCTTATTGATGACCTCGCTGAAATCCCAGCCGTCGACATGCTTCACATCGGGCCAGCCGACCAGACCCCAGGTGTAGAGGCGGTCTTTGTAGCTGTCGGACGGCTTCTGGATGCAGTTGGTATTGAAGATGATCGCGCCGGGGAAGTTGACGAACTCCTTGGCCTGATCCTGCCATGCGCCGCCGAAGTTGGCGACCAGGTGCGAGTATTTCTTCAGGCCGGGATAGCCGTGAGCCGGCAGCATTTCGCCGTGGGTGTAGATGTTGATCCCCTTCCCTTCGGTCTGCTTGAGCAGCTCTTCCAGCATCTTCAGGTCGTGGCCGGTCACCAGGATACCCTTGCCGGCCCTGGTGCCGAGCTGCACCGGGGTAGGAACCGGATGGCCGTAGGTGTCGGTATGGGCGTTATTCAGAAGCCCCATAACGGTCAGGTTGTGCTTGCCGCACTCCATCGCGAGGCCGACAAAATCCATCAGCCCCAGGCTCTGGTCGGTAGTGGCGGCCAGCGCCTTCTGGACGAAAGCCAGGACCTCGTCATCGCTCCTGCCCAGGATCATGGCGTGATCCATGTAGGCGGCCATACCCTTCAGGCCGTACATCAGGATTTCGATCACGGAACGGATGTCTTCGTTGACATGTTGGTGATTGATGCCATAGGCCTCGGCCTGTGTGACCATGCCATTCAGATCGTCGGCAGGTTTCCAGTCGGCAACCGGCCCGGAAATTGCGGTGCCGGCGGCGGCTTTGGCCTTCTCTTTCAACTCGAAGCAGCGCTTGATGACTCCACCGATGTGACGCGCGTCGAAATCGACGTTGGTGACAGTGGTGAAGAGCCCCTCGATGGTGAATCTGTCGATTTCGGCGTTGCGCCCGATCTTGTCGGCGTAGAGTGCCAGGCTCTTCAGGCCGTAGAGCAGGTGATCCTGCAGTGCCGCTACTTCCGGTTTCTTGCCGCATACGCCCGAGATGTTGCATCCGACTCCGTTTGCTGCCTGCTCGCATTGGTTACAAAACATACTCATTTTCATTTCCTCCCTGTGGTTTGTGTTCGAGTGGACTCGAATTGGTTTGTGGTCTAAATGTTAGTGAACAGTATACCATCTGTTCCGGATATTACTTGACGGCGGTCAATAATTTTTCATTTCTCGAATAATGGTGAAAGAAAATGAAATCGGGTGAGACCGGGATATGTTTCCAAGGCATCTCTGCGCTTGCAATTTTCTCAGCTGACGTTACACTGCGCCTCAATGGAAGTAACATCCCGAGAAGGGAGGCATGGTGCATGAGCACAAACCGCCTCTTGAAACCGTACAATCTGGAAGAAATTCCCCTTTTCAAACATGTGGCCCCCGAATCTATCGAGGGGGTATTGGAACGGTGCAGTCACCTCAAACTCGCCAAAAACGACATTCTCATGAGTCAGGGCGACGTGAACCGCAATCTCTACGTCATTATCGAGGGGGAGCTGAGCGTACGGCTCGACTCGCCGGACAGCGAGCCGATCATTGTGCTGGGAAAGGGAGAGACCGTCGGAGAAATGTCACTCATCGATCACAAGGCGGTTTCAGCCTATGTCTGTGCAACGTGCGATTGCCATCTCCTGGTAATCGGCGAATATACGCTCTGGGGGCTTGTGAGCGTTTCCCATGCCGCGTCCTGCAATCTTCTGAACGTGCTCGTCAGCCGCCTGCGCCACGCCAATGCCGTCCTCTCTGACCGGATGAGACTTGAGTATGATTTTCACCAGTACGGCACCATCGATGCCCTGACAGGCCTGCATAACCGTTATTGGCTTGACCATATCCTTCCCCGCCTGATTCGGAGGTACAGCCTGGAAGAGAAGCCGATATCGCTGATCATGACCGATATCGACCATTTCAAGGATTTCAACTCCAGGCATGGTCATCTGTGCGGTGATCACGTCATCCACACAGTTGCGCAGGTACTTACCGAACACCTGCGCCCTTCGGAACTTGCCGCCCGCTACGGCGGGGACGAGTTCGTCGTGCTGCTGCCCGGCGTTCCCCTGGAGCATGCGAGGATTGCAGCCGAACGCCTGCAGCGCATGGTTGCAGAAATGATCGTGCATATGCCCGACGGCACGGCGATTCCCACCCCGACCATCTCGGTCGGAATAACCCAGTACAGGATCGGCGACAGCGCCGAACAGTTCATAGCGGCGGCCGACGCAGCCATGTACCGGGCCAAGGATCTGGGGCGCGACACAATATCGGAATAGGATAACTTCGGACTTACGACTTAATAACCCTGATAAACAGGATAAGTGCGTTAACGAAGTTATTTTTTGCAAAATAACTTCTAACTTACTAAAAGGGGGGGAAGCATGAGCAAGGTCTATTTTACCGACATGCGCACGGGGCACAAGGAAAATCTGTTCGACAAGATAGCGAAACTGCTGGCTCTTGCCGGACTTGCACAGACCGTCACCGAGGGAAATCTGACTGCAGTCAAGATCCATTTCGGCGAGAAGGGAAATCATACCTACATCCGCCCGGTCTTTGCCCGGCGGGTGGTGGAGGAGATCAGGAAGCTCGGGGCGCTGCCGTTTCTGACCGATTCATCCACGCTCTATCCGGGCCAGCGCAAGGAGGCGGTCTCGGCCCTCACCTGCGCGATCGAGAACGGCTTCGGCTACGCCTGCGTCGGGGCGCCGCTGGTCATCAGCGACGGCCTGCGGGGCGTCACCGAGACCGAGGTCGCGATTCAAGGAGAGCTGTTGAAGAAAACCTACATCGGCACCGAGATCGTCGAGGCCGATGCGCTCGTCGCGATGACCCACTTCAAGTGCCATGAACTGACCGGTTTCGGCGGCGCCATTAAAAACCTGGGGATGGGGTGCGCCAGCCGCAAGGGAAAGCTGGTGCAGCACTCCACGGTGGCGCCGAAGGTGGCTGAAAAATACTGTACCGGCTGCGGGATCTGCCTCAAGGCCTGTGCCCACGATGCCGTCGCCATAATCGAAGGGAAGGCCGCCATCGACCCCACCCTCTGCGCCGGCTGCTCCCGCTGCATCACGGTCTGTCCGGTCAAGGCGGTCAACATCCAGTGGAACGA
>DATNCC010000376.1:0-9193 GCA_035571735.1 Dongiaceae bacterium | reverse complement strand
CATGGGCGAATGGGGTCTGGGAAGCGTAATCAGGCTGGCGGTGGTTGTTGCCGCAATTGCTCTCCAGGGCTGCGGCGGGGGAGGAGACGGAGCAGAACCGGCGGCCGTGAATACCACCCCGACGGTGAATACCGCCCCGACGGAGAATCTCGTCTCGGCGACCCAGATCGCCTCGGTCACGAAGGCCCAGGCAGCAGTGCTTTTTACTCTCGCCCAGGTACCGCTGGTCCCTGCCTACGACGTGAAGATCTATAAGATTGTCTACCGGACATCGGACGCATCCGGAGCGCCGATCAACGCCTCGGGAGCGCTGGTTGTCCCGCAGAACCTTGCCGCCCCGGCCCCCCTGCTCAGCTCCCAGCACGGAACCACGACCCTGAAATCCGATGTCGCCTCGACCGCTCCCCCCGCTGGTCTGCCATACCTGAATCCGGAGGCCCTGACCTTCGGCACGGCCGGCTACATTACCGCTCTGCCGGATTATATCGGCTATGGCGAATCCGGCGACCGCTTCCACCCCTATCTTCATGCCAAATCTCTGGCCGGTTCCGTGATCGATCTGCTCAGGGCGGCCAAAACTTTTTGCGCGACTAACAACATCGCCTTGAACGGCAAGCTGTTCCTGGAAGGTTATTCCGAAGGGGGTTACGCAACCATGGCCGCCACCAGGGAGATCCAGGAAAAGCACGCCGCCGAATTCGCCATCACCGCCTCGGCTCCCATGGCGGGACCGTACGATCTGTCCACCTCACTGCTCGACGTCATGAACAGTTCCAGCTATCCAAGCCCCGGTTTTGTCGCGTTTGCCTTCTGGGCCTATGACCGGGTCTATGCGCTGAATATTCTGGGCCAGGTGTTCATGCCTCTTTATGCGGCCAAACTGGATTCCCTGTTCGACGGGACCCATGATCTTTCCACCGGCATCAACCCGGCGCTGTCGACCGATCTTGCCACGTTGTTCAAGGGGCAGTTTCTGACCGATTTCAGGGATGGCGGCGCAACTGCTCTGAAAGCGAGGATTCAGGAGAATAATCTTTACAGCTGGACCCCGGCTGTCGCCATGCGCCTGATTCACTGCAAGGGTGACGACATAGTGGCGTTCAAGAATTCCCAGACCGCCTTCGCCAGCTTCAGTTCCAACGGCGCCAAGCGGTTTGTGCAGCTGGTCGTCCCGATTCCGGCAGGAACCCACGTCTCCTGCGCAGAACCGGCCGTCCTTGCGGCCAAGAGCTGGTTCGACACGTTAAAATAGTGAACTGCTAACTTCCCCCGGTGTCCTTGAGGAAGCTTTCGAGATGCCGCTTCCAGACCGCGGCCTTGGTATGGGTGCCATGTCCTACGGTTTCGGCGCTCATCGGAATGACCACCGCCCGTCCATGCCTCACCAGCTTGATCTGCCGCTCCAGGATGCCCAGCTCGGGCGGGTTGATTAGGTCATCGCCAAAATTGATGGCCAAGAGCGGCGCCCGGATCTTTTCCAGACCGGGACCGGGGTCATAATCGTAAGAGCTCTCCACAGAGTAGAGCAGGTCGTTGGCGTCCAGCTTCGCAAGCCTGGCCGCGACTTCTCTCTCAAGCAGTTCATCCGCCTTTTGCATGTCAGGTCCCTCCTCATAGCGCAGCAGCGGGTTGCTCCCCATCAGGAAGAGAATCTGGGCGGCGATCTTCAGGCTGCGCGGCTGGGCCTGGTATTCCCCGTTACGCCATTCCGGATCGCTGCGGATCGCCTCGGCTATGATCTTGCGCCAGGCGCGGTTTCGGCCTGAGATCTGGGCCGGAAGACAGGCCAAGGGGAGCAGCGCATCCATGAAATCCGGATGTATCTCGCCCCACAGCCAGGTATGCATCCCCCCCATCGAGGTTCCCATCACCAGCCGCAGATGGTTTACACCCAGCCCTTCGGTCAGCAGCCGGTACTGCGCCGCGATCATGTCACGGTATCCGTATCGTGGGAAACGCGCCCGCAGGCCGTCGCTTGGCTTGCTCGACCGCCCGTGGCCGAGGTTGTCCGGGATGATGAGATAGAAGCGGTCGGCATCAAGGGGCTGTCCCTGCCCGAACAGTTCACCGGTGAAAGCGACGTTCATCAGGCTTTCGCCGTCACCTCCGGTACCATGCAGAATGAGCACCGCGTTTCGCACGATACCCCGGGCGTCGCGCCGGGGCCTGCCGAAGGTGCGATAGTGAATGCGTACCTCCGGCAGAATCTCTCCGGAAGCGAAGCGGAACTCCTTTATCGGATAGTCACCCGGCGTCGCCGGCGGATAAGCGGCGGCCTGCGAACAGCAGGACGCAGCAAGCAGCATCAGAACGCTGTAACCTAATGCACTCATAAGATCCTCCTCACGGTCCAGGATCAACTTGGTGTTATATGGCCGACCATCTGTGAGCTATATACCCTTACTGAAATGCTACGCCTTTGGCCATCCGGTGACAAGAACCTCGACAAGCCCGGGCTGGAGTTGAGGAAAGGGGGGACGCTACTTGAATTCCAGCTTGTAGAAAAGATCGGCGCCGCTCTCGCTGCCGGTCTGGGTTTCGATCTGCCAGTTCCTGAAAATATCGTAGCGCAACAGGAACTGGTTGCTGCCGGTAAACAGCGACCTGCCGTAACTGATGTAGAGTTCCGGGGTAATATACTTGCCCACGGTGAACATCGTCTGGGTGACTCCGGGTTGCTGCATCGCAGGTATGGCGCCGGGCGGGGTTACCTGGAGCGGTTTGTACCCCATGGCGCCATTGTTTCCTCCGACACCCTCCTGGATCGACATCGTACTCAAGCCTAGGTAACCTTTCAATTTATCCTGCAACTCCGCTGACTGGCTGGAAGTGAGCAGCGCAGTGGCAGCCATGGACATGCGATTGGCCTGTTCATTGCTGCCGATCGGATGACCCAGGACGATGTACGCCAGGATGTCGACGTCCGGCATGGAGGGGACGGAATAGAGCTTGGTAACCGGATGCTGAAGCGTTCCCGACACCGTCACGCCGGCCCGTACGTCGCCGATGGTGCGCTGGGCCAGAACATCCAGGGTTGGTCGCTCGATTGTGTCACCGGCGAAGTAAAGCCGGCCACGCACGATATCAAGGTTCACCCCGTAGGTACGGAAACTCCCTTTGACAACTTTGATCTCACCAGTGCTGGTAATTCTGTCGAGACGGCTCAATGTCAGGTCCATGAAGCCGCCCAACTGGGCGTCGATTCCCTCTGCCTTGACGAAGACCCTGTCCCCCAGCAGCACCCGAATCTGAACATCCAGGGCCACGGGAGAACTCTTGGCAAGCGGCTGGGCTCTACCTTCCAGGACGACATCGCCGCTCGGCGCATTAGCCGTGCGGGGAGGCGCGCCGGTAACACGCAGTTCAGGCAGGCGCAGTTCACCTCGCAGGCTGAGTTTTTCGGGAGTCCCATCAAAGCGGAGGTTCGGGGTACTCAACAGCTCGAGCTCCGGGAAATGTACGGTTTGAAAGTTTTCTCCGCGCAGTTCGCCACGGTAGCCGATCAACTGCCAGCCGGCCAGGGTGATCTGTGCATTCCCCTCGATATGACCGGGGCCGGAGAGCGCCCGGAAGGCATCGATCAGGATGAGGTTCTTTTCCAGATGTGCCGTGAGCTGAATATCCTTGAGATGAATGCCGGCGGCAGGCAGATACGCGCCGGCCTTGATCAGGCGCAGTTTTCCGGCGATGACCGGAACTTCCCAGCTCCCGGTAGCGGACAATTCGGCGTCAAGTTCGCCGAAGCTGTCCCGGACCAGTCCCGGGAACAGTGCACTGACAATCCCGTGTTCCTTGAACTGCCCGGCGACCGCTGCCCTGAGCGGTCCCATCGGATCAACGGCAACCGGAAAACGCGCCGGAACCGGCAACTGGAAATTTGCAGTGGCCTGACCGTAATCGGCCATTGCCAGAAGAATGTCCCCGGTGAGTGCATCCTCCCGCCACTTCCACGAAACCGTTGCCGACGTAAAGGTGAGATTAGGCTCACCACCGGCAAGGTCCTGATGTAACATTCCCCCGGAAAGTGCGGCATCACCCTGCAGGTCAAAGTGTTGCCCCGGAAGCAAGGTTCCCTGCGCCCGTGCCTTGATGCGACCTTCAACGCTTATGTCCTTGGGGAGCCAGGGCTTGAGCAGAGCCAGATCAATCCCGCTGACTTCCGCCTTCAGTTCCCCCTTCTCCGGTATTGCCATGCGGAGCGGAGCGGGTGATGTAAAGGTTCCGCTCAATCTCCCGCCGGCCATATCGACGAGTTCCACGTCGACCCGCATCCCCTTCTCTCCGCCGTCAAAGGTTATCATGCTCCTGGCGATTGATACGCCGTAACCCTGGCCGGCAAATGTTCCGCTGCCGGCCACGCTCCCGGACAGGGCCAGCCGCTTCCCCGGCAGAATGCTTGCCTGGACGGTGCCGCGGGAGCTTCCCGACAGCCGCCCCTCCTTCAGAAAGGAATTGGCCCTGGCCAGGTTCAGGTCGTTCCATTGCACCCGAAGCTTGCCGCTCAACGGCTTGAGCGCCAGATCGGCGGCAACTTCGAGATGTTCACCTGTTTCGGAAGTGACGGCAAGAGGGGACAGGAAGAATTTTTCGGCGGAGACGGCAAATGCCGCCGGAGCAGCCAGGTTCCAGGGGCCGGAGGCATCGCTCCCGGTAAGGCCGGTGATCTCCCCCTTCCAGAGCCCCCCCTTGTAGCCCGCAGACAGGATCAGGCTGCTGATGCGTCCATCGACACTCGTATCCTTGGGAAGCCAGGGCTTGAAGAGCGCCAGATCGATCCCGCTCGCTTCCGCCTTCAATTCCCCCCCCAGTACTCCTTGAACCGGCAGCGCCATGCGAAGCGGTGCGGATGATGAGAAGGTACCGCTCAATCTCCCGCCGCCCGCCTCGCTGAGATCCACGCCAACCTTTATCCCTTGTTCGTTGCCGTCAAAGGTGACCAGACTCTGCTTGATGGTTATGCTGTGCCCCTGATCAGTGAACGCTCCGCTGCCTGCCACGCTCCCGACCACCGTCAACCGTTTCCCGGACAGAATGCCGACTTTTACGGTACCGTTACTGCTTCCCGAGACCCGCCCCTCTTTCAGAAAAGAGTTGGCCCTGGCCAGGTTCATGCCGCTCCATTGCGCCCGGAGCTTGCCGCTCAGCGGCTTGAGGGCCAGATCGGCGGCTGCTTCGAGGCGCTCCGCTGCTCCTGACGTCAGGGTGAGGGGGGACAGGAAGAATTTTTCGGCGGAGGCGGCAAATGACGCCGGTGCGGCCAGGTTCCAGGGTCCGGCGCCGTCGTTCCCTGTGAAGCGGGTGATCTCCCCTTTCCAGAGTCCGGAGTCGTAGCCCGCCGACAGGGCCAGTTGCGCGGCGTTGCCGTTCGATCTAAGCGATGCGTTCACGGCGTGATGCTGCAGCGTTCCGTCCGCCGCAACGGTCACGCTGTTCAGCGTGTACCCGCCATGGACCAGATCCCGCAGAGATGCGGCGACGTGCAAGGGATAACCGGGGCCCTGCTCAAGCCGTGCGGTCAGGCTGACGGCAGCTATCCGGTCTCCTTCGTACGCCAGATCACCCCCGGTGCCGGTCACGGAGCCGGCGAGATGCCCATCGCTCCAGCGCACCCAGCCTCCGCTCGTGAGCGTCCCGGCCGCTCCCGGAACCAGCCGGGAAAAGTCGCTGATCCGTGCGGACAGATTGAGCCGCCGGTTCAGTTCACCAGAGGCCTGCAGGTCAAAACCCTTTCCCTGCAGGTTAAGACGGGCAAGAGAGAGGTTGCTGCCGGCAAAGCTTGCCTGCAGCTCGCCGGTCAACGCCTGCCCGTGCAGGCTGCTTTCCAGTATGGATGCTTTAACGCTTCCTTTGACGGGCTCCTTCCCTGCTACAGCAAGATTGCCGTCGGCATTGAAATTCGCCACCCCTTTCCAGCCAGGGTCAAACCTGCCCGGGTTGAGGTTCCTGCCGTTGATCGTCCCCCGCAGCGCAAAGCCGTCGCGCCAGTCCATATCCAGGTTTCCCGACAGAGTGCCATCGAGAGCCCTGACGGACAACGGCGCCAGCTTTATCCCTTCACTTGTTCCGTGATAGGCACCGGAAGCCGTCGCAGCCTGCCATCCCTGAGCTTTATTGGTGAGGTTGAATTCGCCCCGATAGGAATCCAGGGTCCCCGTGAACTTCAGGATGCCGGAGATATCAGTCGGCACGTTCAGTTCTGGGAGGTCGAGGCCGGTCGCCTTGATCTGCAACGACAGAACCGGTTCCACGGTTTTAAACGATAGCGAACCATCGGCAGATATAAGGCCCCGTCGCTCCGTGCTGGTCAGGCGAAGACGGCGCAGATTCAGGGCATCACGCGTCATTCCCGCATCTCCGCTCAGCTCCAGCAGCTTCCGATCGTTTGCACTGCCGGAAACCTTGGCCATGGCGACAATCTGCTCTGCCCCCCTGCCGCTGCTGCTCGACACCCGCAGTGAGAAGCTATCCATCCCGGCAACCGGTTGCACCGGTGCAACGGCCAGGTCGGCCGAGAGGGACGGCCGGTTGAAGCCGGCCGAGGCACTGCCGCCTATTCGTCCGGAGGGGGATTCCGCCTTGAAAGAGCCGATGGTGAGGAGACCGTTCTGCCAGGAGACGGAGCCAGCGATGGACGTTACCAGCATGGGTTGTTCACGCAGATAGCGATAACTGAGGAGAGTCACCCGCAACCTGGCGATGTTCCCGTCAAACAGCTGCACGATTCGGGGCATCTTCGGCCAGACCAGGACCGGCGGTTTGTTGTCTGATGGCATATCGTCCTGAATCCGCACCCCGTTGATGTTCACTTCCTGGACTGCGGCGGTACCCGTCGCCAGCAGCAGCGGCTTCCAGAGCAGTTCCAAGGTGTCAACATCCACCTTTAGCTGCGCTTGCCCGATCCGTACCCCGGTGAGAAGAAGATGATCGATGATGCGCCCCTCGATCTTTTGCACCGAGAAGCTTCCTCCGCTCAGAGAGGATGCCGACCTCAGGAACCAACTGGTGCCGTGCGTCGTAGTTGCGACCCAGAAAGCCGCCGCAACTGCCGCTCCTGCAATTCCTGCCAGGGCAAGGGCCACAACCGCAGCCAGATGTCTGGTCAGCCGTTTCATAGTTCGAACCCCACGGTGAAGTGGAGATGGATCGACGCTCTCTCCGACCCGAGCGGGTGCGCCACGGAAAGGTTCAATGCGCCTACCGAGGTAAAGTAATGCAGTCCGACGCCCGTTCCCTGGAACAGTTCGAAAGCGGTGAAAGTATTAAAGGCGTTGCCGACATCGTAAAAGAGGGACACGCCCCAGTTGCTGAAGAGCGCCCGTTGCAGTTCAATGCTGGAGAACAGAAGTTGTTTGCCCCCCACGACCTGGCCGGAGGAATCGCGCGGGCCGAGAGATCTGTAGGTATAGCCGCGCACACTCTGGTCGCCGCCGGCAAAGAAGCGGAGCGAAGGGGGTATGTTGCTTAAGGGATCGTTGAGCAGGGTTGCCCCCGCCTTGGCACGCGTGTGCAGGGATAGCCGCCAGGGGAGTGGCACGAGATAACTTCCTTCTGCCAGGATCTGGATCAATTCGGTGTCCGAGCCGAGCAGCTGATTCGTGCCGTGCAGATCGAGAATGTAGCGGAAACCCTTGCGGGGACGCACCGGATTGTCGTAACGATCATCGGAAAAACGGAGACCGGGCAGCACCAACCGCGAGGTGGACTCCTGGAGACCCACGGTATAGTCTTCATGCTGGACCTTGATATAGGCGGTGCCCAGCTTTCCCTTGCCGAAACTCTTGTTTCGATCCAGCTCCAGGGCCGCTATCCTGCTGGAATAGGCGGCGGTGTCTTCCTGCTGCAGGTTCAGCTGCAGCGTCGTGGAACTTCTGACATCCTTCGAGCTGGGGATTGTATAGCCGGTCACCAGACCCTGGAGATGCTCGGCAACGTATAGATGCGAATACAATTCATGCCCCAGGTGAAACATGTTCAAGTCGCGGTAACGGACGGTGAACCGCGCCCCCGTATCCGTGCCGTAGCCGATGCCCGGGCGCAAGGTTATGCGCGGGGAGTCTTGCAGCTGTACGGTTATCGGCACCCTGTATTCTTTGGCGTCCGCTTTCTCCGGTGTGACGATCACCTCCTTGAAGCGTTCGGAGTCGGTGAAGTTGCGTTGTGTTTCACCGAGATGGGGATAGGAAAAGGTCTCGCCTGATCTGTAGGTCAGGTTACGGCGCAGATAACTGTCCGGATAGTCGGCCGCCCCCTGGATGCGCGTAGCGCCGAAATAATACTTCTCACCGGTATCCAGGACGAGTTCGATGGTGGCGGTCGTGGCGGAGCGGGCGACAAGGATCTGATGCCGGGAAAATTCCGCATCGAGGTAACCCAAATCCTGTGCATGTGATTTGAGCGCCCCTTTGGCGGATTCGTACTTCTGCTGCAGAAGCACGTCTCCCTTGCGCAGGGGGAATGACGCGGCCAGGTTTCGCAGGTCACGTTCCTCTTTGCCCGGTCCCGCCACCTTCACCGTCACACCGGTCAGGCGCACCGGTTCGCCGGGAACCACCCCCACCAGCAGGCGATAGCGTTCTCCGGACGGCTCAACCGAGACTGTCACCCTGGAGCTGTAATAGCCGAACGGCTCCAGTGCGGTCCTGGCTTTTTCATCGGCCTGTCTGGCAAAACGGTCGAGCCAGAGCCGATCCACTTTTCCCTCATGGACCAGGCCGGCGGGTAGAGTGATCGCCTCCTTCACATTTTTCAGGACATCGCCCTCGATACCGGTAACAACTATTTCGACCGGTTCTTTGGCATGCAGAGGAGCAGCGAGGGAGAGCCAGAATATCAGAAACGCCAGAACGGCACAGATCGCTCCACGGCGTTGTTCGTCTCGATTACCCGTGAATGGTGATGTAAGTTCAGGCGGCATGCATCGGTGCCCTTCAGTAGACTGGAAATGATTTTATTTCGAAACGCCTGCAGTATTGCTGTTCGAGCGATCGCTTCGGGATCACGAAGCCGTACTGCCTGCATGCACCCCGGTTAATCATGACAAAAATCCGGCAAATGTCAACGCGGCATCGGCAATGAGGTACGCTACTTTGGTGAGTCTCCGGGGGTGGCGCAACCTTGCTGATATCGTTTTTCGATTTCTGATGTACTATAATTAAGAAGAGGTAATTTATATGAAATGTGAATATGACGATGG
>DATNCC010000375.1:0-18876 GCA_035571735.1 Dongiaceae bacterium | reverse complement strand
CATTCCGGTTATTGGTCAGTGCCGCTCCGCCGTTGATGGTGAAGGTGTTCACGGTCAGATCGCCGGTATGGATCGTATAGATGCCGCTCTTGATCGCTTCCATGTTGCCGGCCCTGTCCGTGCTGAAATAATTGAGCTGGGTCGTCGCAGCAACCGCAATCGGTCCGGTATAGGTCTGGGCTGTAACCGAGGTAACCGGATTATTGCCATCGGTAGTGTATCTGATCGAACCGCCCGCTTCGTTTGAGGTCAGCACTACCAGCACCGGGGCGATGAAGGTGGCGGGAGCCGCCGGCGAGGCAGAGGTTGCCGGTGCGGTGGTGTCAAGTGTGATTGAAGCGGTCACCGGACTCTGGAGTATTCCGGCGGTGTCGGTGAACCGGACGTAGACAACACGCTGCCCGTCAGGGGGCGTCGGAGCAAGTTGCCACGCCTTGGTTGTGGCAAACGGTTCATCTGCCGTGTAGGTGATGCCATCGTTGGATAAACGCATCTTGGTCGCACCGGTTGCAGCGATGCTGAGGATGACGGCAGGGTTATTGGTGGCCGTTGCGCCGCTGTTGATGGAGACGCTGGCATTAAGATTTATCGGGCGCAGTTCATAAATGCCACCCTGTACGGCTTCAGCATTTCCAGCGGGGTCCGTCGAGTAGTATTTCAGCGTGGTAGTTGCGCTGATGCTGATCGGGGAAGTGTAGATGTTCCCGTTGGTCGGTGAGGGCTCGGTGCCGTCGATCGTGTATCTGATGACGCTGCCCGATTCATTCACCTGGAGATATACCTGCACCTGACTGAGGAATGCGCCGGCGGGAGGTATGGCGGTTGTGACCGGCAGGGTGGAGTCGATCGTCGGCAGGAGATTATAGGTTATGGAGCTTGAAATGTCGGGCGTTGCCGAGGCATAGTTGGTGCGGGCATCCACCTTGACGGTATAAGTCCCGGGAGTAGTCCCGGCCGGCATGATCCAGTAGCGGGTAACACTGTAATCCTGAACGACACTGTCGTTTACCGAAAAACGGTACTGCGGCTGGACGGTTGTCCCGCCGGCGAGGGCAATGAATTTGACCGGAGCATCGTGAGGCGAGGCAAAATCAGGGGTCAGGGCCAGAGTGCTGGCTGATGCCCAGGATTGCGAGACCACCGGATTTGAGTAGGCAGGTGCGGACTGCCCGTCAACCCAGCTGCCGGATGCCGTACCGTTGGTTGTGAAACGGTTGTAGCCGATGACGCGATAGGTATAGGTGCTGCCGGAAATTACCTTTTCATCAATGAATGACGGATTGGGCGACGAAACCATGGCCATATCTGCAATGCGCGTGAAAGTGCCGTTATTTGCACTGCATGTCCCGTCGCAGCGCTCGATATGGAATCCGAGGGTCATGTCGTAGGGATTTGCAATGGTGCCGTTATACGAATTGTCGGTCCAGGAAAGCGAATTTTTCTGCAATCCCGGGGTAGCGGACAACGCTGACGGGGCGGCAGGAGCGCCCGTGGCAACCCGCAGCACCAGGGGGCGCATCATGTCCTGTTCCTCATGGCTCAGAATGTGGCAGTGCCAGACATATTCCGCGCCATAGTTAAGGGTTGTGTTTGTTTCTGCCGGTACTTTGGCCTGGCCGGTCAATGGCTCAAGATTCATGAATCCATCCGTTGCGCCAACAGGATAGGTGGGGTTTTTCAGACGAACGCTGTCCTGCAGCGGGAACGGCACAGGTGGAGCCTTGGGACGCATGGCTACGATAGTGTCCTCAAGCGGGCTTATTCTGACAGTTTCCTTCCACCCCAGTTCGTTTGGCCATGGGAGTCTGACGAACCCGTCCCAGCCGACCCGGTTGATTACCTGGACATCAAACAGATGGAAGTGAAGCGGATGGGTATCTACGCCGTTGTGGGTCAGTTTCCATATTTGAACCTTGCCGTCCTGAACACTTTCCGTTGGTGGGTCGACATAGTTCTGCATGACGAAAATCTGGTTGATGTTGCTGGTATTGGGCAGTTCTACCCCCAGCTTGGCGCTCATGCGGCCGTATTCATCCCAGACGGCGCCCATTTCATCATGCAGCGCCTTGGGCTGCATCGGATATGAATTGACAATTTCCGGAACGAGCGATGTCGGATTGAGTGATGCAAAAGAGAGCTTCTGATCGCCAATATTTGAAAGTCCCCAATATGGAGCAACCGAAGGAAATACTAGATTGTAGGCAGAATCATATGCACTTTGGCCGACAATTACCGGATGTTGTGATTTTTTGAATACACCGTCCTGCGTCGGAGTTGTGGTGAATTCTGCCATCAACCTGTTCAGGTCAAATGCGGGTGCCGGTGCAGCGGCTGCCACATTGATCTGCATGAGGGTGCGGGTATTTGGACCAATGCCGGCTTTTGGACCGGGGTGACCGCCGGAGCCGGACGTATCCGGGGCATCGGTATAGTAATCGTTGTTCGGTACGAATGCCGGGAATGCTGCCGGGGCGTCATTGTAGAGGATCAGGGTCTTGCCGGCATACTGGGAGAAGTCGATGACTACATCGGCACGCTCGGCTGGTCCCATGATAATGGTGCCGTCATTGACATCGCCGACGTTGAACAGGGTTGGGTCAAGCACATACGATATCGGCTGGTTTGGAATTACTACCGGAGTCGGAAGGAATCCTCCCTCGTTACCGATCTGAATCCATGCCGGCCCTGATTTTGCCGGGTCCGGCACCCCCCCCTCACGCTGGTCGGCAGCCGCATCCCAGAGCGGGAAGGCCGGATACTTGATCGCCGGAACCATCTTGACTTCAGTGTTGGTGGCGCAGCCACCCGCGAAGCTGGCACAGGCAGGATTGACAACATTGGGATTGACCGTTGTGTCCGCTTCATATAGCTGCAGGTTCAGGAACCTGTCGTGTGCCGCATTCAGGATCCGCAGGCGGTATGCCTTCGGCAGAACATCGAGTTTCGGATAGACGGTGCCGTTAACCATGGGAGTATCGACAAACGCTTCGGCAGTCCATGACGGATTGGGAGTGGCCGGCATGGTGGGCGGTTCCCAGGGAGCATTGCAGACGCCGAGCGGGTCGCAATCGTAGTAGGGATTGTTGACCGGCAGGAACTTGATGCCGGTGGTTGGCGGCCAGAAATACAGACCGTAAACCCACCGACCCAGAGGGTTCACGCCACCGAGCGAGCTTGGATTTTCCGCCGGCATATAGACATGGGGCCACCAGAGATCACCCGCCTTCGGGGTCTTGCCGATGATTTTCCGGGCCTTGTCAACGTTGCAGGTCGCATGTTCGGCACAGGAAGAAATATCATCGCCGGCGTCATCAATCCACCTGGTCGGCAGCGAAGCACCTGTCCCCCAAACCCAGGTCGGATCCAAGGTGCCGATGGTGGCCGGGTCGACGAAGGCCTTGTCCTGAATGACGAGCGGGATCTGATCTGCCGGAATGACACCACGTGTTGTCAGGTCGATTTCGGTCGGATCCTGGATCATGTAGGCCGCCGCCTCACCTGCATACACGTTCAGGCGGGTAATGCCGTAGGAGTGGTCGTGATAGAACATCAGGCGTGCGCTCTGATCGTTGGTATAATAGTAGGTCTGCGCACCGTCGCCCGGGTTGTTGCTGGTGCCATTAACGCCGCAGGTGATCTGGCCGGCGCATGAGGCGATTACGTCGCCTGCCGCGTTAAACCACATATCCGGCACATACTGGACGTTGTCGGCTTTTTTGTAGGGCGTAGTCTCACCGGCGGGGGTGATCCACTGGTGGGGGGTGCCATCGCTGATCCAGGGACTCAAACCGCCATGAAGGTGGAGCTCGGCGCGGTTGGTTGTATAGTTCGCACAGTGCGGTTCATCGGTGGGGAGACCGTCGCGCCCGCGGGGGTCCCAAACCGGATCGCAGTCGGAACCGTCAGCTTTTTTTGGACCCATCCCGGCACCCATTACGGTCCTGTCAACCGGCAGAAAAAAAGGTTCGACACTTTCCAGAGGGAGCTTGTTGACAAACTTGATGCGAACCGGACGTCCTTTTTGTGTCAAAATAAGAGGCCCCAGATAATGAATGGCGGCAGGAGCCACATTGTTGACCGTTCCGGAAGCATTGGTGCCGTTGTTTACCTGTTTGTAGCCCTGGAATGTTGTCGGGTTGGGAAGATCTGAATGAACCTTTTCAGTGTATCGTTGCAGTTCTATCTCATAGTAGTCGGAACCCGGGAATGTTCGTGCGTCAGGGACGGCTATCGGAATGCACTGGCCAAGGTTGTTCGGTGTTGCACAACCCAGCGGCGCCAGAGAATCGATGAACTTCCGTAGCGGCGGAGTGAGGTTCCAGTTGGGTGTGGTACCGAACACATCCGGCACCATAATCCCGTCATGCTGAACCGCAGGATTTACGCTGCCGGGTCCGGGAGGCGTATTTGCCGCGTGCGACTTGCTCATTACAGCAATGAACATCAAGAGCGTAAACAAGACCAAACTGAACCGTCTCATGGATAACCCCCCCTGGAATGTAATCAAAAATTATTTTGCAGTACCGTTGGAAGCATTCTCTGAACCGGTTGGCAGTTAATTCTGCAAGGGAGCAGAGGTTTTACCGGCAGTTTTAGCCGCCTTCCGTGCCTCTATTTCCGTTTTACGTTTTTTCATCGCTTCTGCTGCCGCCAGTCTTTGTCCCTGGGTGATCCTTTTGCGCGGGGCATCCGCGTGCGGGTTGATACCCTCCGGATTGAGGGTTTCAGCATCGGCATGGACAAAAGAAAGGGCAATGCAGAGAGCCAACGTCATGAAACTGGAAATCATTCGGGGCGTATTGATCATCATGGTGAACTCCTCCTGAAGTTATCTTCTCATTCCGCATAAAATGTTCGCTTGTTTGCTGGTTGATTGACTCGACAGAAATTGCAGTACCTGCTGTTCCGGAATCAGATCCAACGATCAGAATAAAACCCACTCGCTTCTCTTTATCAGCTGGGGAGACTGACCACGGTCAAGCTGCACGATGTAGCATCCTTTCGAAGCGTTGCGTTGCCCCGGCCCGAAGCTGTACCGCTCAAAGTCAGGCAGGTACTGGTCAGGGAGCATTGCGAGCACATCCAGAAGCCCGTCTCGGTAAAAATCCTGTCTTAATTCCTTTAGCCCCTGCAGGAAAACATGAATCATGGAAAAGGTGCGAGTCGCGATACGCTTTTCATCCGGCTGCTTTAGTTTTCCGAGAGTCAGGAATTCCTTGTATCCCTTAAAGGTTTTTTCGTCTTCCGGTAAACGAAATGGATACGTGATGAAAAGCCTGTCACGGAGCGGACCGGGTATCGAGGTCACAGATTTTCCAACATATCGTGAAGAAATGAACATCTGCGGCAGTATTGCCTCCGGCGGCATCTTCGCCAGTGCGGATATGATCTCATCGTCTGTCCAGATGAGAACGCTATCCGGAGCATATTGAAGCAGAAGGTTATGCAATGTTGATGAATCAAGATTTTGACCCTGGTCCAGAGTGACCGTATGCAGTTGTCCCAACCCTGATTCATTCCAGGATGCTGTAAAGCCGGAGGAAAGTGCATTGCCCTGTGGTGTGTGGCGGACAATCTGCAGAACTTTGCCGCCGGCTCCATCACGAATACTGTTGCTCAGAAAACGCCCCGCCGTTTCGCCTTCCTGATAGAAACCCTTGGATGAATAGAGGGTGTACCAGCTGGCGCCGGAAACTTCCGGCAGGTCGGTTATCGGAAAGAGACAGGGGATCTTGTTTGTCTCGCAGAATTCATGGATTGGTTTCCACGGCTTGTTTGAGATACCACCCAGAATGGCAAAAACTGGCTCTTTCTGATAGTAAGCATCCAGTTGTGCAGCCCACGTGGATGGCTCCCCCTTCAGTTCCCAGATTCTGACGGAAATATCCCTGAAATAAGCGGTGTCAAGCATCCTGAACATTTTGGCAAACTGGGGCAGTTTTTTTTGGGTTTTGGTCTGCTGGTTGATGGTGACCAATGTTTCCAGGGATGCGAGCATGGCCTGACGATCCTCTGGCGACACATCATCGGTGACGATCGTGGCAAAAGTGAGCGATGTGTCGGTGACGCCGGGTGAAAAAACGGCGGAAAGGTTTTGCAGATACCTGACCAGGATCCCCATGTCCTTATCGCTCAGACCGTAGCGCGGCATGACCGGGGCTAACTCCCGGCCTGTGGGATCAATTCCTCCGCGCAGGACCGCAGCCAGAGTTTCTTCGGTATATGCCGGCCTTAGCGCCTGGGCCGGGCGTGTTACTCCCCTGCTTTTGGAGATGCTGTTCTTTACCTGATCCTTGAACAGGTATCGCGGCTTGAATAAAGATGTACCGTTTACCTGGGGTGATGTGACCTGCCCTTCGACAGAGCCGAGACCGCTGCGGGTATGACAGTTGGAGCAGGAAAAGGCGGTTCCGTCAATCTCCACGTCGCCCCTGACGTACCCTCTGAGCGGAGTGCCGTCCGGTAGCAGTCCGTCACGGTACATCCGTTCTCCGAGGCGGTGCAGGTCCAGGGAATCGGCTGCGGAGGCATGGATGCCGCCGATCAGGGATGTTGCAAGGCACATTATGATAAGCAATATTCTTCCGGTCATAGTCCTGTCTTTTTTGTCTCATCAACAAACTCGGAGCTGCTCATGATTCCGTAAATTCTGATCCACTTGTCCGCTTTGGGGGGGTGAATTAAAGTCAGGGCGTAATGGGACATTTTGTTGGGAATATAGGCATTGAACGCCCGCATGACCGCATCGATGTCCTTTCGTGAACCGGTAAGAAAATCCCAGCCCGGCTTTGCTTGGAAGCGCTTCAGATAGTCCTTCATTACCCTGGGCGTATCGTTTTCCGGATCGATGCTGATGGAGATAAGGTTAACCTTGCTGTTTTCCTCTCCGAGCCTGTTTTGCAGGTTGACATATCCGGCCGACAGCACCGGACATATTGTCGTGCAGGTACCGAAGATAAAATCGACAATAATAGTCTTGTCAGATTGAAGCATTGATTTCAGGCTGACTCTCTTGCCGTCCTGGTTGATCAATGTGACATCCGGGAGAGAATACTTTTCGACCGTCCGCTGGTAGGGTTTCTGCGATGCAAGAGCGGTCACGGAATGGCTGACAAGGCAAGATGCAATAACAAATATCAAGACGGTCCTGACGATGGATGAATTCATAGAATGACAGGTCTCCGGTTATTTTTTGACTTCCAGCAAATCAACCTTGAACGACAGTACCGAAGTGAAATGGACTGACGGATGTGTTCGAATATTAATGCTGCTTTGGCAATCAATACCGATAAGATCTATACAATATTAAATAAAAAAAGCAAATGTCGGGCCAATTAGGACGTTTTTGTTGCTCTTATGATATTAGCTGGTTATTTGTGATTGATAAAATTATACATGCAACAATAATTGCAGGCAGGTTATATTTACGAGAGATAACCTGCTGATTTTTAAAACGGTTATATGCGGCCATTAATATATACACTTATCAGCTATTGTTGCAGGTTTATAATGTTATAAGCAATTTGTTTCAATATTACATAGCTGAATGCGTTCCGAGTTGTATTTACCAGGATTGTTAACCTGCTGCTTTCGATTGGTTGACAATTGCTGTTCTGCTGTGATATCGAAAGGGCGGAGGTAGAACATGACAATGCGAATGTATATCCAGGGGATTGCAGACAAGGTGCTGGCTGGAGGAGTTGTTGAGTCCGATGAGGCGCTAAAGCTGACCGAAGTTACCGGTTCCGACCGCTATCTGCTGTTTGCCGAAGCGTCACGGATTCGGGAGCACTTTGTCGGCAACGTTGTCCATCTCTGTTCGATCATCAACGCCAAATCGGGGCGCTGTGCGGAGAACTGCGCCTTCTGCGCCCAGTCTGCTCACCATGACACCGGTGCCCCGGTGTATCCGCTGGTCGATGAGGATGAGATCGTGCGCTGTGCCGCTCTGGCTGAGCAAAATGGCGCCGGGTGCTATGGCATAGTTACCAGCGGCACCCGGATCAATAAGGGTGAAGAGCTTGACCGGGTCTGTCGGGCAGTTGGCCGCATCAAGTCCGAAACCGGAATTTCTCCCTCCTGCTCGCTGGGGATCCTCGACGAGGAGACCGCACTGCGCCTGAAAAATGCCGGCATGGAAACCTATCACCATAATCTTGAGACCGCCCGCAGTTTTTTTCCGCAGATCTGTACAACCCACGACTATGAAGATGACGTGGCCACGATTCGCGCCGCCAAAGCGGTGGGGCTCAGGGTCTGCTGCGGCGGCATCTTTGGTCTGGGGGAATCGTTTGCCCAGCGGATCGAGATGGCGCTGACCCTGCGCGAACTGGATGTTGATTCGATTCCGCTCAATTTTTTGAATCCGGTTGCCGGGACACGGCTTGAGAGTGCTGACAACCTTAACCCGCTTGAATGCCTGACGATTATCGCCATCTACCGTTTCCTGATGCCCGGCAAGCGTCTGTCCGTCTGCGGCGGGCGCGAGAAGAACCTGCGCGAGCTCCAGTCATGGATGTTTCTGGCGGGAGCCGACGGTACGATGACCGGCAATTATCTGACGACTCCCGGTCGCCCTCCCGAACTCGACCGGCAGATGCTGAAAGACCTTGAAATGCCGGTTGAAGGATGCTGTGGGGCGGAGAGCTGATGGCGCCCCGCGGAATATTTGTTACCGGAACCGACACCGGTGTCGGAAAGACGATCGTCGCGGCAACGCTGGCAAGGCTGCTGCGGATGAACGGAGTCTCGGTCGGCGTGATGAAACCGGTTACCAGCGGTTGCCGCGAAGAGAGCGGTCAGCTGGTATCGGACGACGCCCGGTTGCTCTGCCAGGGGGCCGGTATATCGGTTACGGAAGATATCGCGCCGTACCGCCTTCGTGAACCGCTGGCTCCCGCAGAAGCCGCCAGGATTGACGGCGTCCGGATTGATTTTGCCGCCATCAAGGCTTCATTTGACCGGTTGGCTTCCCTCTATCAATATGTGATTGTGGAAGGGGCGGGCGGGTTGATGGTGCCGCTGTCAGGGGGGCTGCTGGTCGCCGATCTGGCCCGTGAACTCGACTTGCCGCTTCTGGTCGTGGCCCGGCCCGGGCTGGGAACCATCAACCACACGGTTTTGACCTGTTTTGCCGCGCAGCAGTTGGGGCTTCAGGTGGCGGGAGTCATTATAAACGGCATGCCGGAACATCCCGGACGGGCGGAACAGGGGGCGCCGCATCAGATCGGTTCGCTCTGCGGTGCGCCGGTGCTGGGAATTTGGCCCAGGAGCAATGAAAACGATGAGATGGCGATCGTCGATGAATTGTCCGGCTGGCTGGATGGCCAGGCGGAAACCGGCATCGTGTTACGGGAACTGGGTGTGTGATGGCAGGTCTGTTTCGGCCAACATGACGGAACGTCTGGTATCCCGCTCAAAATCCTCAACAATATCCGCAAGCGCCACATGCCTGCTGACCCCACCCAATGATTCGCTGATGCCGGTTGCCCGCAGGATTTCACGCACTTCCGCATGTGCTTCCGCGACCCTGAACTGAATCCCTTCCCGCTCCAGTTCTTCTTCAAGCTGCTGCAGCATCCCGGCGCCGGCCGCATCGATATACGGTGATGTCGAAAGGTCGCATACTGTAAGTCTGACAGGTGTATCTTCGCGGTGAATTGCTTCAAGCACGGTTGAATATACGTTATGGACATTGAAGTAGAGCAGGGGGGCCTCGATCCGGAACAGAAACAGTCCGGGAAAGCGTTCATTGCTGGGATGGCGGGCCGAGTCGCTGAATCGTGTGCTGCCATGGATCCTGCCGAGCACGGATACGTGAGGTTTCGCCATCATCCGGAGCAGGAAGAGGATCGAAGCGATTGCCGAAACCGCGACCCCTTTTAAAATTCCGAGCAGCAGCACTCCCATGAATGCGACCAGCGCAACGTTGAACTCAAGGTGGCTGATCTGCCGCAACCGCTTGAAATCACCTGTTTTGACAAAACCTGAAATCGCTACCAGGACAATCGCGGCAAGGACTGTATCCGGCAGATTCCGGAGCATTCCGGTCAGAAAGTAGAGTACCATCACAAGTGTGATCGATGCGAAGATCAGCGAAAGGGGTGTCCGTGCGCCGGCCTTTTCGTTGACCGCCGACTGCGATAACCCCCCTGCAACCGGGTAACCGTGCCCGAGGGCCGCCACCAGGTTGGCGGCCCCCAACCCCAGGAATTCCTGGCGGGGATTGACCTCATAGTGATGTGTCATGGCAAACGCGCGGGCCGCAGCGATGCTTTCCACATATGAAAGCAGAAAACAGGCGAACGCCAGTTCAAGCAAACCTTCGATCTGCTCGACATGAACGGAAGGCATCTGTAAGGACGGTAAACCGGCTGGAATGAGTCCAACGACCCTGACACCCTGTTCAGCCAGCCCGAAAATCGAGACGATGCCGGTTGATATTATGACGACCACCAGTGCCACCGGCCGGCCCGGCAATAAAAGGTCTCCGGCAAGTATCAGCAGGAGTGAACCGACACCAAGGGCAATAACCGTTGTGTTTATGCTGCCCAGCTGTTGAATGATGACGGCCAGTCGCTCAAAAAAATTGTCTCCTCCTCCGGTTACGCCGAGCAGTTTGGGAAGTTGCATCGAAGCGATGCTTAACGCTGCCCCGGCTTTGAAACCGAGCAGGGTGGATTCTGAAATGAAATTGACGAATGAACCGAGGCGCATAATCCAGGCCAGAAGGCAAAAAACCGCTACCATTCCTGCGGTCATGGCTGCAATGGCGGCATAGCTGGAAGGGTTGCCGGCTGCCATTCCTCCTCCCACGCTGGCTACCATGACTGAAATGGCCGCGGTCGGGCCGACTGACAGATGACGGGATGAAGCAAACAGCGCATAGGCGATGCCGCTGAATATATAACAGTAGAGCCCCGCTTGCGGAGTCAGCCCGGCCAGTGTGGCATAAGCCATTGCCACCGGCACGGCATACGCCGCGAGTGTTACCCCGGCGATCAGATCGGGCCAGATCCAGGCGAGCTGATACCTTGGTAGCCAGTAAATTATCGGAATCAGTTGTACCAGCCGTCGGAGAAAATTTTTCACGGTTGCCTGTCTGTCATCTTAAAAGTCAAGCCTGATAGTTATTTTCCGCGTTCTACTTGCCAATTTCGTTAACTCGCGTATCCTGTTTATAAGGGTTTGGGGCGTTAGTCAATGGCAGAGTACCGGAAAGTGAGGCACTGCCGCAGTTTTGTACCTATGAATGAAATGAACTTGACTCTTTTGGGTGTAAACAGTATTGTCCGCAGATAAAGTATATCCTACACTTTTGGGGGGAATTATGTCAGATAAAATTCAATCATTCGAGACTCTTACGCTTCATGCCGGCCAGACTCCGGATCCAACCACACTTTCACGCGCGGTGCCGCTCTATCAAACCACTTCCTTTGTTTTCAAGAGCTCCGAGCATGCCGCCAATCTGTTCGGCCTCAAGGAATTCGGCAACATTTATACCAGACTCATGAATCCGACCACCGATGTCCTCGAACAGCGTCTTGCCGCTCTGGATGGCGGTGTTGCCGCGCTGGCTGTAGCCTCGGGTCAGGCCGCGATCACCTATGCGGTGCTCAATATCGCCCAGGCTGGCGACAATATCGTTTCTACCAATTACCTCTACGGCGGCACCTATAACCTGTTCCATTACACTCTGCCCAAGCTCGGTATTACGGTGAAGTTTGTCGATACGTCCGATGCTGAAAACGTCCGGAAGGCGATCGACGCCAAGACCCGCCTGGTCTACAGCGAGTCGGTCGGCAATCCGAAGAATAACGTCGATGATTTTGAGGCGATTGCCGCCGTTGCCCATCAGGCCGGCATACCGTTTGTCGTCGACAACACCGTTACCACCCCCTATCTGTTCAAGCCGCTTGAGCATGGGGCCGACATCGTCGTCTATTCGCTGACCAAGTTCATCGGCGGACATGGCACCAGCATCGGCGGCGCGGTCGTCGACGGCGGCAAGTTTCCCTGGAACAACGGCAAGTTCCCCGAATTCACCGAACCGGACCCCTCGTATCACGGCCTCAAGTACTGGGAGGCCTTGGGAAATATCTCGTATATCATCAAGATGCGGGTATCGCTGCTCCGCGATATGGGAGCCTGCATTTCGCCGTTCAACTCCCTCCAGTTTATTCAGGGGCTTGAGACCCTGCATGTCCGGATGGCGCGTCACGTTGAAAATGCCCGTACAGTCGCCCGCTGGCTGGAGAAGCACCCGTCCGTGGTCTGGGTCAACCATCCGGGACTGGCAAGCCACAAGGATCATGCCCGGGCGCTCAAGTATCTTCCGAAAGGGGAGGGGGCCATCATCGGATTCGGCATCAAGGGGGGAATGGAAGCCGGCAAGAAATTCATCGACAATGTCAAGCTGCTGTCGCATCTGGCAAATATCGGCGACGCCAAGTCGCTGGTCATCCATCCCGCCTCGACTACCCATCAGCAGCTGAGTCCCGAAGAGCAGGTTTCTTCCGGCGTGACGGCCGATTTCATCCGGCTGTCGGTCGGGATCGAAAACGTCGATGACATCATTGCGGATATCGAGCAGGCGTTGGCAGCTTCGCAGAGCTGATTTTTCCTCCTATTTTAACGAATAATATGGGCAACCCTTGTGGTTGCCCTTTATTTTGTGTAATACTGTGCAGAGATGTAAATATGTTTCAGTTAAGAGGAGTTGTTCATAATGTACATGCTGACTATCCGTACCAGTTTTGCCGCCGCCCATAACCTCAAAAATTACCAGGGGGACTGCGAAAATCTGCATGGCCACAACTGGAAGGTTGAGGTGGCGGTCACTGCGCAGGAACTGGACAAGGCCGGCCTGGGGATCGATTTCAAGGTGCTGAAGCGTGACGCCGGCGCGATAATCAACGAACTTGATCACAAGTACCTCAACGATAATCCCGCCTTCCGTGATCTCTCCCCGTCGTCGGAGCACATCGCGAAATATCTCTATCAGCGCATCTCCGAACGCCTGAACAACGACAACATCAAAGTCGATTCAATTACCGTCTGGGAGTCCGACAACGCATCCGCCAGATATTATGAGTGATCAGGTTTTTGTCAGCGAAATATTTTCGTCCATCCAGGGCGAAGGGATGCTGGCGGGGCGCAGGCAGATTTTTGTCCGTCTGATGGAATGCAACCTCGACTGTCGCTATTGCGACACCGACTTTGAAAAGTCGGATATCTGCCGGGTGGAATCGCAGCCCGGTTCAGGCACGCTTCTTGATCTTCCTCAGCCGTTGCCGCTGGAAAAAATATCGGCGATAATTGCAGAGTGGCTTTCCCAACTGCCGGGCGCCCACCATTCGGTAAGCATTACTGGTGGGGAGCCGCTTCTGCATGCGGCCGCTCTTGCGGAGTGGTTTCCCGCATTGAGGAAGCTTCTTCCGGTTCACCTGGAAACAAACGGCACCATGCACGCCGCTCTTGGCCGCGTCAAACGGGATGTAGATTATATCAGCATGGATATGAAACTCCCCTCGACCGCCGGCTGCACGGAGGAGCTGTGGGACCTGCATGCCCTGTTTCTGCGCGAGGCGCACGGCACCAATGTATCGGTAAAAGTGGTGGTCGGAGAGTCGACCTCCGACGGTGAAATCCGGCAGGTCTGCGACGTGATGGCTTCGGTCGATAAAGCGCTCCCGCTTTTTTTGCAGCCGTTAACGCTCACGGACGGTACTATCGGCATCTGCGCGGCACATATTCTCCGTCTCCAGGAAGTGGCATCGTCCCGTTTGCCCGATGTCCGGGTGATTCCTCAAATGCACAAGCTGTTGGGCGCGCTGTGATCCTCGATACGATTACATATTCAGCGCTCCGCATCACGCTGCTCGATCAAACCCGGCACTATTTCGGCGGCTACTTTCATGTCAAACTGCTGGCATTCTGCGATATTCCGCTGGAGGAGAGCTATTTTGAACATGAAGCCGAATTCAGGGATGCCGTTGCGAAACTGGGGCCGTCGGTCAGGTTTGAACGGGTCCTTGAAAAAATGGCTGTTCCCGAATCCGGAATTGACGCGGTCCGCGGCCAGTTGACGCAGGCCTTTCATGAAACAGCCGGAACCTATCTGTCTGTTCCCGATTTTGCCCCCCGTTTTGTCCGGAGCGAATATTTGAAGCGCATTAAAAAACGAAACTCGATGAGTGTAACGTGTCATTACCCGTAGCTGTCATTGATAAACTTGCCTTTGGTGGCAACGGTGTCTGCCGGATTGATGGCAAGGTCTGTTTCGTACCCTTCAGCTGTCCCGGTGACGAGGTCTCTCTTCGGATTACCGCGCAGAAAAAATCGTATAGCACCGCCTCTATTTCCGGGATCAAAACTCCCTCTCCCTTGAGAACCATTCCGGAATGTTCGATCTTCGGCTCATGCGGTGGCTGCAGCTGGCAGCATATCAGCTATCCCGCCCAGCTTGAGCAGAAACGGAACATCCTGGCGGAAACCCTCTGGAGAGGAGCCCGCGTCCCGGCAGAGCTGATCGATGGCGTTATGCCGGCATCAAAGCCTTATGGTTACCGGAATCGCCTGCAGTTCAAGGTCTCCGCTCACAAGGGCAAACTTAGTATCGGCTTTTACCGGCAGGGTTCGCATCAGGTGGAGGATGCTGTAGACGGCTGCCCGATTGCCGCGTCGGTGATCAACCGGGTGCTGCACGGTTTCAGATCCCTGCTCCGTTCCTATCCCGACAGTGAGTCGGTCTCCCAGCTCACTGTCGATGCCGGTGACAGCGGAGTAATTGTCATCATTCACCAGAGCGGGAAGGTCACCGCGAAAAGCAGGGATTATCTCAGTGAGCGTTCCTCCGATTTCGGACCCTGCACCGGACTTTTTATCAAAGCGGACGGCCTGCCAAAGTGTGAAAAGCTGTGGGGCAGTTCCGCTATATCCTATGACATGAACCGGACCGATCCCGGACAGATGCCGGTGCGGCTAACGTATCCCCCCGGCGGATTTGCGCAGGTGCATCAACTGCAAAATATTGCCATGCTGTCCGTCATCAGGCGCCTGGGAGATTTCAGAACCACCGAACAACTCCTCGATCTGTATTGCGGCAACGGTAATTTTTCTCTGCCTCTGGCTGCCGACGTCGCCTCGGTGTATGGGGTAGAGGGGAGTGCCGATTCGATCCGGGCCGCGGAATATAACAGGGATCTCAACGGCATTGCAAATGCCCGGTTTTCTTGTGATGATGTCTCCTCGTGCGTACGCCGCCTTGTTGATGAGGGGCGGAGATTTGACACCGTTCTGCTCGATCCGCCGCGCGCCGGAGCCGGAGACGCCGTGCCCGGCATTACCGGTTTGCAGCCGGATAAAATAATATATGTTTCGTGCGATCCAAGCACCCTTGCGCGGGATTGCGGATTGCTGGCCGATTGCGGTTACAGCGTTGCTTCGACCGTGCCGATCGACATGTTTCCCCAGACGTTCCATATTGAAAGTGTCACGTTGCTTAATAAGTCATAGGAAGGTGCCGTAGTGAATTTTATCAGCAAATGGTTTTCAAAGTCCCCGGCCGATTTACTGGCGAAGGGGGACAGGCATATGGAGTCGGACAGTTTTTTTGAAGCCAGAACGTGCTATGAGGACGGTTTAAAGCTCGGTTCCGGTGCGGACGGCGGCAGCGATCTGGCACCCGTCTTCACAGAGCGGATCGACACGGCCAATCGCAAGCTTGCCGAGCGCAATATTTTTGAAGCCGAGTGTGCGTATTCTCGCGGGGACGCTGGCAGGGCGATCGATCATCTTGAGCTTGTCGCAACACTGACCAGCGACCCGTCGCTGCGGAAACAGGCCCAGCTGCTGCTTCACGAGTATTCGCCACCGGACAGCGGTCATGTCGAGCAGATCAGCAGTTCGTCATGTGCATCTTGTGCAGGCTCATCCGGCAGCGAATGTGCTGAAAGCGCACTTCCGGACGATTCCCTGCCGCGGCATGAATATTACGAACTGCTTATCCAGCAACTGCCGGCAGACCAGTATCATCGCTATACCGGCCTGGGAGAGGATTTTGCGGACGCGTACATCGCCGCCAGCCGGGACCACCATCACGAAGCGCTGGCAGGCTTTGAAAAATGTTTAGATTCCCTGCCGCATGATATCTACTGGTATGAAAAGGGGAAAGTGCTGCACCGGCTTGGAAATGATCGCGAGGCGGAACAGCATCTCCGCAAGGCGGTTCAACTGAATGGCACCAATTCGCTCGCCTGGTTTAATCTGGCACTTGTCCTGCGCGAGAGCAACTGTTTTCAGGATGCCCTGGATACGGTCGAAACGATGGTTGCTGAAAATATTTTGCCCGAACAGGCGCTGTTGCTGCGTGCCGATATATTTGAGGCGACCGGGGATCATGAGAATGCCGTGAACCAGTATGTCGAGCTGTTGCAGACTCCGTATGCGCGCGCTGCCGCTGAAAGACTGTATGTAATCCTTATGGAAATCGGTCGCCAGGGTGATGCCGCCGTCATTTTCAAAAAATACTTGAATAAATCCTGTCATTAAGGTAGTCAGTTGTTTGATTTCAAGTCGCTAATGTTTCAATCACGGAGGGTTCCATGAATAAATCAGAGCTTATCGAACAGTTGGCTGTGAAAAAAGACTTGCCGATCAGGCGGGCGGAAGAGCTTGTCAATCTGATTTTCACTTCCATGGGCGAAGCGATGGTACAGGGTGAACGCATTGAAATTCGCGGCCTGGGCAGTTTTGTCATCAAGGAGTATGGAACCTATACCGGCCGGAATCCCAAAACCGGTGAGCCGATCAAGGTAAGTCCCAAGAAGCTGCCTTTTTTCAAGGTCGGAAAAGAACTGAAGGAAATGGTACTCGGGTAATCAATCCGTAGTTGTAGTGTATTCGCGTACCAGCGTACGAATTGCAGGGCTGCTCGATGCCCGATTCTGTAATTGCGTTCACATTCGTGTGCCTTATCCGCCGGTTCTTTCTTTTCCCGTCACCATTGTTTATTAAATAATTTAAGTCTGAAGCCGATGCACCTCTCCCCCTGTTGTGTTACACTGGGTACAGGTGCATTTTTCACTCAAGGAAACGTTGAATGAATAATTATTGCGCCGCAATCGATTTCGGAACCAATACCGCCCGTCTGCTCATTGCCGAACGCTCAAAGGCCGGAATTGTTCCGGTCCGTGTCGTGCGAGAGGTTGTGCGCTTGGGAGGTGGCTTTACCGACGAGTACGGTTTGTCCGTTGAAGCCCGGGAACGGGGCCTGGCATGTCTGCATCGGTTCTCCGAAATTATCTCGACATACGGGGTGAGACAGGTTCGAGCCTCGGCGACAAGCGCGGTACGGGATGCCGTAAATGGCCGTCAGTTCGTCGATGATGTCTTTCGGGATACCGGCGTAACACTTGAGGTGATCGATGGCGACGAGGAAGCGCGTTTGACGCTCAACGGGGTCCTGTCCGGACTCGATTCTGAAAGTGGCGCGCTCGTGGTGCTCGATGTCGGGGGGGGGAGTACCGAGTTTACGGTATCACTTCATGGGGCTCCCGTATTTATCAAAAGCATGCCGGTCGGTGTCGTCCGGCTTACGGAAGGTTTTCATACAAGTTTCGATATGCTTGAACGGGTGCGGTCTGTGATCAGTCAGCTTGAACAAGACCTCTCCTCGGCCGGAATCCTCCTGCCGGGAGATTTCGAGCTGGTCGGGACGGCCGGTACCGCGACAACCATTGCAGCCATCAAGTTGGAGATGGACGATTACGATTATCGCAAGGTTAACAATTTTGTCGTAAACAGGGGAGATATTGCCGAAATTTTTCAGCGCTTGTCCTCGCTGACCCCACGGGAGAGGTTATCCGTCAAAGGGCTTGAAAAGGGCCGAGAAGATTTGATTATTGCCGGACTTGCAATCATTACTTCGGTCATGGACAGGTTCGGTTTTGACCGGTTGAAGGTCAGCGATTTTGGACTACTGGAAGGATTGGCGCTCGCAGGCGGTGATGACACCTGCGAAAAGCCGCGGTAGATTCAAGATACTAAATTCAGACATCAGGGGGGCACCATGCTGAACAAGCGGGGTTGCGGAGTGCTGTTGCACCCGACATCATTGCCGGGACCTGGCGGCATCGGGACGATGGGTCGGGATGCCCGTCGTTTTGTTGATCTGCTGGCGGCCATGGGGATGTCGTATTGGCAGGTACTTCCGCTCACGCCGCCTGCGTGCGGCAACTCCCCCTATTCGGCATTTTCGGCTTTTGCGGGAAACCCGCTTCTGATCGATATCGACCAGATTTCCTTCGATGGCGATCTTCCCGCGATTAACTACGAAGACAGCCCTGATGATGCCTGTGTCGACTTTGAAGCGGTATTTGAAAAGAAAATGGCGCTTCTCAAGACGGCGGGAGCCAATTTTCTGGCGAACAATGATGCGCCGTGCAAACAGGAATTCTGGGATTTTTGCAACAGGACCCCCTGGCTTCATGACTATGCCCTTTTTATGGCGCTGAAACGCCGCTACAAGGGTCGGTCCTGGGAAAAATGGCCGGACGGCCTTGCCCTCATGACGCCGGAAAAGTACGAAAAAGCTTCCGTTGAGCTGGGGCCTGAAATAGGTATCAAGAAATATATCCAGTGGCAGTTTTTCAGGCAGTGGCGGGGATTGCGATCGTATGCGGCCGGCAAGGGGATCGCAATTATCGGAGATATCCCTATCTTTGTCGGTTACGATTCCGCAGATGTCTGGAGTCACCGGGAACTGTTTCTGCTCGATTCGAAGGGTAAGCCGACCGCTGTTGCAGGGGTGCCGCCCGACTATTTCAGCGCCACCGGGCAGCTGTGGGGCAATCCTCTCTATGACTGGGAAGCGAT
>DATNCC010000374.1:0-6942 GCA_035571735.1 Dongiaceae bacterium | reverse complement strand
TCGCTTCGACCCGATCTACGAGCCGATCGCGCGGTACTACCAGCAGAACCCCGAGAAATTCGCGGACGCCTTCGCCAGGGCGTGGTTCAAGCTGGTCCACCGCGACATGGGCCCGCGCTCGCGCTATCTCGGCCCGGAAGTGCCTGAAGAAGATCTCCTGTGGCAAGACCCCGTCCCCGCGGTCACTCATAAATTGATTGACGGGCAGGACATCGCCGCCCTCAAGGGCAAGATCCTCGCTTCGGGACTGTCTGTCTCCCAACTGGTCTCGACGGCCTGGGCGGCGGCATCCACGTTCCGCGGCTCCGACAAGCGCGGCGGGGCGAACGGCGGCCGCATCCGTCTCGCGCCGCAGAAGGATTGGGAAGTTAACCAGCCTGCCATGCTTACGACCGTGCTGCAGGCCCTTGAGGGAATCCGGAAGGAGTTCAACAGCGCGCAGTCAGGCGGGAAGATGGTTTCGCTCGCCGACTTGATTGTTCTGGGCGGATGCGCAGGTGTCGAGCAAGCCGCGAAGAATGCCGGCTTTGAAGTTACCGTTCCCTTCGCGCCGGGACGCACGGATGCGTCTCAGGAGCAAACCGACGTGGAGTCGTTCGCTGTACTCGAGCCGGTTGCAGACGGGTTCCGCAACTACCTCAAAACCAGATACACCGCATCGGCTGAAGAGCTGCTGGTTGATCGGGCGCAACTGCTGACGCTGACCGCCCCTGAGATGACGGTTCTAGTTGGCGGTTTGCGCGTCTTGAATGCCAACTTCGGACAGTCCCGACACGGCGTCTTCACCAAGCGGCCAGAAACACTCACCAATGACTTCTTCGTGAATCTGCTCGACATGAGCACCACGTGGAAGGCGGCCTCGGAAGCCGAGGACGTGTTCGAGGGGCGTGATCGCGCAACGGGCGAACTCAAGTGGACCGGCACCCGTGTCGACCTCATCTTCGGTTCGAACTCCCAACTCCGGGCCTTGGCGGAAGTCTACGGATGTGAGGACTCCCGGGAGAAATTCCTGCACGACTTTGTAGAGGTGTGGAAAAAAGTAATGAACCTTGACCGTTTTGACCTCGCCTGATCGTAGCATAAACGTCTTCGAGAATTTCAAAGGCGGCCGATTGGCCGCCTTTTGAATTAAGAATGCTGCCCTGGAACTCGCTTTATCAGCAGAGCCCGTGCAGAGCAGCTTCGAACGCCCGCACGGTTTTGGCCCGCCTCAGTTCCTTGAGCGGTTTTGACAGTTCCGGATCATCCAGGTACGCGATGATCTCCTTGACCTTGTTCAGCACCTGCGTATCGCCGCAGAACAGTTGGCCATAGCGGATCAGCATCTCCCTAAGATAGCGGCCAAGTTCCAATCTCCGCTCTTCCCGGCCGGGCTCGGGGTTCACCACTCCCCGCAGGCGCAGGAACAGCGGCGGATCGGCAATCGCCCCCCGCCCCAGCATCAGGCCGGCAGCGCCGGTCTCGCCCAGCACCCGTCCGCCATCGGCAGCGCTCCGGATGTCGCCGTTAGCAATCACCGGCAGCCGGGTCTCTCGCATCACCCGGGCGGTCACCCCGTGGTCGGCAACTCCGTCGTACTTCTGGACCACGGTACGGGGATGCAGCACCAGGAAATCCACCCCGCTCGATTCGAAGAGCGGAAGCAGCGACAGGATCTGGTCCGGATCGTCGTACCCGGTCCGGATCTTGACGGAGAAGGAACCGTCGATGGCCTCCCGCAGGGCGGGGATGACCTCCGCAAGATCGTCCGGAAAGCGGAGCATTCCCCCACCGCTCTGTCCGCCCCCCATCCGGCCATAGGGGCACCCCATGTTCAGGTTGATATGTGCAGCACCGGCATCCTG
The DNA here is from genome assembly GCA_035571735.1 of Dongiaceae bacterium. Lineage (GTDB taxonomy): Bacteria > Desulfobacterota > Desulfuromonadia > Geobacterales > Pseudopelobacteraceae > JACRCG01. The sequence goes on along the minus strand of DATNCC010000374.1, from coordinate 5,098 downwards.
CGCGACCCGGGCCGCCGAGACAAGCGCCTCTCGCCCATGCCCCACCAACTGCACCACCAGCGGTACACCTTCCTGCTCGGAGGCGATATCCCGCTGGTCAACAGCGGTGAGACCCGTTCCCGCCGGTGCAGTATTGACGCGCATGAACTCGGTAAAGATGACGTCGGGCCGGACATGTTCGATGAAATAGGCGCGCAAGGCCCGGTTGGTCAGCCCCTGCATCGGCGCCAGCATCAGCGGTGTGGTCCCAGGTTGCCACGGGAGCACTGTCATGCCGCGCTCACTGTTTCCGGCGTTTTCTGAACGGCGCAGCGGACGGACTTTTCTCCAAGGCCCAGCAGAAATTTTGCCACCGGAATGCACTGAATCCTGCCACCAGCGGTATCGATTACATCTTCATAGTCGTTAGTCACAAGTATCGATTCTGCCGCTTCATGCCCTGCCAACGGTTTATGGAAACAGGCCAGCTCCCGATCCGGTATACTGGTCACTGACACATCTTCATACCAGACTTGAATCCGCCTGGTGATCTTCATCCCCTCCTTGACCACAAAGTCAGTATCGCTCCCGTTGGTGTGATAGTAGACTTCCTCATGAAGCCGCTTCAGGTGGCAGAAGACCACGTTTTCCACCAGCCAGCCCATATCTTCGGAAAATGCGAAGGCGATCCGGTTGCGCAGCCCGGTATCGATGGCATACGGCTTGAACCCGGCCCGCATGGTGCTCTTGAGCGAATGGGAGAACATCTGCAGCTGAAACAGCAGATAGCTTTCCATAATGGCCGATACATAATTTTCGGTCTTGTCCTGGGAGATGGTGAAGTTGTTCTTCAGCTTGGTGATGCTGGTCAGTTTGGCGACGTTGGTCAGCAGATACACAGCCAGATTGCGCAGGTTGGACACATCCCTGATCTCGTAGCGGGTAACGATGTCCCTGTAAAGCAGATCCTCGAAATAGTTCTTGAGCAGGAGTTCTTTATCATCGGTTGATTCTCTCAGCACCACTTCCGGGAAGCCGCCGTATTTCAGGTAATCACTGAACGATTTTCTGACAGTTGCTTTTCGGGCCGTATAGTCAAGTCCGGTCCCGACTTCCAGATTGCCGAACCGCAGAAATTCCTGAAACGAAAGCGGGTAGACTTCAAACGACACATGCCTGCCTGTCAGCTTGGTGCCGATCTCGCGGGAGAGCATCTGTGACGATGAGCCGGTGACGAATATCTTGATATCCTCTGTTTCACTGCGCCCCCGAACCCAGCTCTCCCAGCCGGGCACATTCTGCACTTCATCCATGAAAAGCCAGCATTTTCCTTCCGGCTGCACCCGATCACGGTAGGTTCGATATATCTGCTCCAGCAGTTCCACAGAGTATTCGGAGGAGAACAGCGGTTCTTCCAGGTTGACCCGCAGGATTGAGGTCGGCTGCACATTACGGGCAAGCAGCTCCCGAATCACCTGCGCCATAAGGGTTGACTTGCCGCATCTACGCACCCCTTTGAGGACAACAACTTCCTTGGAGTCAAGCTGCCCGAGACAGTCAGGGAGAAGGTCTCTCTTGATACCGGCATCGATGTCGCCAGTGGTCCAATAGCGATTGTAGGAGGAGAGGATTTCATAGAGTTTGGTCGTTTGCATTATGTACCACCGATATACCTAATATTTTAAGCTATATTATAACCGGTATATCGGTGAGTCAAGCGTTTCTCGAAATTTACCCGCAAAGACGCCAATAACTTATGTAATGCCGGGTGGAGGGACTGCCAATCACGGGAGCATCGTCATGCCGCGCTCACCGTTTCCGGCGTTTTCTGAACGGCGCAGCGGACGGTCATGTTGTTATGGGAGGAAGGATATACATGCTGCATATTGTTGCTCAGCTGGCAGGGAAATTACCCGGATGGCGGCTTCCAGCGTTTCTTCCCCGATGGTCCTCCTCCGCACTCAATTTTATTCTCACATTACCAACTCATTGCAAAAAAACTATTGACAGTATCGTTCAAACAATATAATTTGATATTAAGTTATTTGACATCAAGTCATAAATTTTGATTCACACTGAGTCTAAGAGTGAAGCCAAAAACGGCTTCACTTAACGAGAACGAGCAACTGTTGCTTGGTAACTTATGAAAAAACGAGTCATGAAAGGAGGGTTGGAACAGGTGGCTCAGGCCATGGAGAATATCAAGGAGGCCAGCACGATGAGTGTCACCAGCACCAGGCAGGCAGAGCAGTCGGCGCAGAACCCGAAATAATGGTGCATAACCCAATCCAGTCTGAAATATAGAAACACTATAGTGGCGGACTTTCGCCAAAGTCATACATAACGCAACCGATCAGAACCGGGGTTCATTCAAGGAGTGACTACGATGATCAACATAAGAAAATCAACAGAACGAGGACGTGCCGACTACGGTTGGCTCAATACCTGCCACACCTTTTCCTTTGCCGATTATTACGACCAGAAGCACATGGGTTTCAGAGAGTTGCGGGTCATCAACGAGGATCGGGTTCAGCCAAGGGAAGGTTTTCCAATCCATCCCCACCGTGACATGGAGATCATTACCTATGTCCTGGAAGGGGCACTGGAACACAAGGACAGCATGGGTAACGGTTCGGTCATCCGTCCCGGCGAGGTGCAACGGATGAGTGCCGGTACCGGCATTACACACAGCGAGTTCAACCATTCCGAGTCAGAATTGGTGCATTTTCTGCAAATCTGGATTCTGCCGAATCAGGAAGGGGTTAAGCCCGACTATGAACAGAAAGTCTTTCCGGACGAGGAAAAACTGAACAACGTACGGTTGATTGCTTCTCAAGATGGCCGTGAGGACTCAGTTACTATCCATCAGGATGTCAACCTGTATGCGGCGATTATCGAACAGAATAAAGAACTCGGGTATCACGTCCCTGCAGGACGCCATGTGTGGCTTCAAGTGGTTCGAGGAAGTATCGAGCTGAATGGCACCAGCTTAGATTCAGGAGACGGTGCAGCAGTGAGTAATGAGGAGTGTCTGAATGTCATGGGCAAGGAAAAGGCAGAAGTGCTTCTTTTTGACCTGGCCTGACGCCGGTGTCCCCGGAATTCCCGGACGGCAAAATAATCGCATCAATCTCTCCCGCAGGAGGAATATAATAATAGTGTAGTAAGACAAATACGAAAGGAGATCGACGATGATGGAGTCATTATGTCCGAAGTGTAAAGGTAGTGGGAAGGTACTCGCTGCTTACCGGCAAAGCGGTTATGATCAGATCGAGGTGCCGTGCCAGTTCTGCAAAGGGACGGGCAAGAAATAGCCCGAGTGAATATATAAGTTAAAGCCCGCTACGAGCTGGCTTTGTTGTGTATGATGGCAGGCTGTTCCGGAAAGCTATGGTGGGCCAGGGACTTAGGTACGGTGTCCCCGTAACTCTCCTGGCCTTTGCCATGTCGCAGATGTTTTCGCCGAAGCAGAAGGAATTGTTTAAGAAGAGGCTGGAAGGGTTGCCCCTGTCAAAGACGGAACAGGAGTATTATTCACGTTCGGTAAAGAAAAAGGTGGTCGCGCTGGCCTCCGCCTTTTGAATTAAGTATTGTGTCCCTGTATTTCCCTCCTGTGGATCAAATTGCTTAACGGGATTATACGGTTGCACTATCCGAAAAGCAAGAAGGCCAACCTGCTGGTCGTCCACAAGCCTTTGTTTTCCCTCACATGTTCTTCATGTTCTCCAACTGGACCGTTGCCGTATCCAATGCCTTCTTCGCTTCCCGGTGGCCGGGACTGATCGCGAGCAGCACCTTCCACTTCTGGATTGCGTTTTCCAACCTGCCGCGCCGATACTCTTCGAGCCCTTGTTCCATCATCCGGTCCAGACAGGCTTCCAGAAGTGCTCTGATCCGTTTCGGGTCGAGGTTGACCCGGTCCCTGAGCGAAGGCTCGCCCGGATATGCCTTGAGAACCATTTTGAAAGCGCGCGCCGCAGCTGAATAATCCCCTGATGAAAAGGCATCATTACCCGCCTCCAGCAGTCCGTTGATAGCCAGAATATATTCCTTCTCCAGCCCCTCACGGTTCTTGCCGTACATCAACGCGATCGCCTGGCGGTAATTCTTTTTTTCCAGTTGGGAAACGACCTTCCTGCGCAGAGGCGAGACCTGCTGCGGACGTTTATGAACGACCACTGTGTCCCCGGCAGATTTGACGACAGCGCTTTCCTGGCTGGAGCAGGCGGCCAGTGCGACAGCTGCCGCGAGAAGGAGTATCCGATTACCGCTGGTTTTCACGCTTTTGACCCGAGGAGCGGTGCGTTGAAAACCGGCATTTCCAGGACCGTGAGAGCCGGAGGATCAAGGTTTCGCCTCCGCACTGCGGCGACGAAACAGTCTGCGAGGTGTGGATCAAACTGGGTCCCTCGACAGCGGATGATCTCTTCGATGGCATACTCGGAAGTGAGCCCGGCGCGATATGGCCGGGACGAGGTCATGGCATCATAGGAATCGGCCAGGGCGATGATCGCCGCAAAGAGCGGTATCTCGTCTCCCTTCAGTCCCTCCGGGTACCCCCGGCCATCATGCCATTCGTGATGGTGCAGGACCGCTGGAATGAAGCGGTGCAGAGCCTGGGAGTAACCGAGGATGTCGGCACCATCGCTGGGGTGACGCTTGACTCGGTGAAATTCGTCGTCGTCCAGAGGGCCCTCCTTTTTCAGGATGTGATCGGGTATACGGATCTTTCCCAGGTCGTGTACCAGGGCCGCCACCTCCAGATCACGCTGTTCCTCGGCGTCAAGTCCCAGCTCTTCCGCCACCATGAGCGACATGGCTGCGACCCTGGCCGAATGCTGCATGGTATAGTCATCCCGGGCATCGATGGAAGTAGCCAGTATCTTCACCGTGGCAAAGTACGACTCCTCCAGGCCGCGTGCATACTCGGCAAGCTTTTCCTTCTGGTCCAGAATTACGCTGGCCATTTCATTGAAGTTCCTGGTGAGCTCGCCGAGTTCGTCTTGCTGCGTCACCGCTAAAGCCCCGAGGTTGCTGCCCGATTTCAGCAGGAATACTCCGTCATTGAGCTGTTTGATCGGCCGTGTGAAGATACGGGCAATGTAGCAGGTACCGGCCA
>DATNCC010000373.1:0-4315 GCA_035571735.1 Dongiaceae bacterium | reverse complement strand
GGTTTACTGCGGCCAAATCCCCGGTTCCGAGGGGCGAAGGGAGGCGGCGCATCCTTCTTGCCGAGGGCGATGCGACCGCCCGCAATATTCTCTGGCGGATGTTCACTCGGACCAACTACAGTGTCGATTGCGCCGAAAGCGGCCTGGAGGCGGTCGCCATGTGCGAAAATGGAGCTTATGACCTCGTGCTGATGGATGTTCATCTGCCGGGTTTGGAGGGCTTTGATGCGGCCCGCTCCATCCGGCAGGGGGAGCGGGAGCGCGGGTTTTACATCCCCATCGTCGTCATGTCGGGTCACTCCTTTGAAGATGTCGAACAGGGGTTTCTTGCCGCCTGCATGGACGCCTATATTCCCAAACCGGTTGACTTCAAGAGGATTCTATTGGTGATTGGACAAATCCTCGGACAGGAGCCCGGCGTCGCCACACTGGCGGGGGAAAACGGGCTGGAGGAGGGCGCCAAGCCGGCATGGGGTCCGGCCCTTGCCGCTGGCACCGGGGCTAACAGCTGCCTCTGGCATTAAGACGACCGAAGCGGCTTTCGACGACGCCATCAGGGCCGATTTGAGAGCGGTTTTAGACAAAGAGCCCAGGGAAAAGGTATATCTTCATGAACCAACTTATCATACAGCTGAAGACCGGCGACAAGATCGAGGGGAGGCTGGCGCGCGCTTTCAGGAACAACGACCTGGATGTGTTTATCGACGGCGAAGGCAGGAAGCTCCTGTTCTCGCTGGATGAGATCTGCTATATCCGTTTCCTTAAACCCCTGGCGGCAATAACCGATGACGAGTCGGTGACGGTCGAGGAGGTCCAGACCATTACCGGCGAGACCTTCAATGTGTCCGTCATGACCAGGTGGCGGTTTATGAAGGGGTTCATCGGCCTGCTGCAGGGTGGGGCCAAGCCGTACAGTACCATCTTCTTCACCCACACGGGTGTCCGCTACCGTCAGGATGATAGATACACCGGTCAAATCCTCCTCGACAACGGCTCCATATCCAACGAAAAGATCGAGGAAGCGCTCAGAACCCAGGAAGAGCTCCGCACCAGACGCATGGGTGAGGTGCTCGCCGAAACTACGGATATTCCTCATATAGAGATCGAGCAGACCCTGCAGGCAGCATCGGGCAAGCCTGAAATTCCACCTGAGGTCCGGGTCGGCGACATACTGGTCGAGGCCGGCCTGGTGACCCGTGATCAGGTGGAGGTGGCCTTCAAAAATCAGCAGTCGGGGAAAAAGCTCAAAGTGGGCGAACTGCTGATCAGGAAGGGGCTGATAACCGAGGAGCAGCTACTCTCCGCGCTGGCAACCAAGTTCCGGCTCCGCTTTGTGGACCTGGCTAACCTGATCATCTCCGAGGCGGCGCTAGGCGCCATTTCCGAAGGGCTTGCCAACCGCATGCAGGTCTTCCCCATAAGTTTCGACGGCCGAACCCTCGTGGTCGCCTCCTCCGCCCCCACTGACCTTACGGTGGGGGACGGCCTCAGATTCGCCACCAACTGCACCATAGAGATGGTGGTTGCCACCTCCCGGCAGATTGCCGCGGCCATCAGCAAATACTACTTTAATCGGGAAGAAAAGATCGATACCCTCCTCGAGGCGATGAAGGGTGAGGTGGAAACGGTTTCCGTCGAAGAGGAACCGGAGGAGTCCCCCTTCGTAGATCCGGACTCGGAGATCATTTCGATCGTGAACCGCCTCCTCACCGATGCCCACAAGCGGGGGGCCTCGGACATCCATTTCGAGCCCGGCTCCGGAAAGAACCCGCTGATAGTGCGCTATCGCATCGACGGCGAGTGCATCACGGCCCATAAGATCGCAGCCTCTTACAAGTCGGCCATCATCGCCCGGGTCAAGATCCTCGCTACCCTCGACATTGCCGAACGGCGCCGGCCCCAGAGCGGCAAGATTCTTCTCCGATACCAGCAGCAAATGCTCGAGTACCGGGTGGAGACCACCCCGCTCACGGGAGGGCGGGAGGCAGCCGTGCTGCGTCTTCTCACCGCTTCCGATCCCTTATCCTTGGGCGATCTCGGGCTCATGCCGCACAACCTGGAGCGGTTTATGGCCCTGCTCGACAAGCCGTACGGCATCATACTTTGCGTCGGCCCCACCGGCTCGGGGAAGACGACCACCCTTCACTCCGCCCTGCGTCATATCAACACTCCGGAGCGAAAGATTTGGACAGCCGAGGATCCGGTTGAGATTACCCAGGCAGGCCTTTGCCAGGTGCAGATCAACGACAGGATCGGCTTCACCTTTGCCGATGCGCTGCGCTCCTTCCTGCGGGCCGACCCGGATGTCATCATGATCGGAGAGGTGCGCGACCCCGAGACCGCCAAAATCGCCATCGAAGCATCGCTTACCGGCCACCTGGTGTTCAGCACCATCCATACCAATACCGCGACTGAAACTGCGGTCCGCCTGATCGAAATGGGAATGGACCCGTTCAACTTCGCAGATGCACTGATCGGCATCCTGGCACAGCGCCTGGCCAAGAAACTGTGCAACAAGTGCAAGAGGAAGGTGCCTGCCAAGCGGGAGCTCTACGACGAGCTGGTGGCGTGTTTCGAACATATCGCCGGCAGTAGGCCGGACTTCCTGCCAAGTTACGAGGACGCGAACCTCATGGAAAGAAACGGCTGCGACCGGTGCGGGGGGAGCGGCTACCAGGGGCGGATCGCCATCCACGAGTTGATGACCGCGACACCTGCCATCAAGCATGCCATCAGGCAGTCGGCGGGGGGCGAAGAGCTGCGGAAGCTGGCCCTCGCGGAGGGGATGTGGACCCTCAAGATGGATGGCATCATGAAGGTTTTCCATGGTGAAACGGACATGGAGCACGTCCTCAGAGTCTGCATGTAGCGCGCTTATCCCGCCGCGGCAGGCTCCCGGCCCCGCCGGGCGAACCGTTTCAAATGTCTGAAATACTCGTGTAATCTGGAGCGCGCACCATGGATCATCCCCGCATTCTTATCATCGACGACGATGCCAACCTGAGGAGGACCCTGTCCGACATCCTCAAGCTAAAGGGGTATGAAACCCTCGCGGCTGAGGACGGGGAAAAGGGGCTGGCGCTCCTGCGGGAGCAAGGGGCCGACCTCGCCCTCATCGATCTCGGGCTCCCGGGCATGTGCGGGCTGGAGGTGCTGGCCGGGATCAAGGCAGATTTCCCCCTGACCGGGGCCATTGTCCTCACCGGACAGGCCACCATCGATTCGGCCGTCGCGGCCACCAACCGGGGGGCCTTCTCCTATCTGGTGAAACCGTACCAAATCGACCAGCTCATGAACCACATCAGGCGCGCCCTGGAAAAGCAGCTGGCCGAGCAGGAGATCGCCGAGCATCATGCCGAGCTGGAGCGGATGAACGCCGAACTGAAAACCCTCCACGAGGTCTCGGAGGCGATCAGCAGGACCCTCGATATGGACGAGCTGGTCAAGGAAATCCTGCAGGTTCTGACTCGGACCAGGATATTCCCGTTCGAGGTGCGCGGAGGGATATTCCTAGCGGAGGGGGCTAAATTGCGTCTGGCCTCCTTTGTGAGCCTCTCGGAAACGGTCCTGGCCCCGTGCCAGGAAATCGGCCCAGAGCAATGCCTGTGCGGACGGGCACTGGCAACCGGGAACGTCATCATCGTCGCCAGCGATTCCGGCAGTCAGCTCGCCTGCCATCCCGAGACCGTGGGGTACGGGCGCATCATCGTGCCCCTGAAGGCGGTCGACACCGTCGTCGGGCTGATCTCGCTCTATACCGAGCCGGGTATCGAGCTAAACGACAGCCTGATGCCGCTGTTCTGCTCCCTGGGAAGCCTGGTGGGCATCGCCATCAACAACGCCCGCCTTTATGAAGAGACCAAGTCCGCCTCCCTGCGCGACCCTCTCACCGGGCTTGCCAACCGGCGCTTCCTGGAGCTCCAGCTGGAGAAGGTTTTCGAGTTGGCCCGGCGTCACGGCGAGCATCAGTCCATCATCATGCTGGATATCGACCATTTCAAGAGCTACAACGACAGCTACGGCCACCTGGGGGGGGACCAGCTGCTGGTCTGCCTGGCGCAGATTCTCACGGCGCAGATGAGGAAGTCGGACTACGTGTTCCGTTATGGAGGCGAGGAGTTTCTGGTCCTGCTCCCCGGCACCGAGCTGCCGATGGCCCGCGACGCCGCCGAGAGGTTGAGGGCCGCAGTGGAGCGGGAGGCGGGAGTCACCATAAGCCTTGGCGTCGCCGCCTACCAAGAGGGGATGCCGGACAAGGAAGCCCTGGTCAAGGCAGCGGATGCCGCCCTCTACCGCGCCAAGCAAGCCGGACGAA
>DATNCC010000372.1:0-6600 GCA_035571735.1 Dongiaceae bacterium | reverse complement strand
TATGAACCGCCCCTCGTGGTCGAGCGTGTAGATGAGATCCGGAGAGTTTTCCACCAGAAACCGGTGGAGGCGTTCCGATTGTTCCAGCCGTGCCGTCATAAGAGCGTTGCTGCGCTCAAGCCGGCGCAGATGCAGGGCGTTTTCCACCTTATGCTGGATTTCTTCCATCCCGTGCGGCTTGCGCACGAACTCCACGACTCCGCCGCGCAAGGCGCGTATTGCGGAGTCGATGTCGGCATCGGCGCTGACCATGATCATGCTGGTAGGAATATTGTTGTGTGCAATCCACTCCATCACCTCCAGCCCTGAAATGTCCGGAAGATTGATGTCGAGCAGAACGAGATCGATCTCCTGGGACTTGAGGATTGTCAGAGCCCTGCTGCCGGTGCCGCACTCCAGTATCTCCCGCCCTTCGCCATCAAGAAGCAGCCTGAGGCTGGAGCGCATGCGCGGTTCATCGTCAACGATGAGTATTCGCTGCAGCTGATCCAGCCACTCATACGAAGGATTGGAATATGCCGTACCCAAATAATTCATAGGTCATTCCCGTTGGTGCGAGGTAATAGGATGCTGAACGTGGTCCCTTGTCCGGAATCGCTCTGGCACGTGATAAACCCTTCGAGACGATCTACCAGGTTTGCAACAATAGACAGCCCTATCCCGGAATGGCCTGGGCGGCGATTCTGCTCCAGCGGCTGAAAAAGGCGTTGCCTGACATCCGGAGGCAAACCGGGGCCGGAGTCGTTCATTATTATCTCGACAAAATGACGACCGTTTTTCGTGACAGGACCTCTTGTGGAGATGGCAACGCGGCCGCCGGCCGGCATCGCTTCCGCCGCATTTTTCCAGATATTCAACAGAATCTGTTTGACGCTGTCCCGGTCGCCGGAAACCGGAGAAACAGACGGATCCAGCGCCAATTCGACTGTAATGCCGCACGTTGAGAACAGGGATTCGCTGTAAAGCGACAGCATCCCTTCAATTACGCCGTTTATGTCAACTATGTCCGTTACCGGCGCTGTATCTTCCAGGGACTTCAAACGCTGCAAGATATGCGTAACACGGTCAATCTCCTCCCTGAGTATGTCCAGCCCCTGGCGGATATCGTTATCACCCGGCATCTTCCCGGTTACGATCTTCAGATAGTTTTTGATGATGGCAAGCGGGTTCCCGGCTTCATGAACGACTCTTCGAGCCTGAAGTTCGAAACGGCTCTTTACGGTCGCCTCGATTTTTTCTCCATGGTTCCGCATCTCCCGGGACGTATCGATGCTGATCGCAGCAAGACTGGCAAAATGAGTCATCCAGGCAAGGCGTTTCTGAATGCGGGAGTGCTGCATAATACTTATTCCGTAAACCATGACACCGATATGCCGGTCACGAATGCGCATCGGGACATACAACAGACCTTCACTGTCCAACATATGGGCAATTTGCACGTCAACCAGCGAAACTCCGGTGGGACGGTCTTTGTCGAACGTGGAATAAGGCCGCTCACCCGAAAATACGGCTGCTGCCAGGCTGCAGTTCGGATCAAGTTTGATTTCAAGTCGTTGCAGCAATGGGGACTGTCCCAGAAAATTGGCGCCCGAAAGGACGGATTTTGCCGGGTTGACGAGCAGGAAGGCGAGCCGGCCGAGACTGAACAGAATTTTGGCGGACTCTTTTATGGCAATAAATACATCTTCCTCGCCGCACAGGGATGACAGATTATGCTGCAGCGACTGCATCAAGGCCATATCCCGAACCATGTCATCCATGTTCGCATATACCGGATCGTTTTGATTCTGACGAGATCTGCATATTTCGAACGGGATGACCGGTGAGGGGAGCATTCCGGCATCAACGGATTCCTTGACGCCGAGCGCTTCAGCGAGCAGGACAACCTGCCCGGAAGCCTGATCCCGGATGGTTGCAACTTCATTCACGTCAATCCCGAGTATCGTCACAACCGCGGCGAGATCAGGCAGATTCCGTATTTGGGTGAGGTCTAGCTTTTCATTATAGGTGCTGATGACATGGGAAGACCAGACGATCTGGCTCAATGGGTCGGCAGCGGCAATCTCGTCAGGCGACCTGTGATGGAACAGAATCGCATCCGACATGAAGGAAGGCAATTTCCACCGATCTACCAGCCACGCTCCGACAGCAGCATGGTCCGTACCGATCATCGGCTTCTCGATGTCGCTCAATACGCATTCGTCAATGCTCCGTTGAAGGAAATCCCCGTAGCGCTGACCCTCGCTCCCCAGCAGGAGCAGAATGCCGACATCATGCATAAGGCCGGCCAGATAGGCTTCCTCGATATCAATGTAACCCTTGTTGACGGCGATCGCCCGGGACATTTCAGCCACTCTCAGTGAATGTCCCCAGAATCCTTTGAAATCGTACTGTATTTCACCGGAGGCGCGTGCAAAGACATTCTGGACGGCGAGGCAGGCGGCAAGAGTCCGTGCCAGCCTGGTCCCCAGGGTTATCATGCACTGTTCGAGGCTTGTTATTTCTCGTTCGCGGCGAAGTGCCGGAGAATTGGCGACGGTAAGAAAGCGGGCGCTCAATGCGGGGTCGAGACCGACCAGGGTAGCCAGATCCGTTATTGATGCGCGATCATCTTCCACCACCTTCAGAAACCGCAGCAATACATTCGGCATAGGTGGAATGTTGATCGACTCGATTTCATCGCGTATCGTTACTGGTATCTGCTGCATGGAACTCCCGAGCGTTGTTGGTGATCAAGCGGCATCACAACAATAATTAATGAAGCACAAAGCGGGGTACCGGGACAAAGAGGGGATATTTGCAATCGACCGTTACACCCTAAGTCACCAATAGTCAACATCATTTTGATTAAAACAGGAAGGCCGGGCGAGACGTGGATATAATTTGAGTTAAGATCAAAATTAATAGTTAACTGCAAAAAATATTTTTGAAGACTTTCCTGATCCTGATAAAGAGGATAAGTGCGTCAGCGAATTTTATTTACCGGCCACAATCTCGCGGCGCCAGGACCGTACAACGGTGATTTTACGTCACGCAAGAAAATCACCCAGCTGCCGTTCCTGCCGGCCCTTGGAATACAGGGCGAATTTTAGAAAGCCGGACATAACATCCATGCGCGCCGGACAGTTTCACCCGAAACGCGCCACCAGCTCCCGCGCCACGGCAAAAATTCCGATACCGGTGGGACATACTACGTCGCATCTCCCGCAGACGAAGCAGCTGATCTCACCCCATCTTTCAGGATCAGCCGCCAGCTTGTGGTGAATGCGCCGCCGGGTTCGGAGCGCCTCGCTGCCGAGCGGGTTGTGGCCGCTCGCCTCGCGCATGAAGCCGTCCAGCTGGCAGGAGTCCCACATGCGGCTCCGCTCGACCCGGGCGGCGTAACGCCAGTCCTGCACGCCGAAGCAGGTGCAGGTGGGGCAGGCGAGATTGCAGCCGGTGCAGGCGATGCAACGCTCGCCGATCTCCCCCCAGAATGAATCGGGGACGCACCCGGCGCGCAGCAGCTCCGAGGCGCGCTTGATCACCCTTTCGTTCTCGTCCGGAGGCGTTGTCGCGGCCTGACGAAGCAGAGCCTCCGCTTCCGGCAGGGCAGTGTCCGGCAGATCCGCGACAATTGCCCTGCCGGCTTCACTGTACGGAATCGCCAGCCAGCGGCTCCCGTCCCAGAACAGTTCCAGATCGCAGTCTCCCCCGGCAGGGGGGAGCAGCGTCCCGCCCGGGCCGCAGTAGCCGGAGAGCCCTGCCACCACGGCGCCCTGGCGCTGACGGAAGTAGATGTCGTCGCGCAGGCCGTCGGCAAAGAAACGGTCGATGAAACGGAGGCAGGCCAGGTCGCGGGGGGTGAAGCCGAGGATGAAGAGCGGTCGGTCCGGGGTGGGCGGTTCCTGCGGCTCTCCACCTGCGGCGGTGAACACCGTCTCCTGCTGCGGCAAGAAGGCCGCGGTCGGCTTGCCCATCACGGCGCCGCCGTGCAGGGCGGCGGGGCCGTCGTCAGGAGAACCGATGACACGGGTGCCGTCGGCGAGCAGGATCGGCAGGCGCAGTTCCCACGTTTCGGACAGGCGCGCAAAAAACGGTTCAAGCATCTCTAGCGTCAGGACTCTCATGGCGCCTTCTCCACCCGTACCGCACAGACCTTGAATTCAGGGATGGACGACTCGGGATCTAGCACGTTGTTGGTGAGGGCGTTGGCCGCCCCCTCGGCAAAATGAAACGGCATGAACACGACTCCGGGGATCACCATCGTCGTCACCCGCGCCTCCGTGCGGACTGCGCCGCGGCGGCTAGAAACCAGCAGCGGGTCGCGGTCGCGAATCCCGAGCCTGGCGGCATCGTCCGGATGCAGTTCGATGAAGGAGCGGGGCTCCTCCCGGTCGAGCAGGTGGGTGCGGCGGGTCATGGTGCCGGTATGCCAATGGAAGTAGGTGCGGCCGGTGGTCAGCACCAGGGGATACTCGTCATCGGGGAGTTCGGCCGGCAGGCGGTGGATAGCCGGGCTGAAGCGCCCGAAGCCGCGGGTGAAGCGCTCCTGATGCAGCAGCGGAGTGCCGGGGTGGCTCCGGTCGGGACAGGGCCATTGCAGGCCGTGGGGGTCCAGGCGGTCATAGGCGATGCCGCCGTAGATCGGGGTGATCGCGGCGATCTCGTCCATCACATCAGCCGGACTGCCATAGCGCATTCCCCCATATCCGGCACGCCTGGCGATGTCGCAGATGATCTCCCAGTCGGCGCGGGCCTCTCCCGGCGGTTCCACCGCCTTGCGCAGCCGCTGGACGCGGCGCTCGGTATTGGTAAAGGTCCCCTCCTTCTCGGCGTAGCAGGCGGCCGGCAGCACAACATCTGCCAGGGCAGCGGTCTCGGTCAGGAAGATATCCTGCACCACCAGCAGCTCCAGATTCTGCAGCGCCTTGCGGGCATGTCCCTGATCCGGGTCGGAGAGCATCGGGTTCTCCCCCATGATGAACATCCCCTTCAGCTCCCCCGTCGAGGCGGCATCCATGGCCCGGGTCAGCGGCAGCCCCGGCGTTGCGGTGAGTTTCGGCACCCCCCAGGCTCTGGCAAACTTGTCCCGCAGTTGCGGGTCGGACACCTTCTGGTAGCCGCTGTAGACATCGGGGAGAGCCCCCACGTCGCACCCCCCCTGGACGTTGTTCTGGCCGCGCAGCGGATTGACGCCGGTGCCGGGGCGCCCCACGTTGCCGGTCAACATTGCCAGGGCGGCGATGCAGCGGACGTTGTCGACTCCGTGGCTGTGCTGGGTGATCCCCATCGAGTAGACGATCATGCCCCGCTCCGCCCCCGCGAACAGGCGTGCCGCGGCGACGATCTCGGAGGCGTTCAGGCCGGTGGCCGCTGCGGCCCTCTCCGGAGTCCAGTCGGCAACGGCTGCGGCCAGCGCGTCATAATTTTCGGTGCGGGCCGCGATAAATTCCGGGTCGGCCAATCCTTCGGCGATGATGACGTGCATCATCCCGTTCAGCAGGGCCACGTCGCTGCCGTTCCTGTGGCGCAGGTGCAGGTCGGCGTGCCCGGCGAGGCGGATGCGGCGGTTGTCCGCCACGATCAGCCGCGTCCCGCTCCTGACGGCGTTCAGGATGCGGCTGCCGATCAACGGGTGCTGTGCGGTGGTATTGGAGCCGATGACGAGGATAACGTCGGTCCGGTCGATACATGAAATGGAGTTGGTCATCGCCCCGGAGCCGAAGGTTTCGGCCAGTCCGGTCACGGTGGAGGAGTGGCAGAGGCGGGCGCAATGGTCGATGTTGTTGGTGCCGAACACACACCGGGCCAGCTTCATCAGCAGGTAGTTCTCCTCGTTGGTCGCCTTGGCCGAGGAGGCGAACATGACCGCATCGGCCCCATGTTTTTCCTGAACCTCGCGCAGCCGGCCGGCCACCAGATCCAGAGCCTCGTCCCACGAGGCGGGCTGCAGCACGCCGTCCCGGCGCACGAGCGGCGTGGTGAGACGGTCCGGGTGATGGACGAAGGCGAAGGCGTTCCACCCCTTGACGCATAGGCCGCCGCGGCTGACCGGATGGGTCGTGCTCGGTTCCACGCCGACCAGGCGGCCGTTGTCGCTGACGAGGTAGAACGCGCAGCCGCAGCCGCAGTAGGGGCAGACTGTAAGGGTCCGCTTCAAAGCGCACCTCGTAAATTTTCGACTTCATTTAACCAGAAAACAGGGCCGTCCTGGCAGCAGTAAAGGTGCTCGATCGTGCAGTGGCCGCATTTGCCGACTCCGCAGCGCATCTGCCTCTCCAGGGAAACCACGATCCGGTCGGAACCGAGCCCTTTCCTCTTCAACTCGGCGATGACGCCCCGGTACATGGCCGGTGGGCCGACGACGACCGCGATGGTGGCGGCGGGATCGAATGAGAGGGGGGGGATCAGGGAGGTAATCAGGCCGACGTTGCCGTCGTAGCATTCGTCCCCGCTGCTGTCGTCAACCGTCAGGCTGCAGGCGAAGCGGGCCGACGCCTCCCAGGCGGCGAGTTCTTCCTTGAAGAGCTTGTGCTCGGGGTTTTTGGCGCCGTAGAGGATGGAGATGGCGCCGAATTCGTCCGACCGGTCCTCGCAATACTGGATCAGGGAGCGGAG
>DATNCC010000371.1:0-2656 GCA_035571735.1 Dongiaceae bacterium | reverse complement strand
GGCCGGCAGAAGGGGCTCTCGGCCGCCATGCTGGACCGCCTGATGCTGGACGAAAAACGCATTGGCGGCATCGGCGCTGCCCTGCGTGAGGTTGCCGCGCTGCCCGATCCGGTCGGCGAAGTGACCAAGATGTGGAAACGCCCCAACGAGCTGATGGTCGGCAAGATGCGCATTCCGCTCGGTACGATCGGGATCATCTACGAGGCGCGCCCCAACGTCACCGCCGATGCTGCCGCCCTCTGCCTCAAGGCCGGCAATGCCGTGGTCCTGCGGGGCGGCTCCGAAGCGATCAATTCCAATCTGGCCATTGCCGGGGTCCTGCAAGGTGTCCTGAAAGACATGGATATTCCGGTAGCGGCGCTGTCGCTGATTCCGTTCACCGAACGGGAAGGGGTGCTGGAAATGCTCAAGCAGGAAGAGTCCATCGACCTGATCATCCCGCGCGGCGGCGAAAGCCTGATCCGCTTTGTGGTGGAAAACTCGCGCATCCCGGTCATCAAGCATTACAAGGGGGTGTGTCATATCTTCGTCGATCAGTCGGCCGATTTCGACAAGGCGGAACAGATTATCATCAACAGCAAGACCCAGCGCCCCGGCGTCTGCAACGCGCTTGAGACGCTCCTGATCCACAAGGATGTGGCTGCGGAATTCATCCCGCGAATCGCCGCCACGCTGACGGCGCTGGGAGTGGAACTTCGCGGCGATGATGCTTTCCGCAGCTTTGCTCCCGACGCCACACCGGCCACCGAAGAGGACTGGTCCGCCGAGTATCTGGAGCTGATCCTGGCCTGCCGGGTCGTTGACGATCTCGATGCCGCCATCGCCCACATCAATCGCTACTGCTCGCTGCACACCGAATCGATCATCACCAGTGACTATGGCCGAGCCCAGCGCTTCATCCGCGAGGTCAACTCCTCCTGCGTGCTGGTCAACGCCTCGACCCGCTTTGCCGACGGCGGCCAATTGGGGTTGGGGGCGGAGATCGGCATCTCCACCACCAAGCTTCACTCATTCGGCCCGATGGGTCTGGAAGATCTGACCACCACCAAGTTTATCGTCTATGGGGATGGGCAGATAAGGGAGTAACTTACCGGTTTCCAGCAATAGAAAACGCCCCGTCGGAGTCATCCGGCGGGGCGTTTTCTATTGCACAGTTATTTTGCCGGCTCTGTTCCGTGGAAGGGAAAGTCCGTATAGTCACCTCCGGTTGTGTGGTGTTTGTTGACAGTGATAAATCGCAGTTTTTTTTGCGGCTTCAGAGGCTGCGTGACTGTTGCGCCCTGCTTGCGAAGATTTCCTTTGTTGCAATCACTTTGGCATACGGGACGGATAACGCCGCCATAAAGGCTGCGTGAACTTCCGACGCCTTGACGGTCCTGTTCTTGAAAACCAGGTCTTTTGTGGCGCAGGCATCCTCGGCAACAACACAGTTGAAACCGAGATCGAAAGCGGCGCGGGTGGTTGCGTCGATACACATGTGGCTCATGGCCCCACAAATAAATAGATTGTCGGCATGTGCTTTCTTCAGTATTTCCAGCAGATGGGTGTCGCGGAAGCTGTTGGGAAAGTTTTTTACGACAACAACTTCATCCTCTCCGGGAGTTACCATTTGATGTATTTTTGCCCCGTCGGTTTCAGGCAGGAAAAACGTCGCCCCTGGACGTGCGGCAATGTGTTGGATGTGGATGACAAATGATTTTGTCTTCCTGAATTCAGCCAAAAGCGCCTGCGCATTTGCCGCAGCCGCTTCAATGCCGACAAGCTCCATGTTGCCGCCGGGAAAATAGTCATTCTGAAAATCAACCAGCATCAGACAGTTGTTCATGTCAGTTCCTTGTCATGTGGTTTGTCGAGGCGGAAACCGCGACGGTCTCGCTTAAATTACCGGGGAACATCATTTTTGCTTGCCCGCGATTCCTGACTCACCACCTGTTCATGATCCGGTACCGGATTATAGAATCAGTTTACCTTGTCCCCCCGCACCTGACCAGCAGTTTAGTCCCTTTTGTCGTTATTATTGATGTTTGGTATTTGGTATATTGGTGTAAAAAAGACTAAAAGACTATTTTTATCTTGTTGACATATATCAGATTGGCTGGTAAAAGAATTTATCAGTTTTAAATCATTTATTGAAAGGAGAATCACCAAATGTCACTTGCAACTTTAGTTACCCAGGAAGCACCGGATTTTACAGCCAATGCGGTAATGCCGGACAACAGCTTCGGAACCATTAACCTTTCGGCTTTGAAGGGGAAATATGTCGTGCTGTTTTTCTACCCACTGGATTTCACCTTTGTTTGCCCATCTGAAATTCTGGCATTCAATAAAAAGGTCAACGAATTCAAGGAAAAGAATTGCGAACTGATCGGTGTTTCCGTTGACTCCAGATTCTCACACCTTGCCTGGAAAAAAACCGCCATTGAAGACGGCGGCATCGGCAATATCCAGTATCCCCTGGTCGAGGATCTCAACAAGGAAATAGCAAAATCCTACGGCATCCTCTTTGGCGGCTCGGTTGCGCTTCGAGGCCTGTTCCTGATAGACACGAAAGGAATCGTCCGTCATGCGGTGATCAATGACCTGCCTCTGGGCCGCAATGTTGACGAAGCTCTACGTATGGTTGATGCACTTCAGTTTCATGAAACTCACGGTGATG
>DATNCC010000370.1:0-40528 GCA_035571735.1 Dongiaceae bacterium | reverse complement strand
TCTTTCAACGGCGTGGTTGTGATCTCGCTCGACCATCGCCACCTGATGGAGTTTACGCAGCATATCGACCCCGGACGCAATTTTTCCACGGTGTTCCCTTCTTACAAGAGCGGCAATTACGCCTTCATGTTCGACGACGAGGGGTGGATCATCACCCATCCGAAATACTGGGATATCCGGGGGCTTGACGCCCACGGCCGGCTGGTTCCCCCCTATTCCGCATCATCGTCCGAAGCGGACATCAACAGCGGGCGGATCCCGTTCAATCTTGACCGGGCGGGATTCATTCACCCCAACTATCCAAAGGTCGCCGATCAGGTCAGAAAACTGAAAGCGGGCTTCATGGATACGACCAATGTCGGCGGGGCCAGGAAGATCATGGCTTACGCTCCGATCATCTACGATAGCGGCGATTACGCACGGCATGGCGTTTTCGGAGGCATTACCATCGGCTTTCAGCTCGACCAGTTCCAGGACGCGGCCCGGAAAGGCAGCCGCCTGATCAACCAGCAGCTTGGCTCGCATCGGACGCGAAGCGGGATCATACTTCTGATCACCTCGATTCTGGCCGGTTTTTCCGCCTGGGGGCTATCGCGGGGCATCACCCGGCCGCTGCAGCAATTGACGGAAGGCGCACACCGGCTTGCAGAAGGAGACATTCACAGCAGGGTGCCCGTAACATCTGCCGACGAAATCGGCGAGCTTGGCCGGACCTTCAATATCATGGCCGATGAGCTGGAGGTCCGCAAGAAGAGCCTTCTGGCGACACTTGATGAGCTGCAGCGATCCCGGATTGATATCCTCGACGAACGCAACTTCAAGGCCAGTGTTCTTGAAAGTATTTCAAGCGCCATAATTACGATTTCACCTTCCGGAGAGCTGACCTCGATCAACGGAGTCGGGCAACAGTTCCTTTCAGATGCCGCCACCCTCGGCACGGAATATCAAGAGGTATTTGCCGCATGGCCCGACGTCTGTACGCGGATAGAAACCGTACTTCAGACAGAGAGGGGGTACGGGCGGATACCGCTGAAACGGCAGGTTGACGGCGAGATGACCTATTATGATTTTGGTCTGTTTCCGATCGGGTTGGGCGCAGAGAAGGGCCTGACCGTAACGCTGCGCAACGAAACGGAGCGCGAACGCCTGCGTGAAGAGACGGTACGCCTGGATCGCCTGGCGTCGCTCGGCAAACTTTCGGCCGGAATAGCCCACGAGGTTCGCAACCCGCTGACCGGCATTTCGCTCCTGCTTGATGATCTGCATGACAAACCGGGCTTTGGCGCGGAAGACAAGGAGATGCTTTCCAAGGCGCTGGAGGAGATCGAGCGGGTCGAGAGGCTTATCACCGCTCTGCTCAACTACTCTTCTCCGGTACGCAGCGATTTCAGGGAGGGGGATCTTGCCCAGATTCTGAAAGACATCCTGCTGCTGATGCGCAGACAGGCCGAAAAACAGGGCGTTGCCCTGAATGTCTCGTTCGCCCCGCTGCCGCTGTTCAGGTTTGATCCCGAAAAGATTCGCCAGGCGCTGATCAATATCGTGAAAAATGCCCTCGAAGTCCTTGATCCCGGCGGGGTCATCACCATCTCGGCCGAAAGCAGCGAGACAGCCGTCACTATTGCCATTCAAGATGACGGCCCGGGGATCCATCAGGAGGACCTGCCGTTGATCTTTGAGCCGTACTTCACCCGCAAGGGGGCCGGAACCGGACTCGGCCTGTCGATTACCCAGCGGATCATCGAGGAGCATCACGGGGCCCTGACCGTTGAAAGCGAAGGTTCCTCCGGCACCACGTTCAGGATTGTCCTGCCGCTCGACATCCGGCCGGATTGAAAACGGCCTTCATGCCGTCATTTATCCGATTCACATTCTTCTCAAAAAGAAGTACATTTGCGTGAAATGAATTTTCGATGATTACAGGGACACGAATGGAGGAGCTGGAATGCCGCGAGATCTCAAGGTTCTGATAGTCGAAGACTCGGATTTGCAGGCCGATGTGCTGGAGTCTATTCTCGCTGATCTGGGCATCGATAAAGTAACAAAAGCCGTAAACGGGGTTCATGCCTTGAAGTATTATGAAGAAGCGTTGCGGAACGGAGCTCCATATTCTCTGGTATTTCTCGATATAGTAATGCCTGAGATGGATGGACAGGAGGCTCTGAAGCAGATGCGCGTCCTGGAAAAAGCTGCTGGAATCGGCAAGAATGACCGGGCGACCATCATCATGATTACATCGCTCAGCTCGCCTGCCGACATGATTACCGCCCTTATAGAAGGTGATTGCACCGATTATGTCGTGAAGCCTGTTGCCGAGAGTATCTTGAGAATAATGCTCGTCAAGTACGGTTTTATCGAATAAACTGTTATATCAATTCACCGTCACCGCCGCATACCCCACCACCTGACGGTTGTCGCCGGTCACATCGCCGCTGGTTCCGTACGCCACCATTTCCGCCCGATTCGCTCCAAGCCCCAGAGCCGCCTCCAGCATGACGGTCGCCGGCACGACTCCGCACATCGTTATTCCCTGGCGTTGACAGACTTCAAGCAGCCCTTTGCCGTCCAGCGCCAGCACCCGGTCCAGTGCCTGCCGATCTTTCAGGAGGGCCGAATCGGCCGATTCATAATGGGTCATGTCCGAGCTGGCCACGATCAGAACGTCATCTCCATATTCCCGGATGGCGGCGGCGATCCCCGCACCGATATCCCGCAGCGGGGCATGGTCGCCATGACAGAGGCAGAGCGCCGAAACAGTCACATCGGGACGAAGATACTGGATGAACGGGAGCTGGACTTCAAGGGAGTGTTCCAGCTGATGCGCAATGCTGTCCGACTGGATATACGGGGTGTGCTTGAGCAAAAGCGCGTTCAGGCGGGAATTGATCTGTACCGGGCCGAGCGGGGTCGACCATTCGCCATCCGGGTAGAGCGCTGCGGCCGCCCCGGTGCCGTGGTGGTTCGGCCCGATGATCAGAACAGTATCGGGAATGGCAATGCGTGAATATACCTTACCGGCAATCGCTCCGGAATAGACATACCCGGCGTGGGGGGAGATGATGCCCTTGACCCGTTCCGGGTCAGCATTTTCCGGAATCAACCGGGACAAGGAGGCACGGAGTGTCTGTTCGCTGCCCGGATAGAATTGACCTGCTACGGCCGGCTGTCGCTGCATGATCCACCTCCCTGCCGTTATTCGAACGGCAACTGGTTCTCTACCTGAATCGTCTTTTCCGGTTCAAGCTGCAACTCCTCCTGACGCTCGTACAGTGGCTGTTCGTCCAGCGCCTGAATTTCCTTAAGCGTCGGCAGGGATTTTAAATCCTTAAGCCCGAATATTTCAAGGAATTCTTTCGATGTGCCGTATATCAAAGGGCGGCCGGGAATATCCTTCTTTCCCAGGATCCGCACCAGGTGTTTTTCCAGCAGCGACTTGAGTACGCCGCCGCAATCTACGCCGCGCAGATGCTCCACTTCAGCCCTGGTAATCGGCTGACGGTAGGCGATGATCGCCAGGGTCTCAAGGGCGGATTGTGATAATTTGGCCGTTCTGGTCTTGATATGGCGGGTGATGTAGCCGTGAAAGGCGGGACGGGTTCTGAACTGCCAGCCTCCGGCCA
This sequence comes from Dongiaceae bacterium, assembly GCA_035571735.1. Taxonomy (GTDB): domain Bacteria; phylum Desulfobacterota; class Desulfuromonadia; order Geobacterales; family Pseudopelobacteraceae; genus JACRCG01. The sequence goes on along the minus strand of DATNCC010000370.1, from coordinate 36,908 downwards.
CCTCGACCAGTTCGAAGCCCCCTCCCCTCCCCTGATAACTGGCAACCAGCTCGGCCAGAGCGGATTTGATCCCGTCCCGCTCGAATTCGTCCAGCAGCTCGCAGAGGCGATCCGTTGACAGAGCCGATTCGGCGCTGAAGATGAGACTCTCTATGATGGCGGGTAATTCTGGATTCATTGGGGATCAAACCTCTTGTGGGTCTGCGGCAACGGCCGGAACAAACCAGATCGAGCCATGGTCGCTTCCTTGAAAAATCCGGATCAGCTTGAGTTTGCACAGTTCCAGAAGCGCCAGAAAAGTGACGATGATCCGTTCACGGGTCAAGTCATCCCGCACCAGGTCGTCAAACTGGACGGTATCCTTCTCCTGAAGCAGGGACAGAATTTCGTTGATGCAATCGGCGATGCTGAGAGAATCCCCCGGAGCAACGTCATGGAAAGTTTCGGCCGGGAGCCGTTGCAACAGCAGCCGGAAGGCATCCACCAGCTCGAACAGGCTCACCTCCAGCGGCCCTTCCACGTTTTGAGCCGCTGCCAGCGCAGGTTCGGAAGCCGAGCGTGCAAAAACCTCGCGTCCCAGCAGCGCCCGCGCCCCGATCACCATGCCGGCTTCCTTGTACTGCTGATACTCCAGAAGCCGCCGCACCAGTTCGAGGCGCGGGTCGGTCTCCTCCGTTTCCGGCTCGTCCTGTTCGTCAAGCGGGAGCAGTTGCCGGGACTTGATCTGCAGCAGCGTCGCCGCCATGACCAGAAAATCCCCCGCGACTTCCAGGTTCAGATCCTTCATCAACCTGATGAATTCCAGGTACTGGCGGGTGATGACCGCGATGGAAATATCGCAGATATCCAGCTCGTTTTTCTTGATCAGGTGCAGCAGCAGGTCCAGCGGCCCGTCGAATTTGTCGAGGTGCACGCTGTACTGCTCGTGAATGCCGTCCAGAAGCGGCAGACGTTCATCAAGGTGATGATGCGCCTCGGCGGTCATTTGAGCTTCTTACAAAACGTAATGAGGAGGCCGGGATGGTAGTTTTTCATTTCAGAACTTGAGGGCCGTGCGGACCTCGGTCATCACCGCATCCGATATCAGAGAGGCCCTCCGGCTCCCCTCCTGCAGCAGGTCATCGATAAAGCCGGGGTTGGCGGCGAGTTCGTCGCGGCGGGCGCGGAAGGGCGCCAGACGCTCGATCATGCAGTCGGCCAGAATCTTCTTGCACTCCACGCACCCGATGTCCGCGTTGCGGCAGGCCGGGATGATCTCGTCCAGCTTCTCCTGCGGCACATAGATCCGGTGCAGGTTGAAGGCCACGCAGACGTCCGGGTCGCCCGGATCGCTTCTACGCACCCGCGCCGGGTCGGTCATCATGGACATGACCTTCTTTCTGGTCTCCTCGGCGCTGTCGGAGAGATAGATCGAGTTGTTGTACGATTTGCTCATCTTGCGCCCATCGAGGCCGGGAAGCTTGGGGGTCTCGGTCAGGAGCGCTTCGGGCTCGGGAAAAACCTCGCCGTAAAGATAGTTGAAGCGGCGGGTGATCTCGCGGGTGATCTCCAGATGCGGCAACTGGTCATGTCCGACCGGCACGCGGGTGGCCTTGTACAGGATGATGTCGGCCGCCATCAGCACCGGGTACCCCAGGAATCCGAACGTCGTGAGATCCTTCTGTTCGATGTTGTCGAGCATCTCCTTGTAGGTCGGATTCCGCTCCAGCCAGGAGACCGGCGTAATCATGGACAGAATCAGGTTCAGCTCGGAGTGATGCGGGACCAGGCTCTGGCGGAACACCACGCACTTTTCCGGATCGAGCCCGAAGGCAACCCAGTCCAGCACCATATCGCGGATGCTCTGGGCGATCCCGGAGGTGTCGGCATATTCGGTCGTCAGCGAATGCCAGTCGGCCACGAAAAAGAAACAGTCGTAGGAATCCTGCATCTTGATCCAGTTTTCGAGTACGCCGTGAAAATGTCCGATATGCAATTTGCCGCTCGGCCTCATGCCGCTGACAACGCGTTGTTTCATGGTAAAACGCTCCTTGTTCCTGCAGGTCGATTCTGTTATAAATTGCCCGCTGAAAATTCATCTTAAAGACAGGGAAATTTACATGAACCGACCTAAAATTGAAACCAAAATCATGAATCCGCTGATCGGCACGGCCATTCCGCTGCCGTCGTATGCGACCGGCGGAGCGGCCGCCATGGACCTGCGGGCCTGCCTGGAAACCCCCAGGACCGTGCAGCCGGGCGAGACCGTGCTGATTCCGAGCGGCATCGCCATCAGCATTCACGACTCCGGCCTGGTGGCGCTGCTGGTGCCGCGCTCCGGCCTCGGCATCAAGCACGGGATTGTATTGGCTAATACGATAGGCGTTATCGATTCTGACTATCAGGGGGAAATCGGCATCGGCATCGTCAATCGCGGCGCGGCTCCGTACACGATCGCACCGGGGGAGAGGATCTGCCAGCTGATGTTCGTGCCGGTGCTGCAGGCAGAGTTGAGCGTGGTAACGGAATTCAGTCAGGAGAGCGAGCGGGGCGCCGGCGGGTTTGGTTCTACCGGGAGTCATTAACGATTTAAAGGCAACCACCAGAGGAAGGAGTTTTTTTGGTGGCCTTGTTGTTTGCGGGATTGTTGTTCAATGCTTCCATGTATCTGGAATGGTAACAGTTGCCGCCTGTGCGGCCTGCCTCAGTTCATCACAGTTATTACGCCGCGCTGCCGCTTGCAAGGCGCCCATAGCTTTTGCCGGAATGAGCTTTTTCTTCAAAAAAAGGTTAACATCGTCACCTTTCGTGATACGCAGTGATCCTGAATAAACTACCTTAAAGCCATCATCATATTCACATCTCATATAATCACCTCATTGCTTATGCAATTATAACGGATCGGTAATTGAAAGGCCATATCATTAGGGCACACCATCCCTCGATGCAAGAAGTACAATCCACACATCAGACGCCAATCAACTAACATATCTATTCATTCAGGCCCGGAAATATATATTAACTAATTGATATAATTATTTTATTCGTTTATTTTATCTGCCGAAAAAACAAGGCGGTGCAAGGCTGAAAAACCGGGCTTCGCTTATTTGCCTGAATTGGACTTTTATCTATGCTGCTTCAAGCCGTAATCTATATGAACCTCGCCCTCGTCTTCTACACCTGGGCCGTTTTCAGCGCCCGCAGACAGGGACTCCATCGCAAGCATCTGCTGATTTTCGGGATCGGCCTCTTCTGCGACTACCTGGGGACGCACAAGATGCTGCTCTACGGCCTCGCCACCGGCGTGGTGCCGGAGTGGCACATACTGGTCGGCATAGCCTCGCTGGCCGGCATGGCATTTCATTTCATGCTGGCATTCGTTGCGGGGATGGTCCGCCGGGCCGAAGCGGTGAACCGTCTCTTTCACCGCGTGAGCCTGATCATCTACACCAGCTGGCTTGTCGCCTTCTGCAGCGGGGCGGTGGCGGGGATTATTGGAAAGTGAATTGAGGAAGCGAGTGAACATTCGGAACGGGCGGGGAGATTTTCCCGCCCGTTTTTTTTTGCGCCCGGAAAAGTTTTTTTCGCGCCATTCCGCCATCTGGCGTAGTTCTGGCGTTTTTTGCATCCGGTAATGTACTGTTATTGTTGATGTTTTTAAAATATGTAAAGAAACGTAACACTTTTAATGTTGCTAACTTGCTGAAATTGCGATTGATTATTGGTGGGAAAAGTTTTAGTCAAGATGGAGTGAGTGTGGCGGCGTGTTTCAAGTCCCGATTGTAAACTTCAGTGGGGCACATCAACATCAAATATAACCGGGAAGTGTCCCTGGTTTACCGAAAACGACGAATGAGTCTTGCCGGATCGAACCTAAAGGAGGTAAATAAAATGTTGCTAAAAAAAAGTTTCTGTCGTCTCATCAACTGATATCCAGCTTTCATTACCAGGTACAAAAAGAGATGAAGATTACAGCAATTGAAAAGATAGTCCATATGCCTGATGATCCGGCTGATCTTTTTGACCAGCTGTATCGCGACAACAGGGATATGTTGTACAAGCTGGCCTTGGGACTCACCGGGAATAGCCACGACGCTGAAGAAGTGGCCCAGGAAACATTTCTCCGGGCACTTCGTTCCTACCATACTTTCCGCGAAGAATGTGCATTTTCCACCTGGATATATCGTATTGCCATTAATATTGCCAACGATTATCTGAGGCGGAGAACCAAGTTTCCTGTCCCATCGCTTACCGAGGATCTTGGCTTTGTACTCGAAGAAATCCTTGACCCGAATACCGACAGCAATCCTGAAACCGAACTACTCGCTAATCAAGTCAGAGTCAAGTGCCTGCACAGCTTAACGGAATGTTTGCCACGCGAACAGCGCAAGGTTTTTTGCCTGGCGATTACCTTGGGCTTACCCCACAAGCTTGTTGCTGAAATCCTGCAACGCTCCGTAGGTTCAGTAAAAACGGCCCTTCATCGGGCAAAAGCAAGATGGTTCGGCTACATGGAGGACCGGTGCCAGCTGATCAACAAATCAGGCACCTGCTCATGCCGCCAGTGGGTCAGATTCGGCCTGTTGCAAGGATGGTTAACGTCGCAGGCAGCAGCTTTACCTCATCTTGATACCATGCAGGTCAGAGAAGAAATCAGCGAGCTGAAGGCACTTCGCAATATCTACCAGAGCATCTGCCAGAAAACTGCCGACGAATCCTTTGCGAAGAGGATCAGGGACGGAATAAAAAATAAAGAATGGGTTATTTTTTCCTGATGTACCTGTAACCTTTTGCCTCCGGTACCGTCCAATCGAAAACACATGAGGAGGCAGAAAACATGACAACAAAAGATACAGAATGGGGAATGAAACAGGGGAATAACTTCAGAACATTTTCTATACAGGCCAATGGACGTATGGTTCACGCCCTCGAAGCAGGTGAGGGGCCGCTGGTCATAGCCCTGCACGGCTTTCCCGACCTGCCGGTTTCCTTCCGCCACCAGATTCCGCTGCTGGCTGAGAACGGTTACCGGGTCATCGCCCCCTGCCTGCGAGGCTACTCCGTGTCAGATGCCGCATCTGATGGCCCTTTTGATGTGGCCATTCTTGTCCAGGACCTGCTGGCATTGGTAGATCAGCTGGCTGACCAGCCGGTAGTTCTCATCGGCCATGATTGGGGCGCCTCGATCGTGCGCGGTGCGGCGATCATGGCGCCGGCTAAAGTTGCGAAGATCATCTCCATGTCGGTCCCGACTGCCGGGAATTTCGGGCGGGCGCTTTTAACAAATCCGACCCAGCAGCGGCGATCCTGGTACATGTATTTTTTTCAATTGCCGCTCGCCGAAATGGCGGTAGCTCATAACGATTTTGAGTTCATCGAGCAGTTATGGAAGGAGTGGTCGCCGGGTTGGCACTGCCCGCAACCGGTCATGGATGAAATCAAGGCGGCGTTCCGTCACCCTTCCGTGCTAAAGGCTGCTTTGGGGTATTATCGTTCACAGTTTAACCATGCTCTCCAGCACCCGGAACTGGCCGATATTCGGAAACGTTTGAGCGATCCCATTCCAGTTCCTGCAATGCACCTGCATGGCGCTGATGATGGCTGTATTGGCGCGGAAACTACTATCGGGATGGAAAGTGCCTTTATCAAACATTTTGAAAAACATGTCATCCCTTCTGCCGGTCATTTCGTTCATCAGGAACAACCGGACGTTGTCAATCGCTTGATCATCGATTTTTTGAACAGGCAACTGGACTGAAGGCGCTTCAAAACCCTACACTATTTTGTTGCCATTTTGACGCCACTTTTCTAATATTAATTCCGGAGGTGTCACATGGCACGAACAATATCCGAAGAACGGATCCCCGCCCGGATGCCGACCGCCGTGTATGACCGGCTGGTGGAGGCGGCCCAGGCTGTCGGCGCTACCCTCAATCAGTTTCTCGTCCAGGCCGCCCTGGAAAAAGCCAATGCGATCCTGGAAGAGGAGCGGGTTATCAAGCTTTCCGCCGCCTCTTCAGAGGCGCTTTTTGCCATAATGGAAAATCCGCCGGAACCTGATGAGTATCTGAAAGCTGCCATGAAGCGACGTAAGGTTACTTTGTGCCCGAAATAGTGACGCTTGACAAAAGCCATGACCGGGCGGGCTTTGACTGCGGTGTGCTTGAGCTGAATGCGTTTCTCAAGGCGACGGCCCGCCAGCACGACCAAAAAGGAATTTCCAGAACCTTTGTGCTGACCGACAGCACTTCAGCCATACTTGGTTTCTTTACTCTCACCCTCTGCGAACTGCACAGCGAACAGCTCCCCTCGAAACAGGCCCGAAAATACCCGCTTCATGGCGTGCCCGCCGTACGCCTTGCCAGACTTGCCGTCTCGCGCAAGGAGCAAAAAAAGGGGAACGGCGAACTGCTGCTTGCCGAGGCGGTACACCGCACGGCACTTGTTGCCGACCAAGCCGGAGTTGTCGGGCTTTTTGTGGATGCCAAGGATGAAGTCGCCAGGCAGTTCTATCTGCGCTATGGATTCCTGGCTATTCCCGGCCACCCCCTCCAGCTCTTTCTGCCGATAGCAACGATACGCGCCTTAATAAGGCAGGAGGAAACGGAGTGACTACATCGTTCGCAAAATCCAAGCGTCAACAGTCGCGGGGGGAAGAGATCGCGAACAGCCTCAGCCACGGCATAGGGCTGGTCGGTGCACTCGTGACAACCCCCATACTGATCATGCATGCGGTACGGAGCGGTGATACGGGCTTCATCGTCGGCGCGAGCATCTTCGCCGCGACCATGGTGCTTCTCTACCTCGCTTCCACCCTCTATCACGCCTTGCCGTCAGGCAAGGCCAAGCATGCATTACACATAATCGAGCACTCCGCGATCTTTCTCCTCATCGCCGGCACCTACACGCCATTCACTCTTGGCGTACTTCGTGGCGCGTGGGGCTGGACGCTACTAGCGCTTGTCTGGGGTCTTGCCGTCGCCGGAGTAGCGTTGAAGGTATTTAACAGGTTGTTCCAGCCCATTTTCTCCACCGGCCTTTATCTGCTCATGGGGTGGCTCCTCCTGATCGCAATCAAACCGTTGCATGACCGCCTACCGGCAACCGGCCTGCTTTGGCTGTTCGCGGGAGGTTTGGCATATACGACGGGTGTGGCCTTCTTCGCGGCCGATTCGCGCCTCCCCTATGGCCACTTCATCTGGCATTTGTTTGTAATGACCGGCACCGCCTGCCATTATTGTGCAGTGTTCTGGTATGCGGCCTGAATAGACCGTCTTCGTTCACTTCGGTTAGTTGAAACATCACCACGTTGCACAACCGTCGACAAAAGAAAAGGCGGAACCGTTACCGGCTCCGCCTTATTCATTACTTCAACACTTGCCAGCGCAGAATCTACGCGTCGATCTTGGTGCCGTCGAGGTTGTAACCGAGCGCTTCCTTGCGGGAGAGCTTGATCTTGCCGTTCTTGTCGACGCCGATGCATTTAACCAGCACCTTGTCCCCCTCGTTCAGAATTTCCGTAACGACCTTGACGCGGGTCGTGTCGAGCTCGGAAATATGAACCAGTCCGTCCGTGCCGGGCATGATTTCGACAAAGGCGCCGAAGTCCATGATCTTCCGGACGGTGCCCATGTACAGCTTGCCCTCTTCGGCCTCGTCGGTCAGGCCGCGGATCATCTGGATCGCCAGGTCGCACGCTTCCTTGTTGGTGCTGGCGATATTGATGCGGCCGGTATCGTCGATATCGATCGTGACGCCGGTCGTTTCGGTGATGTTGCGGATATTCTTGCCGCCGGTACCGATGACGTCGCGGATTCGGTCGGTCTTGACGTAGATCGTGGTGATGCGCGGCGCAAACGGAGACATTTCGGGGCGCGGTGCGGCCAGGGTTTCAGCCATTTTGCCGAGAATGTGCAGACGTCCTTCACGGGCCTGCTTCAAGGCCTGCTCCATGATCTCCTTGGTTACGCCGCCGATCTTGATATCCATCTGCAGGGCGGTAACGCCCTCGGCTGTTCCGGCCACCTTGAAGTCCATATCGCCCAGGTGATCTTCGTCGCCCAGAATATCGGAGAGGATGGCGAATTTGTCGCCCTCCTTGATCAGTCCCATGGCGATACCGGCTACCGGTGCGGTAACCGGGATACCGGCATCCATCATCGACAGGCAGCCGCCGCAGACGGCAGCCATTGAGGAGGAACCGTTGCTTTCGAGGGTCTCGGAAACGATCCTGATCGTGTACGGAAAATCGTCATGGGCAGGCAGAACTGCTGCCAGGGCGCGCTCGGCAAGCATGCCGTGGCCGATTTCGCGGCGGCCGGGTCCCAGACGGAAGCTGGTCTCGCCGACCGAGAACGGCGGAAAGTTATAGTGCAGCAGGAAGCGTTTCCGCGAGGCGCCATAAAGCGACTCGATGCGCTGTTCATCGCTGGAGGTGCCGAGCGTGGCGGCAACCAACGCCTGTGTCTCGCCGCGGGTAAAGAGCGCCGAACCATGGACGCGCGGAAGGAAACCGGTTTCGGTGCTGATCGGACGAATGGTGCTGGTCGTGCGGCCATCGATGCGGATGCCGGTCTCGAGAATATCGGCGCGTACGCGTTCATACTCGAAATCGTCCAGAAACGCCTTGATCTGCTTGGAAGAGCCTTCAAATTCATCCTTGAGGACTTCAATAGTTTCAGTCTTGACAAGACCAATCTGATCGTGACGCTCGTTTTTCGCCTTGAGCTTGACCGCCTCTCCGATCCGCTTGTAGGCCAGTTCGCGTACCCGAGCCTGCAGCGCTTCGTTCACCACAACCGGTGCAACCGTGCGTTTCGCGACCCCTGCCAACTTCTGCAGCTCGAACTGGGCGTTAATCAGCGGCAGCATCGCTTCCTTGGCGAAAAATACCGCTTCCAGCAGATCGGCCTCCGAGACGAACTTGGCTTCACCTTCAACCATGATTATCGCATCCTTGCTGGCGGCAACCACGATCTCAAGGTCGCTTTTTTCGAGTTCCTCGGCAGAAGGATTGCAGATGAACTTGCCATCCACGCGGGCCACCTTGGCGCCGGCAATCGGGCCCTGAAAAGGGATGTCGGATATCATCAGGGCCGCCGAAGCTCCCAGCATCGACAGAATGCCGGGATCATTGTCCTGGTCTGCCGACACGACGGTCGCCATGATCTGGGTATCGTTCAGAAACGTTTCCGGGAACAGCGGGCGGATCGGGCGGTCGATAAGACGGCAGGTTAGCGTTTCCGGATCGGAAGGGCGCGCTTCGCGCTTGAAAAAGCCGCCCGGAATCTTGCCGCCTGCATAGGCCTTCTCGGTGTAATTGACGGTCAGCGGAAAGAAATCCTGCCCTTCTTTCGCTTCCTTTGCTGCAACAACAGTAACGAGCACCACGGTATCGCCGCAGCTGACTACGACCGCTCCACTTGCCTGTTTTGCCATTTTGCCGGTGGAGAGCGTAATCGTTCTCCCCCCGAACTCAACCTGAACATTTTGTTCCATATCCCATTCTCCTCTTCGGTTGCGTTGGGGCCGTCGCTACAACCCCTGCGGCGGCAGTACCGCAGGAATTCTATCCACGCCCCCAACAAATATAAAAAGGGCCTTGAAAGCCCTTTTCCTGAAATGAGCATACCATAAAAATAGCGGCGGTATACCCGCATTGACAGGTATACCGCCGTCTACTATCTACGAATGCCGAGTCTTTCGATAACGGTTTTGTATCTGCCCAGCTCTTTGCCTTTCAGATAGTCCAGCAGGCGCCTTCTCTGGCCGACAAGTTTCAGGAGACCACGGCGGCTGTGGTGATCCTTCTTGTGGGTTTTGAAATGCTCCGTGAGATAAGTGATCCGCTCGGTCAGAATTGCGATCTGAACCTCAGGTGAACCTGTATCGGATTCATGCTTCTTGAATGCATTGATGATTTCCTGTTTTTTTTCGGTTGCCAGCACTGTCTACTCCTCCATGAAACTGATTGATGAGATTACGAAATCAGGGGGGGAACCCCGAAACGTATAAAACTAAGTTGTAATAATTATCACAGTAATTACCTGTTTGTAAAGCACTAACTTACATAAAAACACGCTTCAGAACAATGGCCGGAAGGGCATCACCCGTATGCGACAGCATTGCGACGGCAACAAGAGCCTCGTTATGAGAAAGCCGCACCAATGATAATTCGCCGGACATCGTTCCGCCTTCAACGGTTGTCTCGCTCCAGAGCGGCGAGCGTCCGAAGGCCACCTTTGCCACTCCGGCATCCGTAAGCGGAATATCCTGCAGATGCCCCAAAGAGTTGAAGGGGGTGATTGCGTATGATGACACATCACCCTCTCTGGCCTCACGTTCGAGATCTTCGAGTGTATGGGCGGCACTGATGTCGAACGGGCCGCTCGCGGTTCTGCGCAATTCCTTCAGGGCTGCGCCACAGCCGACCATGGCGCCGATATCGTCGGCCAGGGTGCGTATGTAGGTTCCCCGTGAGCAGGTTACTCTCATCGATACGAAGGGGGGGGAGAAAGAGAGAAGCTCGATGGAGTAAATTTCCACCGGACGGGCAGCGCGCTCCACCTCCTGCCCCATCCGGGCCAGCTTGTAGAGAGGTTGCCCACCCTGCTTGATGGCGGAATACATCGGAGGGATCTGGAGGATCGGTCCGGTGAAGCCTTTAAAGACATCCAGCAGCTGTTGCCCGGAAACGGTGGAACAGTCACCGGTCCGCACCACGCAGCCGGTCATATCGAGAGTGTCGGTTGCTACGCCCAGCTGCATCAGCGCTTCATAGCATTTGACCCCTTCGTCGAGAAACGGGATGGCCTTGGTGCCGTCATTGACGGCAACCGGCAGAACTCCGGTGGCAAAAGGATCCAGAGTGCCGGTGTGCCCCACCTTGCGTGTCCCCAGGATGCGGCGGACACGGCTGACGACATCATGGGAAGTGATGCCGGCGGGTTTGTCGATAACGATAAATCCGTTGATCAAAGAGACGCATCCACGATTTTGTACACCGTAGCCTTGACCTCTTCCAGCGTGCCTTCTACCGTGCATCCGGCAGCGTTATGATGACCGCCGCCTCCAAGAGCCGCCGAAAACGCCGCAACGTTGACCTTTCCCTTCGAGCGGAAACCGATCTTGTATTTCCTCGCCTCCAACTGCCTGAAAAAGATGGCCACTTCGACACCCCGGATGGAACGGGGATAATTGACAAACCCGTCGGTCAGTTCGGAGTCGGCGCCGGTAGCGTTATACATATCCAGGGTCACCGTAACGGAAGCGGCCTGGCCGTCTTTAAAAACCTCAAGGGTGGGCAGACATTTTGCCAATAGTTCAAGACGTCTTTGCGGCTGATTTTCATACAGTTTTTCCGCTACGTCCCAGGCATTGACACCGCATTCTATCATTTCTCCGGCAACGGAAAAGGCCTCGCGGTTGGCATTGGAGTACCTGAACGACCCGGTATCGGTGATTACGGCAACGTAGATGCAGAGCGCCGTATCACGATCAAAGCTGTAGCCGAAGGCGTTCGCGATCCGGTAGACAAGAATGCCGGTTGCCGCGGCAGAAGAGTCTATGAGGTTGAAGTCGCCAAAGTTTTCGCACGAAAGATGATGGTCAAGATTAATGGTTGTGGAAACCCTTGAAAAATCACAGAATTCAGCGCCGGCCCGCTTCCGTTCGCCGACATCGAGTACGAATGAAACGTCGAAATGTCTATCGGGAATGTGCCGAAGAACGGAAGCGGTACCTGGAAGGAATGTATACAGGTCGGGAATGGGGTCCTGAAGGTGAACGGTTACGTCTTTACCTATGGCGCGGAGAAATGACGCCAGAGCGAGCGACGACCCGATTGCATCACCGTCCGGCCCTTCATGAGAAGTAAGGAGAAATGATGAGTTGACACGAATGACTTCAATGATCTGTTGAATTGTTTCCGTCATGCTCAGTATGTATCTCCTTGAGAAGAGATTCTATCCGACTGCCGTAATCAAGGGATTTATCGTATTTAAAAACAAGTTCCGGCGTGTGCCGGATCGTAAGCTTTTTGCCGATATCGCGGCGAATGAAACCCTTGGCGCTGTTCAATCCTGCTTCCGTATCTTTTTTTGCCGTCTCGTCACCGATAACAGTGAAATATATACGTGCCAGGCTCAAATCGTCCGTAACCTCGACCCCGGTAATCGTGACAAAACCGATCCGGGGATCGTTAAGCCCCCGGGAAAGAATCGAACAGATAATCTCATGTATGGTTTCAGCAACCTTTTCCGAACGTTTGTGCTGCATGCTTTAACCCCGAAGGATGAGGGATGAAGGATGAAGGATGAAAAAAATTCATCCCTCATAATTCATACTTCATAATTATTCTTATAATTTTCCTGCTACTTTTTCCATTTCGAACGCTTCGATAATGTCGCCGACCTTGATGTCATTGTAGTTTTCGAGTCCGATGCCGCATTCATAACCGGTGGCAACTTCCTTGACATCATCCTTGAAGCGGCGCAGCGACGACATCTTGCCTGTGTACACTACCATGTTGTCGCGCAGCAGGCGGACCTGGGCATTGCGGACCATCTTGCCGTCGAGAACGTAACAGCCTGCAACATTGCCGAATTTCGGCACGCTGAATACGTCCCTGATCTCGACGCGGCCGAGGAATTTTTCCTTGAAGGTCGGTTCCAGCAGGCCTTCCATCGCTTTTTTGACATCTTCCACGGCATCGTAGATGATGCTGTAGAGCCGGATGTCGACACCTTCACGCTCGGCATGCCCAAGTGCCTTGACCTCGGGACGGACATTAAAGCCGATAATGACGGCGTTCGAGGCAGCAGCCAGATTGACGTCGGTCTCGGTAACCGCACCAACGGCAGAGTGAATGACATTCAGCCTGACCGCGTCGGTCGACAGCTTGCGCAGAGTTTCGCTGACCGCCTCGACGGAGCCCTGGACATCGCCTTTGACGACGACGTTGAGATCCTTGACTTCGCCGCTCTGAATCCGCTTATAGAGATCGTCCAGCGACAGCTTAGTATGCTTGGCAAACTCGACTTCGCGCTGTTTGATCTGACGTAATGTCGCAATTTCCTTGGCCTGTTTCTCATCTTTCATGGCCACGAAAATATCGCCGGCATCAGGCACACCGGACAGACCGACCAGCTCGACAGGCATGGAAGGACCGGCCGAGATAACTTTTTCACCGCGATCGTTCTGCATCGCCCTGACACGTCCGGAGTGAACGCCGACCACGCAGTAGTCGCCGGTTTTGACTGTCCCTTCCTGCACCAGTACCGTAGCAACCGGACCGCGACCCTTGTCGAGTTTTCCTTCGACGATGGTTCCCTTGGCCAATTTGTTCGGATTTGCCGTCAACTCCATCAGGTCGGCCTGCAGCAGGATCATTTCCAGCAAGCCGTCCAGATTCAAGCGCTGTTTGGCTGAAACTTCCACCATCGTGACATCGCCCCCCCACTCGGAAGAGACGAGACCCTGCTCGGTCAACTCCTGCTTTACCCGGTCCGGCTTTGCTCCCGGCTTGTCGATTTTGTTAATGGCGACAATAATTGGAACTCCGGCGGCCTTGGAGTGGTTGATGGCTTCCTTGGTCTGCGGCATAACCCCGTCGTCCGCAGCCACCACAAGGATAACGATGTCGGTGACCTTGGCGCCACGCGCACGCATGGCGGTAAACGCTTCATGTCCGGGAGTATCGAGAAAGGTTATCTTGCGGCCGTTCAACTCTACGTCATAGGCGCCGATATGCTGCGTGATTCCTCCGGCCTCGCCGGCTATGACATTGGCTTCACGGATCGCATCGAGCAGGGAGGTCTTGCCGTGATCGACATGTCCCATAATCGTCACGACCGGTGGCCTTTTTACGAGGGTTTCCGGCGCATCAACCGTGGATTCGAGGATTTCATCGAGGTCAACCGCTACGTTTTCAACTTCATATTCGTACTCGGACGCCAGAATGACGGCGGTATCGTAATCAAGCGAGTGATTGATGGTGACCATCATCCCCATCTTCATCAGCGATTTGATAAGATCGTTTGCCTTGATCCCGACGCGTTTGGCAAGTTCTCCAACCGAAATGCTTTCAGAAATCTTGATGATACGCTTGATCGCCTTCGGCACGGTAATTTCGGTTTTCTTGGTATCGGTAATCCGCTCTTTTCCGCCGCGCTTCTTCGACCCTCTGTAGACCGGATCGAATGCCCGCTCGCGTTTTTCAATAATTTCATTCTTGCGCGGCTGCTCCTTTTTCTTGGCGGGTGGAGCTCCCTTCTTGGCGCCTTTGCCGGCGTCCCCGTAGCCGGGGCCCTCCTTCTTTCCACCGCGTCGGATGTCGCCGCCCGGAAGTGCCGCCGGTACCTGCACCTGTTTCATGCGCGAGCGATCAAGCTCGGTTGCAGGAGCGGAAGGTGTCGTGGATACAGGGCGTTTCTGATCGTACCCCGGTGACGGCCGCCTGGTATCCGCGCCGGCCGCGGGCCTGCGCTGGTCTGCCGCGGCGGGCGCGGGTCTCCGCTGTTGAGTTGCGTCCTGGCCGGGGCGCTGAGGAGCGGTTCTCGGCGTAACGGGAGTTTCCGAGGTAACAACCCTGGTAGGACGAGTTGTAACTCCGGGAATTTCCATCATGCCGAGAATTCTTGCCTGATTCGGTCCCGTTTTTACAGCTTCTGCAGGTTTTACCGACGGTGCCGGCTTCTCGGGTGCCGGTACGCCGACTTCTGCAGGCTCTTTATGTTCTTCCTCTTTACGGACAGCGGCTTCAGCGGGCTGCTCCGCAGGTGGCATCCCGACAGGCAGCGGCGCGGCTGGTTGCTGAACCGGAGTCTCTACGGCAGCAACGGCCGGTTCGGAAACTTCGACTTCCGGAACCACCTTGGCCCGGCGTCGGATGATGTTTGACGCTACCCTGACCTCACTGGTGCCGGTATCTTTTGGCTGGGGGGCAGTCAAACGCGCAACGACACCCTCATCAACCTGTGATGTAGCCGTTTTTGCGTCAACACCTATTTCCTTAAGCCTGGCAATAGCTTCTTTGGGCTCGACGCCCAAAGTTTTTGCCAAACTACCCACACTGATTTTGCCCATATTCTTTATACCTCCCCCAGGAAGTTTCTGTATCTGTCTATAGCCTTCTCCAGCTGTGCGACAAAGCCGCCTGCTGCTACGGCAATCGCGCTTCTGGGTGCCTTACCTAAAATAGCCCCGATATCATCTTTTGTTACAGCCGTTCGATGCGGCACATGATGTGCTGCCGCAGCATGTATGATTTTGTCGCCGATCGCCTCGGAAACATCCGTGGCGACAATGACGAGGCCAGGCTTTTTCTTGCTCTTGAGCGCATCGATCACCATGGAGCCGCCGCCGGTTATCAACCCAGCCTTGTTGGCCAGTCCGATCAACCCGATTATGCGGCCATGTAACTGCTGGCGGACATACTCGATGAGTTGTTCCGCCGGCATAACTGATACGTCTTGTCTGAAAGAGCGCTTGAACTGTCGCTGCTCGATCGCGGCAGCCAGACAGCGTTTATCTATGCAGGTATATGCCCCTCTGCCGGGAAGTCGGTTCTCCAGGTCCGGCAAAATTTCCAGTTCAGGAGTCTGAACGAACCTGATCAGAAGGTTCTTGTCCTTGCTGGTTCTGCATCCCAGACAACTGCGTTGCGGGGCTTCCGCATTCCCCTTACGGGCCATATTCAGTGCTACTCGGTGGCCGCGTCGGTACCACTATCCGTGGCAGCAGCAGTTTCCTGTTGCTCAGCGGGCGCTTCAACAGCTTCATCCGCTTCGATAGCTTCTTCGGCTTCGGTACCGTCAAACGAAGAAAATTCCTGCGCCTGAGCCTCGGATACTTTCGATTCGCTCTTGATATCGATCCGGCATCCGGTCAGACGGGCCGCCAGGCTGACATTCTGGCCGCGCTTGCCGATAGCGAGCGAGAGCTGATCGTCGGCAACGATGATTTCAAGGGCACGCTTCTCCTCATCCACAAACACCTTGGAAACCTGTGCCGGAGAGAGGGCGTTGCAGGCAAAGCGGGCGATATCTTCCGACCATGGGATAATATCAATTTTTTCGCCACGCAGCTCGGATACGACATTCTGCACGCGGGCTCCGCGCATGCCGACGCAGGCACCAACCGGATCGACATCGCGATCATTGGATGAAACCGCAATCTTGGCACGGCTGCCGGCATCACGAACGATGGCATTGATCTCAACTATGCCCTCGGCAATCTCGGGCACTTCGGCTTCAAACAGTTTCGCAAGCATGCTGGGGTGAGTGCGGGACAACATGATCTGCGGACCCTTGGTAGTCATGCGAATGTCGGTGATAATCGCACGGATGCGATCTCCGGGGCGGTACACTTCACGCGGCATTTGTTCCTTGGCCGGCAGAACCGCCTCGGCACGTCCCAGGTCTATGAGCAGTTCTCCCTTTTCAAAGCGACGCACCATGCCGGTTATAACTTCCCAGATACGGTCACTGTATTCGTTGTATATGGTTTCGCGCTCGGCATCGCGCACTTTCTGAATAATAACCTGCTTGGCCGTCTGGGCAGCAATCCGGCTGAATCCGGTGGAATCAAGCTTTTCACCCAGCGAATCGCCGATTTCGGCTTCAGGGTCTATCTCGTGTGCTTCTTCCAGCCCGATTTCCTTGTATGAATCCTCCACCACGTCCACAACCGTGACAAACTCGAAAAGTTCAACCTCGCCGGTTTCATGATTGTAATGGGCCTCAAGATCACGGGTATTGCGATATTTTTTATTAGCAGCCGTCAAAACCGCCTGTTCCATGGCCTCCAGAACAACCTGACGATCAATGCCCTTCTCTTTTACAAGTTGGTCGATGGCGTGCTTGAGATTAATTATTGTATCCACGATTGCTTCTCCTTGCCGGCATATATGGGTATTTCTAGATCAGAGTTCAAATTCAAGATTGGCCTTGGCTACTCGCTCAAGCGGGATGGATGCGGTCTGCCCTTCGTTAAGTTTCATTTTGACGACACCGTCTACCAGGCCTTCAAGTTTCCCCAGAAAGGTCTTGCGTTTATTGCCGCTGTCATCAGGAAACGGTTGATAAGTGCGAACTTTAATGAGGCGACCGGCAAAGCGGTCGTAATCGGCCTGCTTTTTGAGCGGGCGATCAAGTCCCGGTGATGAGACCTCCAGGGTATAATTGCAGGCAATGGTATCTTCGACATCAAGAACCATCGACAACTCGCGGCTGAATCCGGCGCAGTCGTCAAGCATCACGCCACCTTCCTTATCGATAAACAGGCGCAGTACGGCATCGCGGCCGACCCTGCCGAATTCGATGTCAACCAGCTCAAGTCCCATGGATTCGAGAATGGGCTGGGCGATGCGGGTGACGGCTGTACATGTATCTTCTTTTGGAGCGGCCATGATCTTACCCGATTGGACAAAAAAAAGTGAGCCTTGCGAGCTCACGAACTTCAAGTGAACATAAATTGTTATCCATTCCTATCATGCCGACAGGTAAAATGCAAGCATATTTATTACATCAAACTGTTATTTTATGCAGACTCGAAGCGCCTCTTGAATCGTTGGACCGGCTCCGTATCTTTATTCTGAAAATGCCCTGTTCAGGATTTCTTTTTGCTGCTCGGCATGAATATGGTGAGAGCCGACGGCGGGACATGAATCTGCCGGACGGCCGATATATGCGACGTAAGCGGGAAGATCCCGGAAATGCCGCTCCATGTAATACCAGGCGCCCATATTTTCCGGTTCTTCCTGAACCCAATACTTTTTGCAGTCAGGACTGCACTGGCCCAGAACACTCTCGACGGCGGTGAGGTCGAGCGGATACAGCTGTTCGATCCTGACAATTGCGGTATCGCTCCTCTCCAGCCTGATGCGCTCCTCTTCCAGCTCGTAATATATTTTGCCGCTGCAGAACAGCACCTGCCGGGCGGCGGCAAGGTCTCCAGCGGAATAAATACAGCTCTGAAATGCCCCCTCGCTGCAGTCGGCAACGGTAGAACTGCAGGCCGGATAACGCAGCAGACTTTTCGGCGTGAACACCACCAGCGGCTTGCGAAAAGATTGCAGCAGCTGCCGCCTGAGCAGGTGGAACATCTGCGCCGGTGTCGATGGGCAGGCCACGACCATATTTTCCAGGGCGCACAGCTGCAGATAGCGCTCGATGCGGGCACTGGAATGTTCGGCCCCCTGCCCTTCGTACCCGTGGGGGAGCAGCATCACCAGGCCGCTCGCACGATTCCATTTGGTTTCGCCACTGGCAACGAACTGATCGATTACAACCTGGGCGCCGTTGGCAAAATCGCCAAACTGGGCTTCCCAGAGCGTCAGGCAGTCGGGTGTTTCCAGTGAATAGCCATATTCGAAGCCGAGCACGCCAAACTCGGAAAGGAGGCTGTTCCATGCATGAAAGCCTGCACCGCCCTGAACTGCAGTTTCCAGCGGCATATAAGTGCGCTCGTCGTGGCTGTCGATCACGACGCAATGGCGATGATTAAAGGTTCCGCGGCGCGAATCCTGTCCTGAAATCCGTACGGAATACCCCTGATCGAGCAGTGTCGCATACGCGAGTGTCTCGGCATTCCCCCAATCGATCCCCTCCCCTTTCTGAACCGCCTCAAAACGTTTCTGCAGAAGAGCGGCAATCTTTGGATGCAGGGTGAAACCGGAGGGGAGAGCAGCCAACCGCCGGGCGATGGCCACCAGTTTATCGGCCGGCACCGCAGTCCCGACAGGCTCCGCACTGTAAGCTGTGCCGATGGCGCTCCACCGGTCGAAAAAACCGGCCTGATCCTCTACGGGAGGTTTATTGAATGAGGATTCCAGTGCTTCGTTAACGCGCTTTTCAAGTTGCGCCAGCATATCGGGGGTTATCCCGGCCACTTCCGCCAGAGAAGCCGCATAGATGCGGTTGACCGGGGGGCGGGATGCGATCTGCCGATACATGCTTGGCTGGGTGAACGCCGGTTCATCCCCTTCGTTATGACCATGACGGCGGTAACAGATCAGCTCGATAACGACATCACGCCGGAATGTCCGGCGGTATTCCATCGCAAGATCTACGGCATGCAGGGCTGACTCCGGGGCTTCGCCCTGAACATGAAAAATGGGACAGGAGAGCATCTTGGCAACATCAGTGGCATAGGAGGTGGAACGGGCATCCTCGGGAAGGGTCGTAAAGCCGATCTGATTGTTGAGCACCAGATGAATCGTTCCGCCGGTGCCGTAGCCGGCCAGCTGTGACATGTTCAGAACCTCCATGACGCTTCCCTGTCCGGCGAAAGCGGCATCGCCATGCATCAGCACCGGAAGTACGCGTCCGGCACCGTCAGCTCCATAGCGATCCTGTTTGGCACGGCACTTGCCCTCGACCACGGCGTTCACCGCTTCGAGGTGACTCGGATTTGCGGCAATCGTCACATGCACATTGTGGCCATCGATGTCGATATCACATGAATGTCCCTTGTGGTATTTCACATCGCCATCTCCCAGCAACCCGGTGGTGCCGATGTCCTTGAACTCCGCAAACAGGGTTTCATACGGCTTGCGCAAAATATGCACCAGCACGTTCAGCCTTCCCCGATGCGACATCCCCATCACCACATCACTGACGCCAACCCCGGGGCAACTCCGGACGATCCGATCCAGGACCGGAATCAGGATTTCACCCCCTTCAAGCGAATATCGTTTCTGCCCGACAAACCTGCGATGCAGAAACAGTTCAAATAACGCGGCTTGATGGAGATTTTCCAGAATATGCAATTTTTCGGCAACAGAAAAAACGGGACGATTCCGATTGGGCTCCATCCGGTCGATCAGCCACTGCCGTTCATCCGGATCCTGGATATGCATGAATTCGACGCCGATTTCCCGGCAGTAGGTCTCATTCATGGTTTCCAGAACCTCGCGCAGTGTTGCCCGTGGTTTCATAAAGCGGCGGCAGGCAAAAGACGTGTCGAGATCCTGCTCATCAAGTCCGAAATTGGCGAGATCCAGCAGGGGGTGGGACAACCGGCAGGGGGAGAGCGGATCGGTGCATGCCAGGAGATGACCTAAGGAGCGATAGCGATAAATAAGGGACTGCACACCCGACAGTTTGAGCGCCGCCTGCTCGTCAAAACCGCCGGTGGTGCCGGACGCCCTGTCCAGCCCGAGCTCGAATCCCGAGAAGAAGAGCCGCCATTCTTCCGGTACCGAATCCGCCGAACGCTGCCACCGGCGATAGAGTTCATCAAGCAATTCTCCAGACATGGCTGCCAGAAAACTTTCATCCATTAGAACATCTCCGTTGCCGCAGAATATTTTCAGTTTACCTTTGCCAGCAGGTCGCGCACGGAAACCCCTTCAAGACGCGCTCTGCTGCCGTCCCACCCCTGACGAATGACTTCTTCGGCAAGCTGAAGTACCGGGCTTGTACCCTGCAGGGCAGAAACGCCATGCAACGCCCCGATCACCTCATTTACCTGAACTTCCGACGGGTCCCGCGCCGGGAGCCAGCCGGACTCATTTCCCGGGATCGCAACCAGATACCCCAGCCGTTCCAAATCACCAAAAACGGTCTCAAGCGGCAGCAGCGGCACATTCAGCTCATCAGCCAGTTGCTGGGCTGTCGGCGGGTTGCCCCCTTTTTGAAAATGGAGATTCACCTGCACCAGCAGCGCCACGGCCAGTTGATCGCGAGCCGTCGCAGTAAATTGAGCCGTGCCGCTTCCGGACAGGCCATGACCACGATGTTGATGGGCACATACGATCTCAAGTCCGAACAGCACAATCAGCCAGCTCGTGTATATCCAGACAAGGAATACGGGAACTGCCGCCAGAGTTCCGTAGATGGCGTTGTAGTTGGCGACTCCGACCTGAAAATGGAAGTAGCCCCACTGCGCCAGTTCCCAGGCTGTTCCGGCGACAACTCCTCCAGTCACAGCCGAAGCAAAACGAACCCGGGTATTGGGAATGAAAATATACAGAAAAATCATGGCAATCCAGACGCTGAGATACGGAAACAAGCGGAACAGCATGAGGATTGCGTCGCCAAGATAGGTATTCCGGATTAACCACTGCAAAATCCATTGGCTCTGCAACGAGGAGGTCATGCTGGTCGCCACGAGCAGAAGGATCGGCCCTACGACAACAACACTCAGGTAATCGCTGAAGCGCCGCTGGAACGAACGGGTTTCACGCACCCCCCAGACGGCATTGAATGCCTCATCGATGCTTCCCATCAGGGAAACAACGGTCACGATCAACATCACCAGGCCGATCGCCCCGATCGACTTCATATTGGTATTATTTACATAGGCGATAATACGGGAGATCGTTTCCCCGGAATCACCGGCAACCTGCTTCAGGATCGGTTCCAGCGAATTCTGAGCCCCGAGACCTTTCAAGACCGAAAAGGCGATGGCCAGAAACGGGACGAGCGACAGGACCGTGGTATAGGTGAGCGCAGCGGCGCGCAACGGCCCCTTGTGAATAGTAAAACTGGTTGAAACGGAATAGATGAACTGGAGAAGCGAAAATAAATGCCCTTTCAGGCCGCGCCAATCCCCGGGAGAGTCGGTATGCAACAGGTCGGTAATCCTTGATTTCTGCATCGGGCGCCTCGTTTTGAATACAACGCATTAAAGAAATGAGTCAAATGGTAATGGTCTCTCCCGGACGCAAGCGCCGCTGTTCATCCCTGTCCGGAGCCTCGATTGAAGAGGAGAGCAGATAAAAGAACAGGAATATCATAACAGCAATGCCGAAAATTACAGGCATGAGGCGAACCTGGGCATCATTTTTCAATGGAGAAAGGGCAAAACCGAACGCCATCAGCACTACGCCGTAACCGCCGATCGCTGCGGACCAGAACAGACCGAGACGATAGATACGGCTCTCCGCGGATAGCGACAATGAGAACAGATCGGCCAGCTGCTCGTGATAAAAGCTGGACAGGAGTATCAGTACCAAAGCCGCCATAACGAGGCGCATACCATTTCTGATGGTACGTTTACGCACGTCTCCTCCCCTATTGAATTCCACACCACGAGACATCGCCGAGCCCGGCCCGCAACACCTCCGGTACAGGACCGATCAGGCTCACTACGGAGCTGACATCGGTAGAAAGAATTCCGCCGTCGATGACAAAATCGAGCTGGGTCCCGAATGTATCCGCAATTACGCGGGGGTCTCCTTCCGGCTCTTCGCCGGAGAGATTGGCGCTGGTGGTTATGATCGGATTCCCCAGTGCCGAGACCAGATCGCAGCATATCCTGTTATCCGGCATCCGGATTCCCACGGTTTTCTGGCGCGTCAGGAGCAGATCTGGAACGTCACGCGTCGCCTCGAAAACAAACGTATATGCGCCGGGAAGATACCGTTTTATGATCTTGAACGCACTGTTGCTGACCCGGGCATAGCGGGAGATTTCCGACAGCGACGAACAGATGATCGAAAACGGTTTGCGGCGGTCGCGCTGTTTCATCTGGTAGATCCGCTCGATACCTTTTTTACAGAAGATCGAACAGCCGATGCCATAGGTCGTATCGGTCGGGTAGGCGATCACACGGCCATCCTTCAGGCTTTCCACCACCCGTGATATCTGGTGAGGCTGGGGGTATTCAGCGTTGATCTCCAGTATCATGGCAGATTCCCCTCCACCTGGTTCTCATCCAGAATCTCATCAGGAGCCAAGGACAGCTCTTCCAGATCGAAGTCGTCACCCGGAAGAGCGTCCGCTTCCTGGTGCGGAATTTCCTGGACATCGCGCAATCTCCGTTCGATGACCCGGGTTCTGGTAGCGGCCTGATCGATATGATTACCCGCCTCCACCAGTTTTTTGCGCGTCTTGTCGAGTATTATACCAAATTTCGAAAATTCCGTTCGCACCGCCCCGAGCAGATTCCAGACCTCGGCGGATCGCTTCTCGATGGCAAGCGTCCTGAACCCCATCTGCAGGCTGTTCAGCAGCGCAGCCAGCGTGGTCGGACCGGCCACCATGACCTTGAAATCGCGCTGCAGGGCTTCAAAAAGTCCCGGCAGGCGCAGCACCTCGGCATACAGCCCCTCGGTCGGCAGAAACATGACTCCGAAATCGGTGGTATGGGGCGGGTCAAGATATTTGTCGCGGATCATCTTCGCCATGTCCCGCACCGAACGCTCCAGCTGTTTTCTGGAGTCGGCCGCTGCTGCAACATCGGCGGCTTCCAGAGCATCCACCAGCCGCAGGTAATCCTCCTGGGGAAACTTTGCATCCAGCGGGAGCCAGACCATGCCGTCAGGGGTGCCGTCGCGCCCCGGCAGTTTCAGGGCGAATTCGACCCGCTGGCCGCTCCCTCGCCTGGTTTCGACATTCGACTCGTACTGCCCGGGGGCCAGGATCTGCTCCAGCAGACTCCCAAGCTGGATTTCCCCGAACGTGCCGCGCGTCTTGACGTTGGTCAGCACCTTTTTCAGATCGCCGACGCCGGTGGCAAGAGACTTCATCTCGCCAAGGCCGCGCTGCACCAGTTCGAGGCGTTCGCTGACCAGCTTGAATGATTCGCCGAGCCGCTTTTCGAGGGTATCGTGAAGCTTTTCATCGACGGTAGCCCGCATCTGTTCCAGTTTGCGTGCATTATCCTCCTGGATCAGCTTCAGCCGGGCATCGACCCCGTCCCGCAATTTATCGAGACGCCCTTCGTTGCTCGCCGTAAGTTCCTTCAATTGGGCGGCAAACAGTTCCAGCTGGTTTTTCTGCAGCCCGGCGATGTCGCTCATCCGCTTCGACAGCGAATCGCCCAGCAGGGTGATACCGCCGGTCATCTCTTCCCGCATGCGGCGGGCATCGGCATGGGTTTCCTCACGGTTCCGCGCCTGCTCCTCCCACAGAACCCGCTCATGCCGTTCGAGCAGCTTTTCAATACCGTCAATTTTATTCTGCAAGTCGACATGATCGGCCGACCCGCGCATCCCTCTCATGAACAGCGCGCAGAGAAGCCCCAGGCAGGCCAGGAGGAGAAGAATGGTGCCGTATGCCATTACCTCGTTCATTGTATATCAGTCCTTTGCGGATAACATCTCAACTACCTGCCGCGACAGGGCGGCAAACTCTTCCAGAGAAAGCGTCTCCCCTCTCCTGCGGCCGTCGATCCCGCACGCCTCCAGCAGTTCACCACAGTCGACCTGTTTGGCGAATTCGGCCGATTTGAGGCAATTGATCAGCGTCTTGCGGCGCATCGAAAAGGCGCTTTTCACGACGCACCTGAACACGTCCTCATCACCGACCTCGGCTCGCGGCTCGGAACGGGGAATGAAATTCAGGACGGCCGAATCGACTTTGGGGCTGGGATGGAAAGAGCCGGGGTGCACCACGAAAGCCCGGGTGATGTCGAACCACAAGCCGAGCAGTACGGTGGTCACGCCGTACGCGGAACAGTCGGGGGGCGCGGCCAGGCGGTCGCCGACCTCCTTTTGCAGCATCAGGGTCATGCGGGCCAGCTTGCCGTGGACACCGTACAGCCGGAACAGGACTTCGGTAGAGATGTTATACGGAAGGTTGGCAACCACGTTCCATTTTTCGGAAGACTCGGAGAGCAGCGCATCCAGATCGACCTTCAACACATCGCCGTCGATGACCGTAACACGCTGGTTATCTTTAAGCTGATCCTGATGCCAGGCTGCCAGCGCATGGTCGAACTCGATCAGCACGAGCCGCCCGGCACGCTCGGCAAGATGCTTCGTAAGGGCGCCCCGTCCCGGTCCGATTTCCAGCACCGGCTGCTCGGGCCGTATATCGGCGGCCTGGATGATTCTGTCGATGACATTCTGATCAACCAGAAAGTTCTGGCCGAGTGATTTCAGGGGACGACGGACTGCACTCATAGTAACGATTCCTTTATTCTATCCATGTCCCAGGTTGCGGTGACATCCAGCGTCTGCGGCGAGGCGATGCCGTGTGACAGATAATAGTCGCCGGGCACCGCCAGCATCGCGGCGTTGTCGCCGCACAGGGATGGGGACGGGATGGAGAGTTCGACTCCCAGTTGGGTGCAGAGGGCCGTCATCCGGCTGCGCAGGCCGCTGTTGCAGGCTACCCCCCCCGCGACCACCAGGCGGGCGGCGCCGGTCTGCCTGATGGCGGCCTCGGTTTTTGCTGCAAGGACGTGGCAGACCGCCTCCTGAAAAGAAGCGCAGAGGTCATCTGCTGCCTGACCTGGAATTGAGACAGGGTTCTTCATCACCTGCTGCAGCACCGCAGTCTTCAGGCCGCTGAAGCTGAAGTTGAGGGTGCCGTCATGAAGCAGCGGCCTCGGAAAACGGATCGCCCCGGGATCGCCGCTCCGGGCCATCCGGTCGATCAGGGCTCCGCCGGGATACGGCATCCCCATTATTTTGGCCGATTTGTCGTAGGCCTCTCCGGCAGCGTCGTCGATGGTCCTGCCGAGGGTCGTGTAGTGGCCGAACCCCGCAACATGGTACAGATGCGTGTGGCCGCCGGAGACGACCAGCGCCAGGAACGGGAAGGCGACCGGACGTTCCAGGAAGGAGGCGAACAGGTGCCCTTCGATGTGGTGGACGCCGATAAAGGGGATGTTGCGCGCAACGGCGATGGCCTTGGCCGCCGAAAACCCGACCAGAAGCGCTCCGGACAGACCGGGCCCGCGGGTGACCGCGACCCCCTCAAGTGCTTCCATGCCGACACCGGCGTCCCGGAGCGCCTGGCCGATAACCTTTGCTAGCGATTCCAGGTGTTTTCGGGACGCGATTTCCGGAACTACGCCGCCGTACGCCGCATGGATGGCGATCTGGGAGGAAATGACGGAGGAGAGGATGTCACGGCCGCCGCTGACTACCGCGGCGGCCGTTTCATCGCAGGATGTTTCGATGGCGAGAAGAAGCATTCTTAGATAAGCCTTGTGGATGAAAATACGGTCACAGCAGATTGGCGGCCAGCTCGGCCAGCTCGGAGCGTTCGCCCCTGGTCAGTGTCACATGGGCGGCGATCCGCTCCCCCTTGAATTTTTCCACGAGGTAGGTCAGACCGTTACTGGAGGAATCGACATACGGATTGTCGATCTGGTACGGGTCGCCGGTAAGTACGATCTTGGTCCCTTCACCGACCCTGGTGACAATCGTCTTGATCTCGTGGGGGGTCAGGTTCTGGGCTTCATCGACAATCAGGTACTGATTCGGGATCGAGCGGCCACGGATATAGGTCAGCGGCTCGATGTCGAGGAGCCCCATCGCCATCAGCTCCTTGTACCCCTTGCTGTGCCGCTTTTCCGACTCATGCCCGGAAATCAGCAATTCAACATTGTCAAAGATCGGCTGCATCCAGGGGGTCAGCTTCTCCTCTATGTCTCCCGGCAGAAAGCCGAGGTCCTTGCCCATCGGAAAAACCGGACGGGAAACCAGCAGGCGATTATAGACATTTTCCTCGGCGGTCTTGTGAAGGCCTGCGGCAATCGCCAGCAGCGTCTTGCCGGTTCCGGCCTTGCCGACCAGCGTCACAAGCTTGATGCTGTCATCCATCAGGACATCGAGGGCAAAGGACTGCTCCCTGTTGCGGGGAAAGAGGCTCCAGATCCCTTCCTTCGCCACCTTGTGAACCGGTACGATGCGGGAGTTGGCGGGATCGTTGCGGCAGATGGCGGTATGATTCGGGTTGGTGCTGTCGACGATGGTGATGAACTCGTTGGGGGCAAGGTTTGCGGGAGCCTCAAGCCACCCCTGGCCATAGAAGCGATCAACCGCATCCGGAGGCACCTCGATCGACCGTGTTCCGGAATAGAGATCCTGAATATCCACCTTGTCGGACTCGTAATCTTCCGCTATCAGTCCGATGGCATCGGCCTTGATGCGCAGATTGGAATCCTTCGTGACAAAAATGGCTACCATGTCCGGAAGGCGATCACGGACATCCTGGGCAACGGCGATGATCCGGTTATCGGCGCTATCAACCCGCAGGTCAAAGGGGAGATTCTTGAAATATTTTTCAGAAAACATTTCGACCCGCAGCGACCCGCCGCCGGGCATGGTAACGCCGGCCGCAAGGGACCCCTTCTCACGCATCGAATCGAGAATCCGTGACACCATCCGGGCATTCCGGCCGGTTTCGTTCATATCCTTTTTGAAGCGGTCAACCTCTTCAATAACGGTAATCGGGATAATAATGTTGTTGTCCTGAAATTTGAACAGCGACTGGGGATCATGCAGCAAAACGTTTGTATCGAGGATGAAGTTCTTCATGAGTTCCTTTCCGGATGTTCTTGGCTGAAGGTTGAAGGCTGAAGGTTAAAAGGCTAACTGGTTTTATTAAGCTTATTCCCTTCAGTCTTCAGTCTATCAACTTATGTAGTTACGCTGATTTTCGAATATTACTGATACATTGTACAACGGCATCGGAAAAGAAAGCAATTTCTTCGCTGGTCGTGAACCATCCGGGGCTGAGCCGCACCGTGCCGCCCGGCAGCGTGCCGAGCGTGCGGTGAGCCAGAGGGGCGCAATGCAATCCGGCACGAACGGCAATATCAAAACCGTGATCAAGCTCTGCACCCAGCAGCGCCGGATCGACTCCGGCAGCGGTAAAAGAGAGCACCGAACAACGCTCCAGCGGGTCGGAAGGGCCATGGATCGTCACCCCGGGAATAGCTCTCAGCGCCTGTTCCGCCTGGGTGAGCAACGAATGTTCATGCTCATGGATAACCGACAGACCGCGTTCCCGGATAAACCCGATACCGGCGTGCAATCCGGCGATGCCGGGAAGATTGTGCGTACCGGCCTCAAAACCGTCCGGCATGACCTGCGGCTGCTCCTCGGCAGTCGAATGGCCGCCGGTTCCCCCCTGGGTTACCGGCATGATTGGTACATGGTGCGCCACGTACAGGAGTCCGGTTCCCCCGGGCCCGAGCAGCCCCTTATGACCGGGCACCGCCAGCAGGTCAATAGCCAGGCTTTCAACGTCGATCGGCAGATAACCGGCCGACTGCGCCGCATCAACCAGAAACAGCGCGTCAACCTCGCGGCAGAGATCCGCCAGCTGCTTGATCGGCTGAATCGCGCCGCAGACGTTCGAGACATGGCTGACAGCGATCATCCGGGTATTGCCCTGCACTGCGCGGCGCATATCTTCAACTTCGACCACCCCGTCGGGCGCCGCCGGTACGATCGACAGCTCGACCCCCCTGTTGCGCAGCGCATACAGCGGCCTCATCAGGGAATTGTGTTCCATGGTGGTTGTGATGACATGGTCGCCCGCGGCCAGAGTTCCATGCAACGCCAGATTGAGCGCCCCGGTCGCATTGTTGGTAAAGATGATCCGGGACGAATCGGAAACCGAAAAAAGTCCGGCCGCCGCCTCACGCGCCCGGAACAGGATCCGCCCGGCTTCCAGAGAGCTGCGATATCCGCCTCGACCCGGAGAAGCGCCTACTTCGCGCATGGCGTGAAGCACGGCTTCATACACTGCTTCCGGTTTGGGAAATGATGTCGCAGCGTTATCTAGATACACTTATAATTTCCTTCCGGAGCAACTGCGCCACCCTTCACCCTATAGTTCCTTACGGCACCAACGGCGGTTTTTCGTTCAGCCAGGGAAAAACCTGGACCGCACCGCTATTCTTGTCACGAGCGGCGTCATGGATCTTCTCCCCGATGAGCGACCGGTCCGTCGTTCCCCACCAGTTTTGCCGGGCACTCACAACATCACTCCCGGCATTGTACAGATTAAAACCACCGTTGGCGCTGAACGCATTATTCAGCAGAAGCGCCCGGCCATCTTCGGTCCGTAGTGCATCCCGGCTGTTCCCGGCAAACAGGCAGCGCTGAATCCTGATTCGAGAGCCGAGAAGATGGAGAGCGGTCTGACTGTTTCCCTTAAAGATTGATGCAACAATCTGCCCTTCTCCACCTTTGATGCGAACGCCAAGCGCATTTCCGGAGAATTCTCCACCTGTTATCTTGAGGCGGCATTCTTCAGCTTCAAGTCCTGCCTGGCGGTTGTTCAGCATCTTCAAGGCCGAAAGCACAACGGAGGATTTGTCCAGCACGCAGCCGCGCTGACAGGAGGAAACCGTCATATCCCTGCCTTCAAATTCGCTGTTGTATATTTCAATCCCGGTTTCCGCATCGGAAACAGTACCGCCGGTCATCCGTACAATCCCGTCATGGGACAACAGGGCGGTCCGGTTTTGTACAAGCGAAACTTCCTTCAAAGTGACGGTGGAATAACGGACATCGATTCCGGTCTCCGCGAACTCAATACGGCATCTCTCGAGCAGATTGCGTTTTTCAGTCGAGAGAAGCACGATGCCGCCCCAGGATCCGGGCGCCGGTCCGGATCGGTCGGACGTCAACACAATCGGGCGCTCAAGGGTTCCGGCAGCGTTAAGGCGACCCTGAACAACCAGGTTCGGCAGCCGCCCTGAGGAAGCGGACCCAAAACGCACTATCGTTCCCGGTTCGATACGCAAGGTCGCCTGCGGGGCCACAACAACAAACCCTTTAACGAGTACCGAGCCGCGCCAGGTTGCATCCTCGGTCAGCACCGTACCGTCATACACCGCTGCAACCTGTTCGACGGCCGATGAGATTGTTATCATGCAGAAAAAGATACAGGCTGCGAAAAGTGTTTTCACTTGAATGAGCTCCCCACAGAAGTACCAAACCATTAGCATGATTCCTTGAACCTGTAAATTTATTGTTTCTCCGTTTGTCGGGGTCCGGAAACCAAATAACGGGCCTTGATATCGAGCTTTTCAAGTCCTTTCAAGATGTTATATTTTTATAAAATATATTTGTTGACAGCACATACATGTTGTGGTTAATTCCATCCCCATCCACAAAATATTGTGGTTTAGAGCCTTCCGCCACACCTAGATTCAATTCGTTCAGGATCATTTAATTATAAAGCGAGGAGTCCCGTTATGAAAAAAAATTCCGCATCCGACACCATCCCCGGACTGACAAAAAATGCCGCCACCGTATTGGAAAAACGCTACCTGCGCCGTGACGAAACCGGCAAGGTTCTTGAGACGCCGTCCGACATGTTCAGGCGGGTTGCGGACACGATTGCCGCGGCCGATAAAAAGTTTGATAAAAAAGCTGATGTAAAAAGTGTGTCCGACACCTTTTATAACATGATGACCGGCTTTGAGTTTCTCCCCAACTCCCCTACCCTCATGAATGCCGGTCGTCCCCTGGGGCAGCTTTCGGCCTGCTTTGTTCTGCCGGTAGGCGACTCCATGGAAGATATCTTTGACGCCGTTAAATATACCGCCCTGATCCACAAGTCCGGCGGTGGCACCGGCTTTTCATTTTCCCGGCTGAGACCGGCCAACGACGTTGTCAGTACCACCACCGGCATATCCAGCGGCCCGCTCTCATTTATGCGCGTGTTCGATGTTGCCACGGAAACCATCAAACAGGGGGGAACCAGGCGCGGCGCAAACATGGCGATACTGAGGGTCGATCACCCCAACGTGATGGATTTCATCATGTGCAAGGCCGACCAGAAGCAGCTCAACAACTTCAATATTTCCGTCGGCCTGACCGAAAAGTTCATGCAGGCTGTCGAACGGGATGAAGAGTATAATCTCGTTAATCCCCGTGATAAAAAAATCTGCGGCAGCCTTAACGCCCGCAAGGTTTTCCAGCGTATCGTCAAGCAGGCCTGGGAAAACGGCGAGCCAGGAATCATCTTTCTCGATCGCCTGAATCGCGACAACCCCACTCCTCTGGTCGGGGAGATCGAATCCACCAACCCCTGCGGCGAGCAGCCGCTCCTGCCGTATGAATCCTGCAATCTCGGCTCCATCAACCTGGGTACCTTTATCAAGGAGGGCACGGTAGACTGGAAACGATTACGGGAGACCATTCACAACGCGGTCCATTTTCTCGATAACGTCATCGAGGCCAACAATTATCCGCTGCAGCAGATTCACGACATGACCCACGGCAACCGCAAGATCGGGCTGGGTGTCATGGGGTGGGCCGACATGCTGATTCTCCTGGGGATTCCCTACTGCTCCGAAGAAGCGGTCAAGCTCGGCAAGAAGGTAATGAAATTCATCAATGACGAAGGACATCTGGCTTCCCAGGAACTGGGCAAAAAGCGGGGTTCGTTCCCCAATTTCAAAGGTTCGACCTTTGACAAGAAAGGGGCTGCACCGCAAAGAAACGCAACCGTCACAACAATCGCCCCGACAGGAACCATCTCCATCATCGCCAATGCATCTTCCGGCGTGGAACCGCTCTTTGCCGTATCCTACATACGCACCGTCATGGACAAAAACGTCCTCGTGGAGGTCAACCCGATTTTCGAGAAAATCGCCAAGGAGCGCGGCTTCTACTCGGAAGCCCTCATGCAGAAGATCGCCGAGCACGGTACCGTCCAGGACATCGCCGAAATTCCGGACGATATCCGGAACGTGTTTGTCACCTCCCACGAAATTGTTCCCGAATACCACATACAGATGCAGTCTGCTTTCCAGCTCTACACCGACAATGCCGTTTCGAAGACGGTGAATTTTTCAAATTCCGCCACCATCGAGGACGTTGAAAAAGTATACATGCTTGCCTACGAAACCGGCTGCAAGGGCGTCACCATCTATCGGGACGGATCGAGAGACGAACAGGTACTCACGACCGGTAAAAAAGAAGGGGAAACTGCAGTTGCCGCCATGCCGGTCGAAGTGGATAAGAAGGCCGTAAAACGGGAGCGTCCCAAGGCGCTCAAGGGAAGCACTCATCAGATGCAAACCGGGTGCGGCCCGCTCTACGTAACGATCAACGAGGATAATACCGGCTTGTTCGAGCTTTTCACCACGATGGGCAAGGCCGGCGGATGCGCCGCCTCCCAGAGCGAGGCGATCGGCCGCATGGTATCGCTCGCCTGGCGCAGCGGCGTCCAGGCCCGTCAGGTAGTTAAACAGCTTCTGGGGATCTCCTGCCACTGCCCGTCCGGCTTTGGCGGAAACCGCGTGCTTTCCTGCGCCGATGCCGTTGCCAAGGCTATCCAGAACCATCTGATAGACAACGGCTATGACATCAACACCGAGACCGCCACGCAGGATCGAGGCGCCTGCCCGGAATGCGGAGGCATTGTCGAACATGAGGGGGGCTGCTCGGTCTGCCATGTCTGCGGTTATTCCGAGTGCGCGTAAATATTTTCATAATTTCACATAAGAAGCTTGACAAAAAGCAGCATTATGTGACATAAACGTCGGGTTAAACTGACTACTCATTTTGGGGTTGTAGCTCAGTTGGTTAGAGTGCCAGCCTGTCACGCTGGAAGTCGCGGGTTCGAGCCCCGTCAACCCCGCCATACACAAAAAAAAGGTGCCCGTAAAGGCACCTTTTTTTGTTCTTACGGATTCCGAGCTGGCAATGTCGCTATCTCAAGCCAAGACGGGCAAAAACGATTCCCAGATATTTGTTCAACAGGTTGTCACGTGATAGAAAAGACAGGACCGGAGCCTTTCTGGTCCCGATGGAATCGAGCATCCGTTCCAGTTCCGGACTACCCCCGAGTACCATCCCCTGCCTGAATGTTTGAAGCGCCTCAAGCGCACTACCCGCAACAAGATGGACTTTGCCGAGATACAGGTAGTGGAGGGGATTGTCAGGATCGTGTTCGATCGCACCCCGGCACAGTTCGAATGCCCTGGTGATCTGGCCGCGCTGTTTGGCGATACAGAATCCGAGACGTGAGTGCCAGACCGGGTCGTCCCAGATGCCGAGTGCCCTCTCCAGGCAGGCGAGTGCGGCCAGGACATTGTTCTGGTCAAGTTCAAATTGCGCCCGGTCGAATTCCTTTTGGGCAATGGCGGCCGATTCAGGATCCATCCTAACCTCCGATGATATATCAACCCTTCCGGAAAACGTGGACGGAAGTCGCCTTGAACGAGGCGAATACCCGGCTGCCTGTTAGCAACTCGAGGTTTTCCAGGGATTGGTTGGTAATAGATACCACCAGAGGGAAACCGCAATCAAGATAAACCTTGGTATAAAGTCCCAGCTGAATAATTTTGCTGACAGTGCAGGGAAAAATGTTCCGGGTACTTGTCGTCGCATCCGGATTTGTCAGGGAGATCGCCACATGCTCCGGACGAATGCAGATTACGACCGTTTCGTGAGGAACTCCGTCACCCATGATCGCCATGGTCCGACCCGCCACGGAGACGGAGAACAGCCCGTTGTCCGCCCCGGTGACCGTGCCGGTAAAGATGTTTTCCATGCCGACAAAGGTGGCAACGAATTCATTCGCCGGCCGGGTATGAACCGACGAAGGGGTGCCGGACTGGACTATTTTCCCCTGCTGCATCACCACCATCCGGTCGGCGAGCCGCAGGGCGTCCATCTGGTCGTGCGTCGTCAAGATGGCTGTAGTACCTGATTCTCTCAGGACCCGTTCCAGATCGTCGCTCAGGGCCTGCCTGGCAGGCGGGTCCAATGCCACAAACGGCTCGTCGAGGAGAATAATCTCCGGACAGGTGGCAAAGGCTCGTGCCAGACTGGTACGCTGGGCCTCTCCGCCGGACAGTTTGCGGGCGGAGCGATCGGCAAGGTGAGCAATCCGGAAACGGTCCAGACAGCATTTCACCCGGTCATTGATCTCGCGACTGCCGAGATGGCGCAGTTTTAACCCGACAGCAACATTATCGAATACCGTCGTGTCAAAGAGCAGCGGTTCCTGAAACGCCATGGCAATCTTGCGGCGATACTCCGTGGACGCAAATCCGGGAACTATTGCCTGCTGTCTGAAGAAGATTTCCCCTGATTCGAGCGGCAGGAGCCCGGCCAAAGCCATCAGAAAACTGGATTTCCCCGTGCCGTTCGGACCGATCAGGGCGACGGTTTCGTTGCGATGAAGGACAAACGACGGTATCCGAAGTACCGGCGAGCCACCGCGGGCAACCGCGAGATTGCGAATTTCGAGCAGCGGAGCGGCTTCGCTCATCGAGGCCGCTCCCGCTGCTGGATGACCGTCAGCAGGTAATTGACAGAGAAGGCCAGCACCAGCAGGATCAGGGACAGGGCAATTGCCACGTCAAAATTTCCCTTTCCGGTCTCCATAACCGTAGCGGTTGTCAAAACCCGCGTCTGGCCCTTGATATTCCCCCCCACCATGATGGACGCGCCGACTTCTGATATGACGCCGCCGAATCCGGCCATTACCGCGGCGAGCAGCGGCAGCCGCGCTTCACGGACAAGGATCCAGACTGTCTGCACTCTGGTGGCTCCCAGCGCCTGAATCTGCAACTTGAGATTGGCGGGAAGGTTCTGGATCGAGGCGACGGTAATGCCGGTCACGATCGGAGTGGCAATGACCGCCTGGGCTAGAACCATTGCAGAAGGGGTATAGAGGATTTCCAGAAAACCGAGGGGACCGTTGCGCCAGAGGAAGAGCGTCACAAACAGGCCGACCACCACCGGCGGCAAGCCCATACCGGTATTGACCATGCTGATGACAAGACGCCGTCCGGGAAAATCGGCTAATGCCAGGAAAACACCAACCGGAATTCCGATCAGGAGACTGGCAAACGTGGCGCTGCAGGAAATTTTCAACGACAGCAGCGTAACCGCCAACACTTCGGCGTCGAGGCTGACGATAAGACTCCAGGCTTTACTGATACCTTCGATAAAAAGTTCCATCACCGCTCCGCGTTCTCAACAAATTCCGTCGGCCAACGTCCCTGTCAGCAGCAGGGTTTTAATCCGCCAAAGACATACGGATTCATCTCAAGCTTTCGTGCTTTTCTCTTCGGCCTCACCGTTGGTTGACATATTTCAGCAGCTTTCTCCTTGGCCCGGTAATGTCCAAGGGCAACTGAGAGACGCGAAGCGCTGTCGCAGAGTAACGGCAGCAATTCGCTGTTGAGCCGGTGACCGGCGAGACGCATCTCCGGACCCAAAATACTGAGCGCGCCAATAATAGCACCGTTTGCGTCAAATATGGGTGCCGCAATCTCCATTACCCCGATATCGTGCTCCTGATCATCAATGGCGTAGCCCTGTTGTGCGACATTTTTCAACTCTTTCATCAGCAGATCAGGATCGGTAATTGTCCGGGATGTGAGCCCTTTCATTTCGGAACCGGACAACAGGTCCGCCTGTCTCTGCCGCTCCATGAACGCCAGCTGAACTCTCCCCGCAGCAGTGCAGTACAGCGGTTGGCTGCTGCCGACCCGCTGGGCAACCCGTACCGGGAGGTCCGATTCAACACCGTCAAGATAATAGGTATATCCTTCCATCACGACCGAAAAATAGCAGGCTTCATGGCACTGTTGTTTAATGTCATTCAGAAAGGGACGCGCCTGGTCGGCAATATTAATATGGCGTGTTGCGACCTGTCCAAGAGCCCTGGTCTTCATACCGAGCCTATATTTACCTGTAGAACTGTTCATTTCAATATAATCTTTTGCCTTCAATGTCACAACCAGGCGAAACACGTTGTTTTTCTGAAGCTTCATACGATTGCACAAATCGGTGATGCCAAGCTCTGCATCGCCCTCCTGAAACTGCTCCAGCAGATCCAGCGCTCGCGATACCGTCTGAATTATGTAATTTCCCGCTGCGGCTTTCATGACTATTCCTTGTGTCCTTCAGATAAACTGATTACGTGCATCTCCATCGATAACAGATCGATTATCAATTTGCGCCCCTTAAGCGGTGTCCCCCGGCCGAGCAACAGCTTGCAGACTTCGGCAACTTCCACGCTGGCAACGACGGCAGGGGTGAAGGAGGGGTTTCCCAGTGTTTGCTCGACACCTTTGCCGCTCTTCCAGGAACGATAGATGGTTTGCACCGTGTCGTCGCCCGGAAACTGGGTGGTAACATGCCCATACCAACCGGCGATGGCACCATGCACCAGGGGGACATCCAGTGCCGCACAGACATCGGCCAACTCCAGGCGGACCTGAATGGAATCGAGCGCATCGACCACTACCTGACATCCATCAAGCATGGCCGCTCCGTATTCGGGGGAAAATGCAGCTTGAATCGGCACGAGATTTACCGCGGGATTTATTTCGCCGATTCGTCTGGCGGCGGCTGCCACCTTGGCTGTCCCGAGATTCTCAGGACTGCTGAACAGCTGCCGGTTCAGATTATGCTCCTCGAAAACATCCGGATCTATTACAACTATTTTGCCAACCCCCAGCCGGGCCAGTTCTTCCACAATATAGCCCCCCAGTCCGCCACACCCGATCACGGCCACACTGCTCCGGAACAGGGTTAACTGGTCACTGACGGTAATAATTGTGCGGTTGCGCTGATAGCGGGCCGGCAGAATTTCCCGTTCCAGGGCAACCTCTTCAACCTGGGCCAGGGTTACGCCGAAACGTTCGGCCGCCTCGACCTGGTTCTTCCATGGGAGCAACTGGCCATCGGCATGATCGCGTACGAAAATGGGCAGGGTTTCCATATCACCCACCGCCCAGAAGCGGAAAGAGCGCCAGTGTATCACCATCGACAAGCTGATGGTCAAGCTTGACATGCCGGTTGTTGACCATCATGATTCCCAGCTCGGTGCGCGGCAGTTTCAGGCTGTCTGCCACATCGGCCACGGTGGTTCCCGCCGGATAGTCTCCGGTTTCGATATCGAAACGCCCGGCACGAAATGAAGCGAATAGTTTTACGGTTACATTCATAGATTCAATCTCCAAAAAAAACGGTCAAGAGCAGTTTCCCGGTGCCGGAAGATGAATCTTTCGGCCAGTCAGGGAGGCTTTGCAGCAGATCTTTCAACTCCCCCTGTTCCAGGATTATACCACGAGCCAGAACAAGAGGACCGAGTTCTGTCAAAAGCAGATTGAACAGTTTCAGACGAACTGTCCCGCACTCACCTGCGGCTGTTTTGCTTTCCGCTGCGTGGCTGATGCCCCGGCGAAGCGCGGCATAGAACCCGCCACGCCTCATGGTGGCCCCGACAAGACCCGGCATGGCGGCCGACAGGGTTACC
>DATNCC010000369.1:0-3011 GCA_035571735.1 Dongiaceae bacterium | reverse complement strand
GGCCCATACGGGCGGGAAGACCATCCCTGCCGCGGGACACCATGTCGGAAAAGAGTATTCGGTGCAGGCCAACATGATGCTGAACGACCGGGTATGGCCCGCGATGGCGCAGGCGTTTGAAACGGCAACGGGCGACCTGGCAGGGCGAATGATCGCTGCGCTGGAGGCGGGACAGGAGGCGGGCGGCGATGTGAGAGGCCAGCAATCAGCCGCGCTGGTCGTCGTCACGGGCAAGCCCACGGGACGCCCCTGGGCGGACAGAGTTTTCGACCTGAGGGTGGACGACCACCCCAGGCCCCTGGAAGAGTTGCGCCGCCTCATCGTGCTGCAGCGCGCGTACAACCATATGAATGCCGGGGACAAGGCCATGGAGGGGAGGGACCACCCGAAGGCACTTGAGGAATACGCGACAGCAGCGAGGCTGGCGCCTGAGAATCTTGAGGTTGTCTACTGGCATGCGGTAGCCCTGGTGAACATGCAGCGCGTTGACGATGCCCTGCCGCTCTTCAGGAGCGTCTTCGCACGGGACCGGAACTGGATCGAGCTGACGCCGCGCCTCGTGGCCGCGGAGCTGCTCCCGAACGACTCCCGCCTGATCGAACGGATCTGCGCGGCGGGCAATTAGCAGAACCGGCTTATGGCCGACGCAATACCCCTTCCATGAACTCCTCCCGGAATCCTAAAAGAGCATTTCGAGCCTTGCGCCAACCAGATGATAGGTGAAGCCGGTGGCGGACTGCAACGCATAGTTGCCGAATTCGCCGGAGACCTCGCAGAGAAGATGCCGTCCGATCTTGTACCCGACGCTGCTTTTGATGGAGCCGAACAGGTCGCTGGAACCGGTCCCGAACCTCCTGAACTTCTGGAAGCCGCCAAACGGCTCCAGATCGACATAGAATCCCCCCCGCTCGTAGCGGGTGTTGATAAAGAGCCCGTTGGTGAGAAAATCATTCGGGTCGAAATAGCCGCTGCCGCTCTGCCGTGCGAAATCCAGATACCTGAAACGGTAGCCCGCGCTGATCGACGGGTTGCCCTCACGGACCCTGTAAACGGGCGACAGCTGCAGGTCGTGGGCGTTGTTGTCATCGGAATAGTTCCGGTAGCTGTAGCTCCCGAAGAGGGTGAGCCGGTCCGCGGCTTTCTGGGAAAAGAAGGCGGTGGTATTGCTGATCCTGACTCCGTGAGCGATGATCTGGGCCGTATCCGTAAGGATTTCCCGGCTGAAGCTGACGCCGGCCTTGCCGTTCGGAACGTCGAAGATTGACTGGGCATTGCCGGTGAAAAAGGTGGTGTCCGTGGCGGCATGAGTCCGGACGAAGCCCGCCCCGGCGCCGAGCCGGACAAGTTCGAGCAGTTTCGTGGAGAGATTGACTGATAAATCATCGGCGCTGTTGTTGCGGAAAGGGTCGTCTGCATCGGTATGCTGGTAGACTGCGCCGAGCTCCACGGCACCCAGCAGAATGGTGCCGGAGAGGCCGTAGCGGTGCAGAGTGTTATCGTCGGTGTCGCTGTAATAGCTGTAGCGCATGTCAAGGGCGGACGCGTTCTGCCGCTCCAGCTCCTCCCGGAGTGTGGCGGCTTCCTTCTCCTGGTACCGGTTTTTCGGCACGAGCAGGGCACTGCTCTGCCTGGCTCCGGACCTGTCTCCCTTGGCCAGAAGGGCATAGGCCATCCCCAGCCGGGTATCGAAATCCTCCGTTTCTTTAAGCAGTCCGGAGAGGATCACGATGGCATCACTTGCATGGCCCTGCCACCGCAGGCAGTTAGCCTTGATGAGCAGGGCTTCCCTGTTGCCGGGGTCCAGTTCCAGGACCCGGTCAATTTCGGCTAGCGCCCCGGCATATTTCCCTGACCATGCCAGGACTCTGGCGCGTCCCAGACGGGCTTCCATGTTGGCGAAATTCTCCGTCAGGATGGCGGTAAACTCCTTTAACGCCTCGTCGTACTCACCCCCCCAGGAGATGCGGACCGCCATCCGGAGCCGCTCGTCCTCCGTAAAACTCCGGCTCAGCTTTAGAGCCTGGACAAACTCCGTTGCTGCCTGCCGGTAATCGCCCTTTTCGTCATAGAGATCGCCGAGCTTTTTGTGGAGAGCTCCTTTTTCCGCGGCTTCCGGTGCCGCATCGATAGCCTTGCGGCAGGCGCTTACCGCCTCATCGAATTTCCCCCTGGCCACGAGGTCGTCCGGGGTCGTGGCGCCATTGGCTACGCCAGACCAGAGAAACAGAAGGATTACGGCAACTATTCGCATCGTTACTTTTTTCTCCTCAAGAGCCCTGTATTCGGCCGACTGCCTTGTCGCGCAGCAGCTCCAGCCGGGTTACGTATGGTGCAAAACGGTCGAAGGAAAAGAGAACGGCAATAAGAAAATAGATCATGCAAATACCCCACAGAACCGCTCTGGGGAGAAAAAACAACAATTTGTTAAGCAGCTTTTGTGACTTTGTCATCATGTATCTCCTGCCGCTGCTGTTTGCCCCAGCTTTTTTCCAGAAAGAAAAAGCCGGCAATGAATCTTTCCACGACAATCAACTGCCGATAGCCTAGAAATTCGAAGGTCCCGAAAAAGCAGAGCTTGAGGAGGTCGCGAATCCCCCGGTAGCGCTTGTAGATCAGGTTGTCGAGAAGAATGGAGCCGAGGTTGATCCAGATCCCCCAGAAGATGGCGAGGAGGAAAAAGAGCACGATGAGCTCGCGATTGATGGAACCGAACAAAAAGAATACCAGGAAAACCGCATACCCGAAAAATTCGACGACCGGACCGAGCGTCTCCACGAGTAGGAAATAAGGGAAGGCGATCAGGCCGACTTTGCCGTACCGTGGATTGAAGAGCATCTTCCTGTTGTGCCAGAGGCTGTCGACGAGCCCCCGCTGCCAGCGGTTCCTCTGCTTCAGGAGCGATTCCAGGTCGGCAGGGACCTGGGTCCAGCAGACTGGATCGGGGACGAATACCACCTTGTATCTGATCTTCTTCTCGTGACAATGGCGGTGCAACCGGACTACCAGGTCCA
>DATNCC010000368.1:0-5268 GCA_035571735.1 Dongiaceae bacterium | reverse complement strand
TGTTCCCAACGATACGCTGCTGGATGGCGAAAGCAATCAACTGTTGATGATCACCGGCCCCAACATGGCCGGTAAATCGACCTATATGCGTCAGGTGGCGTTGATCTGCCTGATGGCCCAGGCCGGCAGCTACGTGCCCGCCTCGGCGGCGCGCATCGGCATCGCCGACCGCATCTTCACCCGCGTCGGGGCCGGCGACAACCTGGCCCGCGGCCAGTCCACCTTCATGCTGGAGATGATGGAGGCGGCCGGAATCCTCCGCAACGCCACCCCCCGCAGCCTGATCATCATGGACGAGATCGGCCGCGGCACCTCGACCTTCGACGGGGTCTCCATCGCCTGGGCGGTGGCTGAGTTCATCCACGACACCCCCACCTGCCGGGCCCGGACACTCTTCGCCACCCACTACCACGAGCTGACCGAACTGACCGTGACCCGCGAGCGCATCAGGAACTTTACCGTGGCAGTCAGGGAGTGGAACGACCAGGTCATCTTCCTGCGCACCATCATTCCCGGCGGCGCTTCCCACTCCTATGGCATCCAGGTGGCCAGGCTGGCCGGCATGCCGGCCGACGTCATCGAGCGGGCCAGGGAGATCCTGCACAATCTGGAGAGCGGCGAGTTCGAGGAGGGGGCGCCGCGCCTGGCCAGGAGCAGCAAGAAGCCTCCCAGAGAGCCGTCGCCCCAGTTCTCGCTGTTCGAGACCAGCGAGGACCAACTGCGCCAGCGCCTCAAGAAGCTCAACATCACCACCCTGACGCCGCTGGAGGCGCTCAACCTGCTGGATGAGCTGAAGCGGATGGTTTAGGAAACGTTTAAGAGGTTGTTGAAAAACAGGCATCTCGCCGCCGTCCTCGAAATCCCTCTTGTGACTTCGGCCTGCGGCCTCACCCTTCGGGCGCCTTCGCGGTCCAATTTCACAAGTGAAATTGTGCGGCGTAGCGCTGCTACGCCTCCGCGGGGCTTTCTGCGGGGGCGACGATCTACCCGTTTTTGAACAACCTAAGTTTTTCAACAGCCTGTTAATACAATGAGCACCCAACCCAAGGAGGTTTCGTCAATAATGAGATCATTCAGCAGCAAAACCCAATTATGCGCGGTTATCGGCAACCCCATCGGTCATAGCCTTTCACCGGCAATTCACAACGCCGCCTTCGAGGCCCTGGGTCTGGACTTCGTGTACCTGGCTTTTCCGGTCGAGGACGTAAAAGGCGCCCTGGAAGGGATGCGGGCGATAGAAAACTTTCGCGGCATGAGCGTGACCATTCCGCACAAGACCGAGGTAATGAAATATGTGGACGAGATTGCGGATGTGGATCGCAGCATCGGCTCTATCAATACGGTCATTCATGAAAACGGCAAGCTGATCGGTCTGGGTACGGATGGAACCGGCGCGCTGAAGGCCCTGGTTGATAACGGTGTCGAAATTGACGGCAGGAACATCCTGATGCTGGGGGCCGGCGGTGCGGCCAGGGCGATATCCTTTACCCTCGCCCGGAAGACCAGACTGGCGGAGCTTGCAATTCTGGATGTGAATGAGCCGCTGCTTCAGGGGCTGAAGAACGACCTGGTGGCCGGCACCGATGCCGTCATCAAGACCGGGGCGATGACCGGTCTCGCGGCGGCGATGGAGAGCGCCGATGTCATCATCAACTGTACGCCGGTCGGCATGCATCCGAATGTGGACGTCTCCCTGGTTTCCCCGGAGATGTTCCGGCCGGGGCAGGCGGTCTTCGACATTGTCTACAACCCCCTTGAAACGAAGCTGCTGACCGAGGCCAGGTCCCGCGGCCTCAAGGTCATTCCCGGAGTCGAGATGTTCATCAACCAGGCGGTTCTGCAATTCGAGCGATTCACGGGCCTTGCCGCCCCCATCGAAGTGATGCGCCGCATAGTAATGGAGCGTTTGACGTCATGAACATAGTACTGATCGGATATCGCGGCACCGGAAAGAGCGTGGTCGGAAAGCTTGTCGCCGGGGCTCTCGGGATGAAGTGCATCTCCATGGATGCGAGGATAGTCGAGAAGGCCGGCATGTCGATTCCGGAGATCGTGGAGAAGCAGGGGTGGACCGCTTTCCGCGACATGGAGTCCGAAGTCGCCCGGGAACTGGCACTGGACGACAACCTCGTCATCGATTCGGGCGGCGGCGTCATTGAGAGGCCGGAGAATATCGACGCCCTGAAGGTGAACGCCCGCATCGTCTGGCTCAGGGCTTCGGTGGCAACCATCGTCTCGCGCATTCAGGGGGACACGGAAAGGCCCTCCCTGACCGGCGGCAAGAGTTTTACCGAAGAGGTGGAGGAGGTCCTGGAGCGCCGGACCCCGAAATACAGGGATGCCGCTCAATTCGAAATTGACACGGACCAGCTGACCCCGGAGCAGATCGCGGCCAGGATTATCGAGATCCGGAAGCAGGGGTAGGATGCCGCAATAATAAGGATTACTTTACGGGCAGGGAAATTTTCCCGCCCGTTTTATTTATACCCGGACAACTTTTTTTGCCCGACTCCGCCATTTGGCGTAGTTCGGGCATTTTTTGTATCCGCTAATATCCTGTTATTGTTGCTGTTTTGAAAAAGTGTAAAGAAACTTTACACTTTTAATTTTGGTAACTTGCTGAAATTGCGATTGATTATTAGTGAGAAATGGTTTAGTCAGAGTGAGGCATAGCGTGGAATCCTGAAAAGTAGCTTTGGAATAGCAGATATGGTGATATTGCCGGAACGGAATTATGAATGAATGTTATAGGCATTTGCGGTGATAATTGTTCTTTTTGTCCTAGGTATCTTGCCTCTCAAAACGGAGATGTCAAGGAATTGGAGAACGTAAAAGAATTGTGGGTTCGTCTTGGATTACGAGATCCAGATTTTCCCGCACAAGACATGGCCTGTTCTGGATGTAGCCCAGAAAACAATTGTGCTTATTCGGAAGTCCGTGCATGTGCTTATGAAAAAGGAATAGATAACTGCGGTCTATGCCAAGTGTATCCCTGCAAACTGCTAAACGTCGTTTTTGAAAAATCTGAAAAACTACGCTCTCAGGCCGCTCGTTTCTGCACACCTGAAGAAATGGATGCGTTTCATAAGGCGTTCTTCTCTAAGCGGCAGAACTTGGATCAGATTCATTTTGATAGAGATAAAGGCAATAAATAAAAAAAACTATCAACACGTTACTAGAGCTGCTTCGCTGAAGCTCGCGGCTCTGCGGCACAGCCGTTGAACGACAATGCAAGAAGATTAAGTTCTATTTCAAAGATAATTTGAAACCTCGATCAGGTTTCCGTCAGGATCACGAAAATAGACGGAATTGATTGGCCCCATGGCGCCGGTCCTCTTGATCGGCCCTTCCTCAATCTCAATGCCGCATGACGCCAGATGCTGCGTTACCTCGACAATCGGCACACCGGTGATCAGGCAGATGTCCTGGCATCCCGGCGCGGGCGCCTTCGCCTTGGGCTCAAACTCTTTCCCATACTGATGCAGGTTGATCTTCTGCACCCCAAAGCAGAGTGCCTTACGCCCCTCGCCAAAAGTCTCCACCTTCATCCCCAAAACCCGCTCATAAAAACTGCAGGTTGCCGACACGTCCGCTACGGTAAAAACCAAGTGGTCAATTCGTTCAATCATGTGACACCTCCGAATGAATGTATTGACTGTATCATCAGATATGGAAGGGAACAAGTGGGGTCTACCATGGGATTTAAGCAGATGACGAAGCACCTCCCATAGTGTATATCTTCGTCTGACGGGGGTGTGGCTCTTGGGGTCAGTGGCCTGTTCATTCAGACTCACTCAGTCCTGAAATGCCGCCCCCGTCATCTGCGTCATCCTCAAGGGTCTACCGGGATGGTGCCGCAAGTGGCTCTGTAAGTAGACGAGATCCGGAGGATGACAATCTCGTTTGAATGGAGCCATCATGAGAAAGCCCTCCCTTGAGCTGCGTGTCGGAGTCGACGTCGGCTGCCACAGTCACAATGTTGCCATTGGTCTCTCCACTGGCGAAATCCTTGAAGAATTCTCTATCGCCCACGAGCCGGAAGGTTTTCGGCAGTTCTTCTTGCGCATTGAAAAGAACGAAAAAGTTTATGGCTGTCCCGTTGCGGTTGCGATGGAAGGGTACAACGGCTATGCCAGGCCATTGGACACCTTGGTGCGAACCCACAACTACCGACTCTTCAATATAAACAATCTGAAGCTTGCAAGGTTCAAAGAGATCTTTCCCGGTGCAGCCAAAACAGATGATATCGACGCCAGGAAAGCCCTTGAACTCTTTCAGCTCCGGGATCATCTTCCAATTGCCAAGGATGTTCTTCAGGAGGTCAAGACCACGCCACAAGAAAACGACATCCTGAAACGCATCTCAAGGCGTCGTCGCCGTCTCGTGAACGAGCGGGTACGGGTGCTGAACAACCTTCAGGCTGACCTCCAGTCAGTGTGCCCTGGACTTCTGGAGATTACCGGCGAAGCTGGAAATCTCTGGTTTCTTCGGTTTCTCACCAGTACTGACGATTTGCGGAAGCTTACGCGCATGCGCGAAATGACAATTCGTAAAATTCCTGGTATCGGCGCCAAGTACACGAGCATCATTCTCAAATGGCAGAAGAGCGCTGAATTCAGCCATGAAACTGAATGGGTCAGCGACATGATTCAGCAAGACGCCGAGCGGGTGTTGGCACTTCACAAACAGATTGAGAAGCTTGACTCTCAACTGGCTGAGATAGCTGCTAACTCGAATATTGCGAAGCTACTTGCGACCATGCCAGGTTTTGGGCCGACCACTACTACTGAACTGGCCGGAGAGATCGGCACGATTGAACGGTTCGAGAGCGAGTCAAGTTTTGCTCTCTATCTCGGAATGTCAAACCTGGACAACAGCTCCGGGAAACATAA
The DNA here is from genome assembly GCA_035571735.1 of Dongiaceae bacterium. Taxonomy (GTDB): domain Bacteria; phylum Desulfobacterota; class Desulfuromonadia; order Geobacterales; family Pseudopelobacteraceae; genus JACRCG01. The sequence goes on along the minus strand of DATNCC010000368.1, from coordinate 376 downwards.
GGGGTCAAAGGCCCCAAAACAGGTCAACGAACGGGCTAAATCGGCGATGATGATAGCTGTTGATCGCCATCGAAAGCACGTTCACCAGTCACAAAAGTATTACGAAAAAAAACGTGCAGAAGGCAAAAAGCATAACCAAGCAGTCCGAGCCCTGGGCCGCCATCTCTGCAGAGTGATCTTCAAGATGTTGAAGGAGAACAGGGGATACCTTCTTTCTCCATAATCATTTTTTTCTTGAAAATTCCAGCGGGATGTTCAGGTCTCGGAATGTGAGCGGCTCTTTTGCATTGACGTATATAGACGCAAATGCTAATAAATACACGCTTACTACCGAAAAATAAAGGTGTTTCCCGATGCTTGACATGAAATACATTCG
>DATNCC010000367.1:0-4106 GCA_035571735.1 Dongiaceae bacterium | reverse complement strand
CAGTGGCAGCAGGCATCTCTGCCGGATCGACAAGATCACTTCTTCCGGCGCGGCAGTAAACTGTCTCGGCTTCTTGCGCGACACCCGCCCGGGCGACAGGGTTGTGCTGCACGCGGGTGCGGAAGCGGGCGACATAGCCTGCCGGGTGACGGCGATTGCCGGCGGAAAGATCCGGCTGTGGTTTGAAGAGTGATGTGAAGCTGGTTTACGAGGCAAAAGTGGGGGTAGAGTGGCAGCGGCTTCCGGAATTCGCAGCGGGATCGGATGCCCCGAAAATGCCCGCTTCATGATGGCAGCCCTGCGGGAGAGAAGCTGTCATAAATTGAGAGTAAAATAAAAAACTGCTCCTTTCCCCGGTTCTGAATCGGCCCAGATTTTTCCACCATGTCGCGTAACTATGCGGTGCACGGTTGCAAGTCCGACCCCTGTACCGGCAAACTCCTCCCCGTGCAGACGTTCAAACACCTTGAAAAGTTTTTCCTTATATTCCATATCAAAACCGACACCATTATCGCGGACATAAAAAGTATCGACCCCCTCGATAACCGTTCTGCCAAACTCGATGCTTGCCGGGTGGTCTTGGGTCGAGGTATTTTTGGCAGAGTACTTCCAGGCGTTGCCTATAAGGTTCTGCAGGACAATCTCCAGCAGATTGGTATCACCTTTGGCTGTCAGCCCCTCCATGATCGAAATTTCGACCAATCTTTCAGGTTCGGATTCCCGGAACATGGAAACTACACTTTCAGCAAGCCGGCTCATATTCGCGTTCACCGGACGAATGTCCATTCGTCCGACCATTGAAAAGCCGAGGAGGTCGTCGATAAGAGCATTCAGATGTCCGACGGCCTTACCTATACGATGCAGATAATCCCGCCCTATATCGTCGATGCGGTCACGGTAATCCAGGAAAAGAATCTGGGAAAAACCGTGGATATGACGCAGCGGCGCACGCAGGTCATGGGAAACGGAATAGCTGAAGGATTCAAGCTCCTCATTCGCTGTTTTCAGCTCAATAGTCCGTTCTGCGACGCGACGTTCGAGTTCCGATGCCTTTTCTGCCAGAGATTCAGCTGTCTGCTGCCTAATTTTAGCCACATACACCAGTAAGCCGATGATGATAAGAAGAGCGGCCATTACTCCGGAAGTGACCCACACAAGTAACGTGTGTTGCCTGTAAAATGATTCAGGCTGATTGATGATTATGGCATGTGCCGGAAGACTGTCCATGCTAATGCCGAAACGTACCAATTGCTTGTAGTCAAACATCGGCCGTGCTTCAGAAATGCCTGCTATTACCGGGATCGAACCTGCAGGAGTACCTCCCAGAATCTTCAGGGCAAGCTTTGCCGCCTCGGCAGCGTGCAGCCTGCCTCCAAGCATGCTACCCCCAACAATGCCCGCTCCCAGACGTTCCTCATGTGCGGCGTACACCGGCACTCTGGATTTTTCACTCAACAACCGGGCAATCTGAGGGTGATTGAACACCCTCCCTTCTCTGTCCCGGCTGTAAGAGAGTGCCAGGACCATGGCATCCTCAGGGAGCCGGCCTATTTCTTCGAGCATCTGGTCCGTTGTAAGGTGTTCCATGTATCTGATTTTTATTCGCCCGGCCAACGGAGCCAACTGCGCCTCTGTTTCCCTGCGTGTGGCAATGCCTGTGGAAGTATAGTCATGGATTACAAATATCTGCCTGGCGGCGGGATGAAGCTTCAGCATCATCTCTACGGTCCCTCTTGAATCCAGGACTTCGGCCACACCGGTAATATTAGCCGCACCCTTGATTAACTCCGGAGTGTAACCATTGATCCCGCAGAAAACGATTGCTGCATCCGGAAAAAGTTCCGAGCGGTATTTGATGGCAAAATCCAGGGCAGGGTTGTCGACAGCGATCACAACAGGTATTTTCACATTTTTGAATTTGTAGGCAAGAAGAGAAGCTACTCTGGGGAAATGAGCCAACTCAGGGAAATACTTGCAGTCCAGATATTCGATTATCGGTTCGATAGCAGGCATCCGCTCCTTCAGAGTCTCCAGAATTCCCTTCATCTCATCATCAGACCAACTATAGTACGGGTGGTAGGAGTTGAGAATCAGGACCCTGCTTTTCTGTTCAGAAGGGATATCAGCCCAGGAAATGCTCGAAAACATCAATACGATGAGGAGGGTTTTCAACAGGGAGAGTATGGCTTTCAAGGATGAATCCTCCAATCTGACAGTCAGCAGGAACGCAAAGGCAATGGGGCCGCCGGCTGAAGTCGTAAATCGCCCCGGATATAAATCCAGGGGAAAAGCTCAGCTATAAAGCAGTCTAATGAATCCTGCTTGCATATTATACGAGCGGAAGGATTACTGTCAATATCATTGGGCAGATGAGGTTGCCGCACAATCAGGGCTGACGGCGGGGAAGAGAGTCATATGCCGCCTCCCCCGAAACAGTAAAGGGCGGCCGCTTGGCCGCCCTCCGAATTAAGTATGATGCCCCCCGGAATCCCCGCCGGTCAGGTCCCTTCCCGAACCACGGTCCCTTTTATTTTGAATGAGTAGCCGTTCAGCACATAAGCCCAGAACCATTTCTCCTCGATAACGGGATCCATGAGACAGGTACCACCCAGCTTCCTTACTGCTTCACTGTAGGCATCATTGAAACGCTCGTTCTGCCCTATGGGAATAAGCTGGAACAGCATGAACCCGGTTGCTTCCCCTTCGGATGCCCCAAGCACCTTGGCATTGGTCATGTCACATTTGCGGAGCACCAGCGGGTTACTTGTGCATCCCGCCACCAGGGTGGCAATTGCGATAAACAACAAAAGTTTTTTCATGACGTTCTCCTTTCCGAATATTGGTTACAACCCATTAAAGTCAACTATAACTTTAATTCCCAAACCGTCAAGCAGTGCGCCAAAGACAGTCGGATGGCCGCCTTTTGAATTCTCCGGCCCTTCCTGCTCATCAGCGTAATCCTGCAAATACGACAAAGGCGGCCAAATTGGCCGCCTTCGAAATCAATTATTGTCTCCGCAATTCCTCTCGGGGAATTTTTGCACTATGGACGGGATGCGTCGCCTAATGCCGTCTTGGCTTTTATCGCCTGTTGAAACTGATCCGATGCGTACTCTTTGGCCGCCTGATTCAGTGCCTTCGTCAACGCTTCATTGATAACCTTTTCGAATTCCCCCGTAGCGCCGACCCACAGCACATTGGACTGATCAGCTTTGATGGTGTTTTCCCAAAGGACTGCCTGGGTGGCCGGCTGAATGGCTCTGGTTTTTACTTCGATGTTTTGCCAGACTTTCAAATACAGATCCAGCCAGAATTCAACGATCTCACCATCCACAACGGCGTCAAATTTGACCTCATTCTGCTTGCCTGCCGTCTCTGAATCCTGAATGACCGTATTGTATCCCGCTTCTTTGAGAGCTTCGGCAAAGTAGGTGGTCAGAAGGCTTTCCAGTTTCACCCCTTCTTCGGGAGCAACATGGCCGAGAACCATACCAAACCCGTTCCTCTTGTTGCCGATATGCTGATGATCTTCCTTACGCTTGTCGATGAACGGCTTGATCTGGATATTGCCTTGTTTCTTGGCTTCGATCCGCTCCAGCGGCTCATGGGTCACCTGCAGATGAGTCGTCCCGATAGCGCAACCACCGAGCAGGAACGCAGACAATACAATTAACACAGTACGCTGAATCATGATTCTCCTCCCTAGGCAAGTATTTTCAAGTTGCTTACCACGGCAAGGGTGCCGGTGCAATGTAAATTTATAGTACCGGCTCATATTTGGTGACGGCGGCCGTTTGGCCGCTCTTGAAATACGTGTTGTGTCCCCGGAATTCTGCGGTGGCGGGGGTTGCGGAGTAGTTGTGAGACACCATGGGTAATCTTATTTCTAAAAGACTCTGCCATTAAAAAGATCTTTACACTGCCGGTCCTTCAATTTGTCTCATGTCAAGGGCAGCCCCCTCCGCCTCCATCAAGGGCAGCCCCCTCCGCCTCTCCACTTATCCGCCCGGCAAACCTGCGTCATGCGTGAAACAGCAAAGGCGGCCGATTGGCCGCCTTTTGAATCAGGTATCCGAGAATTCTCTCTTTCGTGGTCAAGATAATGG
>DATNCC010000366.1:0-2759 GCA_035571735.1 Dongiaceae bacterium | reverse complement strand
ACGGCGAAATAAAGCATGTCTCCAACGATTGCAAAGGCCCAGCCGGCAAGGAATCCGTGGCCCGCAGCGAGCGCCGTAGCGCGCCCCGTCATCGGGTCCACGCCGAAGGCAATCATAACGAGCGAAAGGGGGCCTGCACCGGTGCCGCTGAAATGTGCCACGCTGCGGGCCGTTACCGCCTTCAAGGCTGCGCTGAAACGAGCCAGAAACGGGACTTTTCCGCAGAGCGCCGCGAGAAGCCGCAGGATCGGTTCAAAGGCAAGGGCAAGGACTATATCCGAAACCAGGTAGAGCCCCGTGGTGATGGACCAAGCCAGGCCTTTGGCCTGAGCAAGCAAGACCCCGGCCGGAATTCCGCCCCCGACCGGAATAACGAAGAGCTTCAGCACGGAAAGCATGTCGGATGTTGACTGGAGCGAGCCGAAAATTTGCCCGGTCAGTGTAGAAAAGGTCATGTAACTCCCGGTGTGGCGATAACAGCTTCGGGGGCGTACGGCGTGGCCGCACCAACCTCCTGGTTGGGTTCTTCAATACTCAGGGCTTGCTGATTACAGTGTGCCCGGAGAAAGTGCGTGGAGGCAATTTCATGGACGCCATCCGTCACCGTCCGGTCACTTCTGGGCTGATTGTATTTTCCGTGCAAGGCCGTCTGCTTCCAGTTTTCCTAAAATATCGTTCAAAAAGCCGGCAGCTTTTTCCTCGTCAAAAGCGCTGTAAAGCAGCCCGCCGGCAACGATTGAGAAATCCGCATTCCAGACCTCTTTGTTAAGCAGGGCGTCGAACATATTGACTTCATATTTGACCTTGATGGGAGTACTGGACGGACCACCGGAAACGACAACTTCTCCAGATAATCCTTTATGCCCCTCTGTTTCCACCCTAACCGGAGTAATAAACAGAATCTGTTTTTCTTTTGGAGAAGGGTTCCCCGAATCTGCTGTTTTGGTGTAAACCGAGGCGCTTATGCCATAATTCGGGAAGGTATGCGGGGCGGCTTTAGCCATGTATTCACCCATGTTCTGGAAATTGTAGCGTTCAAGTTTTTTCCCTATCCCTCCGTGCCCGAATTTCCCCTGAGAGTAAACAACGGCCAGATTCTCCAACTTGACATCATAACCCGTCAGTTTATGGCTGTTTCCCACCCTCGTTGCACAGCCTGCCAAAAGAAAAATCAGACCAAATGTCACAAGATACTTAACTGCAATTTTCATACTCCCTCCGTAATTTTTATTGCTGCTGAAGACAATCGATCATTCGATAGCAAATATACTCTTTTTTTCGCGGAAGCCGTTCAGTGCTGCTTCTTCGGGCGTCAACTCGGCGATGTTCAAGATCTTTTTTGTCCAGCCGATTTTATATGCCTTGCCGGATCTGGTTAATCCCCAGCCTATTTTCCATGAGGCAGTGGTTCCCCCAATGGCAGACTCCAGATTTTTTTCAAATTCCTTCACTACTGCAGCGTCCTTGCCCCACTTGTTGTTTTCCTTTATCCATGCAAGGAGTTTTCCGTATGACAGGTCCGTTTGCTCCAACTTGTCAATTATGGAAGCTGTCTCCAAAGGGAGACGCGATCGCGGAGAAGCGAGCCGAGCGGGCAACAACTGATACTTGTTCCACTCACCGATTATGGATTGAACCAGCTTCAGTGTTGTGTCGGGCGTCACGAGCTCTTCTTTGCCATCGAGATCGGTCCTGGCAAATGAAGTAACCTTGATAGCGGAAGACCATACCAGCGTGTCGGATTTACGATCCGTCATAGTCAATTTCACTATAACATCCGAATGGCAGGAGGCAGGCAGACACGTTATCTTCACAAGCCTCTCTGGCGTCATCCGGAGTACATAATTGGACAGGGATTCCCCGACAATGTCGGTGTCATAATAAGCCAATTCATCATGAAGAGATTTCCGCGTTCGACTCTGAAGATCCCACAACTGTTTTCTTGCCGTCTTCATAGCCAGCGCATCATTTACGACTACCTGTCCTGAACTGGCAAGATATTTCTTTTTGTATTCATGTTCATCAAGAGGAATCCAGGCGACGGATATTTTGTCGAATGATTGTTTGAAGTCGGGATTCCGATATGACTCCTTTACACTAACCGCACATCCACTCAAGAGAAAAGCCAACACCAGAAAAACTGCTTTCATAACAACTCCATTCCTTATGTTTTTTCTTTCAGATCGGCGGTTATTGCCATTAGAGATCGGACCCGGCCAACATCGGACTACAGATAGTCCTTTCTTGGCGGACTAAAGACGTCCAAGACTTCTCCTGGCTCAATAATTTCAATGCGATGCTCAACATCGCGAGGAATAGAGTAAGAATCTCCCGGACCTATCACTCGATCGTTATTCCCGAATACAATTCTGTATTTACCGGAGATCACATAACCACTCTGTTCATTTGGATGCTTATGGAACGGAACATTGTCTTCTTTCTTATAAAGCATCTTAGCCACCATAGATTCAGGACCATGTGATAGCAGAACAAAATCAACCCCCAGGAAGTTCCTTCTTTGTCCATTTTTCGATGTAACGATCATATCGTCTCCTAACAAGGGCAGCCCCTCAGTGTCTTTGCAGTAAGTTACGAAACTTACCAACGGCCCTCTGGCACTACTCCCTGAACCCGCCTGAAAAATCGATTACGCACATGGCGTCGAAACGCGGATGGGTACCGCAGGCGACTCCTGCAGTAGTGAACCCTTTGGTGAAGATGTTCTTCCGATGTCCTCTCCCCTTCACCCCGTCGTCGAT
>DATNCC010000365.1:0-4098 GCA_035571735.1 Dongiaceae bacterium | reverse complement strand
CGGCCAGCAACCGGAATCTGGAGGACGAGATCAAGAACGGCCGGTTCCGGGAAGACCTGTTCTACCGGCTCAATGTTTTCCCCATCACGATGCCGCCGCTGAGGCAGCGCAAGGAAGACATCCCTCTGCTCGTCAATTATTTTGTTGCCAAATTCAACAAGAAAATCGGCAAGAAGATCGAAACCGTCTCAAAAGATACCCTGAACGCCCTTCAGGAATCACACTGGCCCGGCAACGTGCGGGAATTGGAAAGCGTCATCGAGCGGGCGGTGATCATCAGCCAGGGAAGCGCGCTGCAGGTCTTGGACCGCTTCGATACGTTCCGGAATTCCGGGGTGCTGGTAGGGCAGGACGTCAAAGCCCTCGTCGAGTTGGAGCGTGACCTCATCCTTCAGGTGCTTCAGAAAACCGGTTGGCGAATTGAAGGGAAAAACGGAGCCGCGCTGCTCCTTGGCCTCAACCCCAGCACTCTTCGCTTCCGGATGCGGAAATACGGCATCATCCGTCAATAAAGGCAGGGCAGCTCCTTCAAAACACGGGCACTGGCCTCGATTCCCTTTAACGCTTGAACTTGTCCCCCCTTCGTCATGCTCAGGACAGGCTTCGACAAGCTCGGGGCGAGCGGATTTCAGCATCGTAACTGTTCGGTCTTCCGTCCGTGGTGAGCCTGTCGAACCCAACCTGCAAAAGCCGCAATGCAAAAAAAACAAAGTTCCAAGGTAAAGAACCTTGGAACTTTGTTTTTTTCGAGGTAACGGGGGGCACGCAGCCCCCCGCCGGATACGGGCAATTAAAGCTGAGTGTTAATGTCCTCCGCCGCTGACAAATGCCGTGATCATCAGCAGCAGCAGGCCGATGCCGATGAAGAGGGCCGTGAATCCGAAGCCCTTGACCAGGAAGTCATAGATCACACCGCTGGTCTTTTTACAGGCAAACTGCTCGGTGATGCCCTGTTCCTCATAGCGCTTCCACTGGTCGCCGCGCTCCTCGAGCATCTCCTCCTTGCCGATCTGGCCATTGAAGATGACGAAGTCCATGGGGAACTTCTCCGGACGTCCATGGGTGTTGAAGAAATGGACCGTGAAGATGAAGCCGGTGGCCAGAAGCGCTTCGTCGGAGTGGACGATGGTGGCCACGTTGAAGGCCCAGCCGGGCAGGAACATGCCGAATAATTCGGGGAACCAGAGCATCAGGCCTGATCCGCCGATGGCGAACATACCCCAGAAGACCGCCACGAAGTCAAATTTCTCCCAGTAGGTCCAGCGTTCGAAGGTCGGCTTGGGTCCCTTGAAGAAGAACCACCTGACCATGAAGAACACATCCTTGATATCGCGCAGATTGAAGCAGAGCGAATCCGGCCCGAACAGACGCTGAAGCGGGTTGCCTTTGAGATCTTTCCTGATGAACAGGAAGTTGATGCTCATGGCTATGGCCGCGCCGAAGTAGATGAAGGTGACCACGGCTCCCATGCGGTGCAGCAGGCCGGCGTTGGCCGTTCCCCCGTACAGCTTCATCATGGCCATTGCCCAGGGCTGGGTGCTGAACTTGAGCGGCAGGCCGGTCAGGGAGAGCAGCAGGAAGCTGGTGATGACCAGGATGTGCAGGAAGATGTGCAGTCGGTTGAAACGGCGATACTGTTTGTGTGCATCGGGAATAACTGCATGATGCGTACCTGCGGCCAGTTGGGCAGCTTTCTCCCGGTTTTCCACGAAGCCGCGGAACATCCAGAGCAGGGTATGCACCCAGAAAACGGTAAAGGTGGACAGCAGCAGGCCGGTCATGCCGACAAAGGTGTAGAACAGGATCGGGTACTTGTGGCGGTCGGTCATCTCGCCATGGGCATAGAACTTGGTGAAGAGCGGTGTTGCACTGGGATGGCACGCAGCACATTGCTTAACCATATTTGCAGGGTTGACGCTGGATTGTGGATCAGATTTTGGCAAAACCGAGTGAGCGGTATGGCAGTCGGCGCAGCCGGCCACCTTTTCAGGGTTGCCGAGGCGGTAATTTTTGCCGTGGTAGCTTTCCATGTAGGATTTGACAGCAACATTGGTGACCTTGTTCCTGGCCATCATCTTTTCGTCGCTGTGGCACTTCATGCAGACCTTGGTGTGGAACTCGCGCTCCTTGTGCGAACCCTTGATGCCGAGCGATTTGATATCATGCAGATTATGGCAGTCATGGCAGGCCGCCGAATCCATGTTGCCGGCCGCCACCGCCTTGCCGTGGACCGACTTCTGGTAGACCGCTTCCTTGTCATGGCATTGGACGCACTTTGCAACCGCGATGCGCTTGTCGTTTTTCCAGTAAGTATGGGTATGGATATCGGTGTGGCATTGGGCGCAGGTGACACCCTTCTCGGCATGCACGCTGGCATAATGCTCGGCATTCTGTTTCTTGTGGCAGCGCTCGCACTGCACCTTCTGCACCTTGATCTCCTTTTTCATGTGCTTGAGGAGATCGGTGATGTCCACGTGGCAGCTGGTGCAGGCGTTCTTGCCGTGTACGGAATCGGCAAAGGCGCGGGTCGAAATCTTGTCGCCGTGGCAGCCCAGGCAGGTGGCGGGGTCGATCGCCATGCCCTGTTGGGCCAGGGCCGGGAAGGCGCAGAAGAGAGTCAGAAGAATAAAGGGAACAACTTTCAACAAATTGAATGACATGCGCTAACCCTCCAACGATAGAATGGAACAAATTTATGCTGCAAAAATAGTTCTCGGCGTCATACAGCCAATCGGCTCCAAAAAATGACCCACGCCGGCGCCAAAGTTTGAACGACTTACCAAGCTTAACTTGCTGATATTACGCTCTGGCAATGTTCAAGTCGGGTCAATTTTGAGCCGATGGTGGAGCGGAATTACAGGACGATTTACAGAAAAACTTCGCCTGAACCCGGATTTCTGGATTTCGGGATTGGTGTGATACAAACAAATGGGTTTAATGCAGGACGTCGCTTGTTATCGTTCTTCGAGGTGAGTGTCGAGCAGATTGGTCGGGCAAGATCCAACATGCTGTTTGTACTCAGAAAGGAGGAATACTTGCTTTGCAGCAGTTTCACTTCGATAACCCCTCTATCCCGCATGCGGGATGGTAGCTTTGCGACACATGGTTACCCATGCTGTGCCTTTTCGGTGCATTTCATCATTTGTTACTCTCTACCAACATCAAAGTCAAGCTATCTAATGAGCTGAATCGCGCAGCAGATCAATAAACGAAATTCTGGTTTTATAAATGGGAGCAACAGGACGAATGAAGATGCCAAACGCGTTTTAATCAAAGAATCTCGAAATATTCTTTGCTTCCAGAAGAAACCGAGGTAAAGATGAAAAACACAGGAAACTGCTCCTGTTTTTGTGAGTATGGGAGGAACGTTCCCTTTATTTCAAGCGGCAGATTTTGTTTTCATTACCGCTGGACCAATTGGGCCACTAATTTTGCCGGAACACGGCGGCCGGAGATAACTATGGCATATAAAATCCAAGTTTTTTCCCGATCCGAAATTGCACGGATCGTAGCTATTTACTCCATATTCGGCGGACTTTGGATATACCTTTCGGACACTTTTCTGGGCTTAATCATCAGTGACCCTACCGTCATATCCCGATTGTCCATGTTCAAAGGGCTCGTGTTCATCGCCCTTACCGCTTCACTCCTCTATGTCCTCATTGCCCGCTATATCAGGCGCATCAACGTTCACACGTCAGAACTCAGTCTGGCACAACAGACATTGGCACGCCAGAAGATGTTACTGGACATCGTCGTCGAGGGTACTACGGATGCCATATATATAAAAGATGCCGCTGGCCGCTACATCTTGGCCAATTCTGCTGTTGCGGGTATTGTCAAGAAACCGGTCGAAGAGATAATTGGCCAGGATGACAGGCATCTTTTTCCACCTGACGAAGCACAAGCGCTCATGGCTCAGGATCAATGGGTAATGTCACAGACTGGCCCGCAAACGTATGAGGAACGTCTTACCACATCAGATGGTAATCGGTATTTTTTGTCCACCAAAGGGCCTGTACTTGATGTCGACGGAACTGTCAGCGGTATTTTTGGCATTGCCCGAGACATAACCCAGCGCAAGCAGATGGAAATATA
>DATNCC010000364.1:0-8572 GCA_035571735.1 Dongiaceae bacterium | reverse complement strand
GCTGCGCTTTTAACCCTCTTCATGAGTGCGATTACTTCCTCCGGCATTTCCCTGCCGTCCTTCATGGCAGCTTTCATCTGCCCTGCCAGATACGAGTGATTGATAAGAATATCCAGCACCGAGAGCATGAACTCCTGCTTCCAGGGTGATAATTCATGCAGATTCTGGAATTTGTGCATGAAGAACTTCTGCGACGCCTTGCCTAGCTCCCGCTCAAGTTCTTCCATGGTCATGTTCTTTGGCTTGATTACCGGCTCAACCAGATTGTACTTGCTGTAATCTTTTGTAAAAACATACTCTTCCAACTGTGGATAGAGATCGGCATACGGCCATGGGGCAATCGCCAGGAAAAAAGCCATGTCCGGGTTGTAATGCTTGGCAAGCTCAACGGTCTGGGCAATCGATTCGGATGTGTCATCAGGCATGCCAAGAACGAATGAGGTTTCTGAAACAATATCTGCCCCGTTGATCAGGTCAATCGCCTGCTTTGACTGGGCTACCTGAGTATCTTTCTTGAACAGGTCCAGAGTATCCTGTGATCCTGCTTCGACGCCAACATAGATGTGCTCTACACCGGCCTTGCGATATTTCCACATTATATCAGCATCCCGCAGAATATCGTCTACGCGGGTTTCCATCAGCAGCTTAACCGGAACCTGGCGCTCGATCATAAGGTCAAGAATCTTTTCCCAACGTTCGCGGTCAAAAGTGGGTATTTCATCAGAGAGCATAGCCACTTCAACACCATACTTTTCATGCAGCATCTCAAGTTCATCGACTACATTAACTGCTGACCGTGCCCTCCAGGACTGTGCCCAGAAAAGCTGCTGGGAACAGAATGAACACTGCTGTTTACAGCCACGTGATGTCGAAACTATAGCCAGACGGGCGTTGTTTTTGGCTCTGTATGTATAGATTGGCCATTCGACCAGATCCCAGGCAGTGAGAAGGCTGTCCAGGTCAGTTATGTAAGGTGCTTTTTCAGTAACAACCACGCCGCCATTGCTCCAGAACGCCAGACCCTTGACCCTATCAGGGATTTCCCCAGCATTAAGACAGTCAAGCAGATTAACAAGCGTTACCTCACCTTCGTCCCGAACAATGTAGTCCAGAACTCCATACTCTTCCTTCAATATTTCACCATAGCAAAATGTGGCGTGAACATTACCCAGAACGGTTACTACTGCCGGATTCGACTCCTTGGCAAGATGACAGAGCTTGAGAGCGTCACCAATAGAAGCAGTGAAGGATGTTGTTGCTATCACATCCGGGCGAAACGTCTCGATCCGTTTCCGAATGTCAGGCCACTTGTGCCACAACGACATGGCGTCGTAATAGTCGACTTCGTACCCCGCGGCCCTCAGTGAACCTGCCATATAGACAAATCCTACATTAAGCCATGTGCCAGCAGACTCCACGACACCGGAATGATAAGGTGGGGTTATAAGTGCAACCCGCTTTATAGCCATTTATGTTAACCTCTTAAAGCTGCTTTAATACGTTCATGAGCAAGCAATATTAATGCCTTGCATTCAGAAATTGCCTGAATCAAATCTTGCCGATCAATAACACCCCGCAATTCAGCGGAATGTGGCGTGAAACGACCACCAGCATCCAGCGCCAAAAATTGCAAATAGGATGATATGCTTGCCAATCAGTAATTTGCGCCGGGTACTTTCCGTCTGCTCACCGAAAACATTATCGACATATGTGAACGTACGTCCGGCTCCGGTAAGTAGAATAATCACCACTGCCCAGAGCGCACTCCAGAAAAAGAACCGCTCTATCTGATTGATGGCTGTAGATAAGGCCGGATACTGAAGTCGGAAGTCGTGCAAAAAGTAGATGGCTATCATTGTCGAAACCCAATAGCCCGAGGTAAAGTCATGGATAAAACCGTTGACAACTACTGCAATTTTCTTGGGGTCCATGCCGGCAAGCCTTTCGCACTCAATAATAATGTTTCCCTAAACAGCGCTACCCTGTCAAACAATACTGGTCAAACACGCCATTTGTCAGTTTCTGCAGAAACCGCTCTTTACAGTTATGCTTAATTCCGTGATAATCGGCAAGAGATGAAACGTCCTCGCCTGATAATATTAGTCATTATTCTTCTGCTTTTTTCATTCGGCATTACTGGCGGTCGTTTTAGTTTTCATGGCAAACCCGCGGGAGTTTACCTCCTCAAAGGCGCTGAAAGACACCTGTTCGAACTGAAAGACCATCTCAAGCTTGCCGACTATGAACGACTGATCGTCAGGATCGAGTTTGAAGCCTTGTACGAGCGATGGCGTAGCAAGGATGAAGCAGCTGACAGCAACCCTTACCTCAAATACTCCTGGGACAAAAAAAGCGGAAGCGGCTACCTCATTAACTTCTTCCCTGACGGCAGCAGATTTCTTGTCTGCCTAGGCCACTTCAGGGACACTGACAATAATCCTGTCCATGGAATATTTGTGGGCGGCGGACTCCCTGGTACACATTATGAAAACGCCGCCCTGAAGACCCCTGAAACCGGCGTCGCCTATTCTGATGCAAGAGGCTGGCATCATCTCTGGGGGAGCACGGCTGAAACACTATCTTCTGCTGCCGCTACAGCAGGGCAGGTCAACCCCGGCAGCTGGGAGTTCGTCGGCAGCGAAATTCTTTTTTCCTCCCAGTACCAGTTGGCATTAAAGAGCAGCCATCTGGTCAGACTGGGGCAGCAGCAATTAAGAGTTGATCGCTATTTCAATTATCACGCCGGCAATCGCTTCTTTTCACTGGCAAATCGCCTCACCAATCCAGGCAGCTTACCGCTTACCTATCATTACACTTACGGGGATGGCCCGTGGCGCCCGAACGCCGGCACACCTGACAGCAAGGTAAAGCAGGATTCAGAAGTCCAGTTTGATCTCACCAACAATTACTACATCGGCTTGTCAGATTACAAGTACTCTCCGGATTTGGAAAAAACTGCTGCGGGAAACCTGGCCAATTTCCTCTCATGGCAGGGGGGCGCATTGCCGAGCAGTGGCTATTTAACCGGCAAGCCGGTCACAACTCTTACAGTCAAGGGTAAAGCGCCGCTGAAAGACGGCAGGAGCCGGGAAATCATGCTGCAATGGCAAGCACGTACGCTTCTGCCCGGCCAGTCGGAAATAATAATGCTGACCATCGGAATGGCTGATAATGACCTGCAGGTCAACATCCCACGCAAGCCGGCAGTAGCGATCGACCCGGCGGAGTTACGGTTTCTGCTCAGTCGCTGAAACGCTTTGCCTTTCTTCCGCCTGCACTTTTTTCAACAGCTCCCCTACTGACTCCTTCTCCTGGCCATGTTCGACAATGATATCGGCCACCAATGCTGCGCAGGTGCACATATGCTCGCCGGTGCCCAGCATGGCGTCGGTAATCTTGTCATCAACCGGTTTAATGTTCTTGTTATTTTTGAGAAATCTTTTCATATATCCTGCCCACTTTTTTAAGGCTCCGCTTCAGCAGAAACTCTATCAATTGCGTCATGAATCTGCCGCCATGGGACTGGGTAATCGCCTCTGTTTCCAGTTCAAAGGAGTTCTTCTTCCAGCGACCGATTATCTCGAAGCCGTCATCCACGGCAAAGCCCACATTGTCGGTCTGGACGGCAACAACCATGCTCCGATTGATCAGGTCAAAATGACGCAGCAGGCCGGGGCTGCCATGCTCAACCGGTTCAAAGGTCTCTACATCTACAACCTGGGTCCGCGTCCAGGGAGGAACGACCTTGTAGCGCCTGAGAGGATTGCCTCGCTTCTTGTCCCGCAGGACATTGTCAAAGAAGTTGGTACTGATCTCCCCCATGCCAAGCACATTGACGCAGTGATGCTCCTCAACCCCCAGAATCTCCCGTGATTTCCGGTAGAACTCCTCCCGCGAACACTCCCCGAACTGGTCCAGATAACCGCCGCCGTCGCAAAGCCGGCTCCCTGGTGGAAGCCGGAAACGGATACCGTCCCGTTCGCATGCCTTGAGAAAATAAACGAAGCCGGCGGTTGAGCCGACAATTACGAGAGGAACTCCGCTCCGCTCGGCTTCGACAATCGACTTGAGCAGCAGTTCCAGGTTGATCCCTGTTCGGCCGATCAGGTAGACGCTTTCGGCTGTACCGAACATCCGCCGGACCACATCCAGCCCCACGGCCATACCCATCCCCGGCGCCATCTGCGGAGAAGGGACCATCAGGAGCATCTTCATCCGCTCGACATCAGGAAAGAGATATTCACGGGTCAGCAGGCCGTTAGCGGCATTGATCAGCTCCACGCCTCCGCTGTCCCGCATGATCTTCCCCTTGTTCAGGGGATCGGTGGTGCCGCTGGTGAAATAGCGCTGCTCCGCCAGTTCCGCAGGAAAGGAAGTCATGACGAACTTCTTGAACGCCATTGAAGGGACAGCCGGTATCTGCTCCCATTTTTCGATTTTCCCCGGAGCTACATACTTGTCCTCGCAGAATCGTCTGTAAGGGGCAACCGTATGATACTGAAGTTCGAACTCCCGCAACGCCAGAGAGTTGAAACCTTCAGCGTCGCAATTGTCGAGCCCCCGGTTAACATATTCGAGGATGTCCCGGTCAAGCTGCCTTACATAATCCGATTCCAGCGAATAATCCATACTACCCCTGCAAATCCTGCTAATGAGATAACAACCCGGCAATTTTTCCGATGCCGGCCATCTTCCTGCGCATTGCCGACTCCATCAACCTGCTGACCAGTTTCCCGCCGGGATGTGACGGCTGCAGATCTAGACCACCCTGCGGATCGTTTCTGTCCAACTTTCCTATGATCTCGAAACCGTCACCGATCTCACACCCCATTTTGTCCGTCTGGACGACTGCCCCCATCCCGCGATTGGAAAGGTCATAGAGGCGTATGAGGCCGATTTTTCCCGGCTCGACCCTCCGAAAGGTCAGGGGATTTACGATAAGCACCCGCGTCCATGGAGGAGGGACTTTGCGGCGTGCTCCCGGCCTGCCGGCAATAATATCGGCAAGCAGAGCATCGAAGTAGACCGTGCTGCTCTCGCAGATCCAGAGGGCATTGACGCAATAGTTCCGAGAGATACCGAAAACAGTTTCGCAGTTGTGGAAAAACTGTTCCGGAGGTGTTGCCGCATATCGTCCCATGAAGCCGCCGCTATCCATGATCCGGCTGCCGGCAGGAAGGCGGAAACCCACTCCGGCCTTCAGACAGGCGTCCATGAAATAATCAAGACCATGGGTGACGCCTAGAATGGCCAGCGGTTCGCCGCTTTGTTCGGCCGAGCGCAGCTCTCGTACAAACCCTTTCAGATCGAGACCGGTAAAAGAAATGAGAAAACGGCTGCCGTCTGCGCCGAACTCCTGCCGGAAGCGCTCAATCCCGCTCGCCATCACCATCCCCGGCGCCATCCGCGGCTGGGGGACAAAGAACAGCATCTTCATCCGGGGTATATCCGGGAAGAGGTAGCGCCGGGCAGCTTCCAGCTGCACCCGTCGCATCAGTTCAACCAGCCGTTTATCAGGGAAAAACGGCCCTCTCGTATGACGCAGGTCAACGGTCCTGCTCGTCCGGCAAAGCTCATCCACCGACTGCCCGGGGCAGAGCCGGTCCAGTCTCTCCCTGTGGCGAAATGACGCTATTGCCGGGATTTCATCCCAGTCTGTGACTGTCTCCGGAGTTGTCCCCACCTTGCGGCAATAGTCGCGGTAAGGGGCGGAAGAAGCACACTGGTCGGCAAAGCAGCTGAGCATGAGGTGGTTGAACAGGCCCTCGTCACGGAAATCCATCCCCCTGGCGATAAAAGCGGATATCTCAGTATCAAGCTTTGCCATTCCCCTCACCGCTGCCGCTCCGTCGGAAGATTTTGCCGAGCAAGCCGCTGTAGTGCCTCAGCATCATGCCGGGAATAATCATCAAGAGATGATAGGGGAGAACCTGGCGGTCCGTTATATCCCAGCCGAGAAGATATTTTCCCACAGCATAGACACCCCACATGCTTACACCCACAAAAATGAGAATGTTGCCCAGCTTGATCATCCACGGTTTCTGCACAGTTAATAGCCCCTCTGTTTATTCCACTTCTCGAAGGCAATTTTCATCCCGTGTCGCACCGGAAGCTGTGACATGAGTGACAGTATATGGGCTCCGGGAAAACTGGCCCTGGGGATATCCAGCATGTGTCGTAATACCCGCCCAAGGCTCAGCATCTCCAGCGACACTTCGTAGAAACGCCGCTCCCTCATCTCGGCGCTCATGGCCTGATCGGGATGGTCATACAGGGCATAAGCCCCGGTATAATATTCCCACCCAAGATCCTTGTAAATGTAAGGGGCATACTCCTCGTACAGCTTCGTTCCGGGATAGGGGACCAGCAACGACGGATGCATGCTCACTCCTAGCCGATCGCACAAATCCAGCGCCTTGTCGAAATCAGCCAACGTATCGGCCCGTCCACCAAGCATGAAAAAGAGGGATACATCGATACCATGGTCCCTGATCTTCTTGAGCGCACTCTCGCGGTCCTTGCCAATTTTCCCCGCAGCGCCGTAGGCGTTCAGCCCCGCGTCGCTCATGGCGTCCCAGCCTACCCATAAGGTCATCAGTCCGGACTCTCGGGCGGCAGTCAGCAGCTTAGACCCGACTGGCGACATGACCGGCCCAAGGCTCCCGAACCCCATCCACTTCTTGTTCATCCCCTTGAGGGCGGAAAACATATCGATGGCCCGATCAACCTTGCCGGTCCAGATATTTTCGTCCCCGTTCATGTATATTTTCTCGGGGATGGCCGCCACGTCCCGCACCACATGGTCGATGGGGCGAAACCGGACTTCGGCGCCGAAAAAAGGCTTTACCGAACAGAAGGTGCAGTCATACGGGCAACCGCGGGAGGTGTTGACCCCCCGAAAGCGGTATTTTCCCTTCAGCATGCCGTAAAGCGGGGTCGGCAGGTTGTCCAGCGCCAGTCGCTCACCGCGGTAGAACTGCTGCAGCGACCCGGCCCGGAAATCCCGTAGCACCTGGGGCCAGACCGATTCCGCCTCGCCTATGACAACTGCATCACCATGGGACTTTGCTTCATCAGGCATAGCCGAAGCGTGCATGCCGCCAAAGACCACCTTGATCCCCCGCTTACGCAGTCCGGCCGCTATCCGGTAACCGGGCACGGACGTCGGGGTTAGGAGGCTTATTGCCGCCAGATCGCACTTCAGACTGCCGAAAACATCCGGAGTTGCGCTGGCATCCACAAGCCGGATTTCGATATCAGGATCGGCCTGCCTGGTCAGCGCCGCCAAGTACTCCAGTATCGGCGGCGCCACCGGGGTCCAGCCGAACGGCATGGGGGGTTTGATGATGCATATCTTCATAAAGGCCTTCAGAGCTGAATTGGTTTTACAACGGCCTGGACAAAGGCCGGCTGACGGCAGAAGCCGGCGGGTAACCCCATTGACAGCGGGTAGCGTCTACAGTTGCGGCAGCTCCTTATTGGCATAGATGGCGTTCATAACCCCGGCAACATCTGTCACCGGCAGGGGATAGACCTTGCCATCGGTTTTGGTGTCGTACTTCGTAATCACCCCCACAAAGCAGGTACCATCCATCTTGACCACAAATTTGACATTCACTGTCCTGGCAATCACACCTTCCTGCCGAGAAGCAGCCGAAATCACTTTTTGATCAAGCCCACCGATAAAATCCACATAGATCGTCCCGTTTTGTGCAGCAGTTTCCTTCCATTCTCGGCTGGTAAAATATTGATATTCATCCATTGCCTTGCCGACCGACTTTGACTTGTTTTCGTCAAAAACCTTTCTTTTTATGACGCCAACCATGCCGGGGTCTTCCTTATCAGCTTGAATGACCGGCTTTTGCTCTCCATGAACTGTACTTTTCTGAGGCTCCGCCCCACCCTTGCAGCCGCACAGCATGGCAAACAAGATGCACAAGACCGTAATCGACCGTCGCATTCCTATCGCACCTCTCAAAAAATATTTACTTATGCTCAATCCTGAAACCGGTATGGAAGTTCTCCTTGACAAACGGAATGCCCCAGTAGCTGATAATCATGATGCCGAGCGCGGCCAGGGCATATATTGCCAGGCGGCGGTTGCGCCACCCCATGGTTATGCGCAGATGCAGATAGATACCATAGGTCAGCCAGGTAATCAGCGACCAGACCTCCACCGGGTCCCAGTTCCAGTAGCTCCCCTTGACCTGGTTGGACCAGAGGGAGCCGGAAACGATCATCAGCCCCAGCATGATGAAACCGCCGCCGATGAAGCGATAACCAAGATCATCCAGGGTTTCCAGATCGGGTATTTTTTCGTAAACTCCGCCGGAGTTTCGCTCCTTCAGGAGAAACAACAGGCCGAGAGCCGCGGCAGTCAGCACGCTGCTGAAACCGGTAGAGGCACCGATGATGTGTACCCAGAGCCATTGACTCTGCAACGATGCTGGGAGCGTAGCACCTATATCTTTTATCAGGGTGCCGGCCCAACCCAGAAGCACAAAACAGACCGGCATCACCAGTACCCCGATCGCCTTCAGATACCTGGAAGCGAACTGGATGACCAGGAATA
>DATNCC010000363.1:0-2740 GCA_035571735.1 Dongiaceae bacterium | reverse complement strand
GGAAAGCACCTGCCCTATGATCACTTCGTCCACAGCCTCAGCGGAAAGAGCACAGCTCTTCAGAAGACCTTTGATAACTGCTGAAGCAAGTACCGGAGCTTCAACCTCGGCAAATATTCCGCCGAAAGAACCAAAAGCGGTCCTTTTTGCCTCTACGACATATACGTTGTCACTCATTCCGGAAAACCTCCTGGTAAATAGATATTCTCAATTTACATTACGCTTACGTTTAAGTCAATCATAAATAAAACTGTATTTTGAATAGTGGGCTTAGCGGATATGAACAATATCGTCAGGTATATCGGTAAGCCTCTCACCACCGGTTGCAGTAACTGCAAAAGTGTTTTCAATTCCGATCACACCTTTGCCCGGAATAACGAATTTCGGTTCAATTGCGATGGTCTGACCAAGCTGCAATGGCACCTTGAACCCCTGGGCCAGAACCGGGAATTCATCCAGCTCCAGGCCCACGCCATGTCCGACGAATTTTGCATTTTCGCCCGGCGCTCCCATGTAATTCCTGCCCAGACCGGCCTGTTCGGCCATTTCAGCAGACCGGGCAAAGAGCTCCTCACAGATGGCGCCCGGCTTGAGATTGTCGACCAGGTACTTCTGGATGGAGAGTGATGTTGCAAAGGCATGCGTCAACTCGGGATCCAGGGTACCCATGACAAAAATGCGAGTCATGTCGGTGATATAGCCGTTGAAAACTCCTGTGTAATCAATGAATATCGGCGTATCCGGCTGGATGATATCGGTTGATGAACCGTGCGGCGCGGCGCTTGACAGCCCTCTGCCGGTAACCGCGCCGTCGAAAAAACCAGGCTCGACTGCAGATGACGAAGAGACCGCCAGCCCATGAAATAACTCCTGGTTGAAGGCCCGCATCCGGATATATCCTTCGCTGCCAATTTTGCGCAGGCGGATTTCGAATTCGGCTGCCAGATCGAGTTCTCTCATCCCGGCCCGGAGAAAGTCAGGGACCTGACGGAAGACGCTGCAGAGACCGGCGCCGCTGCGGCGTAACTGGTCAAGTTCCCAGTCCGATTTGATCGAGCGGATTTCGCGGTTGATGCTCGAAATATCAACGAACTCGCGTCCTGGAATGAGCTTGGCGTAGTAGTTGTACTGCTGGACGGGAACAACATCGAAGGTCATGCCGACCTTTTTCACCGCATCGCTGAACAGGGCGGGAAACTCCTTGCTGGAGGGAAACGGCCGGGTGTCTTCGATGAGGCTCTCTTTCACGGCGCGTGCATAACTTTTTCGAACCATGAGCATCGGGTTCCCTTCCGCTGGAACCCAAAGCGTGCCATTCTGACGTGTCCCGCTGAAGTAATAAACGTCTATGGGATAGATTATCAGTGCGCCGTCGATCCCCTTGGATTTGAGCTCCTGCTGCAGTTTGATAATCCGCTGTTCAGATTGCATTTTCGTCAGCATCGACAACCCCCTCCGTATCAATTATTCCTGAATCCGTGACAGTGAGGGGCCGTTTCTCACTGCAACGCCTCTGCTTTTGCGTCGACGGCGGTTTGTTCATCTGTGGAGAAGATCAGCGGCACATCATTTGTGGCAATCTCTGGCCATGTGCTCCGGCTGTTTCCGCTCGAAAAGGCCCCTCACTGTCACGGATTCTGGTTATTATCTTCCTGCAAAGTATAGACGCTTCATGCCAACGGTAAAGAGACGCTCTATGTTATTTACAAAAAAACCAGCACCCAGAAAAAAACCATCGGGCGCGAGTAACTCGCCGTATTCCCGGAGACGTCGGATTTTTCGTCCTGGCAAGGCTGTCGAGGAATTGCGCGGAGGGGTAGCAGCGCTACCCCGCACAAGCGGTTCAGAAGACTTACGCAGCCAGGGCGGAAAAGCCGACGTTTCCCCCTCACATGTTGCGGCGGTATTTTCCTCCGACCTCGTACAGCGCATGACTGATCTGTCCCAGCGATGCCACCTTGACCGTATCCATCAGATCGGCAAAGATATTGCCGCCTGCGATGGCCGTTTCCTGCAGGCGCTTCAGGGCAGTAGCGGCCTTAGCGCTGTTCAGTTCCTGGAAGGCGCGCAAATTCAATATCTGCTGTTCCTTCTCTTCTCTGGTAGCGCGCGCTAGTTCACCAGGCACATTGAAGCCTTCCTCATCGGCCCGCGGATTGAGGAACGTGTTCACCCCGACGATGGGGAGTTCACCACTGTGCTTCTTGTGTTCATAAAGCATCGACTCGTCCTGGATTCTTGAACGCTGGTACTGCGTCTCCATGGCACCAAGCACTCCGCCCCGCTGGTCGATCCGCTCGAACTCGGCCAATACCGCCTCTTCCACCAGGTCCGTCAACTCCTCGATAATGAAGGAGCCCTGCAGAGAATTCTCGTTCTTGGCCAGGCCGAACTCCTTGGTGATGATCATCTGGATCGCCATAGCACGCCGTACCGACTCCTCGGTCGGAGTGGTGACCGCCTCATTATAGGCGTTGGTGTGCAGGGAGTTGCAGTTGTCATAGATGGCCATGAGAGCCTGCAGCGTTGTCCGGATGTCGTTGAAATCCATCTCCTGGGCATGCAGCGACCTGCCGCTCGTCTGGATATGATACTTGAGTTTTTGGCTGCGGTCGTTTGCGCCATATTTCTCGCGCATGGCAACCGCCCAGATTCGCCGTGCCACCCGTCCGATGACCGTATATTCCGGATCGAGGCCATTGGAAAAGAAGTAGGAGAGGTTGGCGGCGAAGTCGTCGAT
>DATNCC010000362.1:0-37488 GCA_035571735.1 Dongiaceae bacterium | reverse complement strand
ATCACGATGCCGCAATCGCTTGACCGCCGCAGACGCCTCGCAATCTCAATACCGTCTTCGCCTGGGAGGCCGAGTTCCAGAATAACCATATCGGCCGGAGCTTCCCGCAACGAAGCGTCAAGCGATGAACCGTCGCCAACGCCGCGGACGGTATGCTTGAACTGCCGTAACCCTGAAACCAGAGAGGCGCGCAACTCCTCATTGTCCTCTACGACAATGATTCTCAGTGGTTGCGCTGATGTAATTATGGTGGCGCTCATAATGTCGCTTTACCCGATCCTGTCGATTGTGCCGATTGAACTCCAATCATGCATAGGTTCCACGCGATTCCCCTCAGTATGCCGCCATGTTGACAAATTATTGCATTCAACAAACTAAGTCCACACATTAAAACTCATAATTTCTGACAATTGCTGACAGCGAGACATTCTTATCTTAGTATATATTCTCATTCCATATAATCTTGGGATCCAGATATGGAAAGGATCAACGCTAATTATGGACAGGTAATGTTTAGGGGAAATACTGTCGGGGGATCGTTGTCTAATCGGAGAAAACTGGACTTTTATGTAGAGAATTTACTCACATTTTAGGAACTGTAAACTGATCGTATAACCTGAATCAGTGACGGCGGAGTGCCGGAGCTGCTCGTCGCTTGTGCCGAAACAAGCCTGTATTGTCAGGTGTCCGCCGCTTCCCGGTCAATTAATCACGAAATCCTGAAGCTATAGGCTTCCGGGCAAATGGAGGCACGGAGGCGTCACAGATTCAGGAAAAAAGCAAAGCAAAAGGGGTTATGGCATTTGCCATAACCCCTTGAATTTATGGTGGGCGTTACTGGGATTGAACCAGTGACCCCTGCCGTGTGAAGGCAGTGCTCTCCCGCTGAGCTAAACGCCCGAAATGAAAACATGATTACCAGAGCAGCCTGCTGCTGTCAAGTGAATGCTGGGATATATCTTCCCCGGTCATGACACTTTGCCGCCCTACTCTTCCTGTCCAATTGGCAACCAGGCACCCAAAACGAACGTATTTAAGTTATGAGTCATCATACAATGCCGGTAGATATTAGATTTTAATCTTATCATGCTTGCTAAAATCAGCAGTTGAGTAATAATTATATTAACAGAAGTTTGATTATCGACATCCGGATGGAGGTCTACAATGGCGGCCTATGAGAAGTTGATTCAGCATGTTGTCGCGGTAAAAGAAGGTGAAAGGGCCTTCGAGAATGCCTTTCAATCTGTGGCCAGAATGATTCTCGGTGCAGGGTTCGAAAAGGTGGTGGTTAACGGAAGGACCACCTATGATTTTAATGTATTCCGCACCGGCAAAAAGCATACCATCGGCATGTACGACGAGATCAACAGCTTCGTCTCCTACGTGAAAGATGCCGCCGAAGGGGGTTCCAGCAAGGAGATGGCGTTCGTGCTTGTCGGTGAGCCGGGCAACGGCAAGACCTTTTTTGTCGAGTTCCTCTGCAGCCAGTACCGGGCCTTCCTGTCGGAACCGAAAAACCGCCGCTATACCTTCCGCTTTAACGGTCTCGCTCAACTGGGGCATTACGGCAAAATCAACATCATCGATTCCCAGACCTATGAAGACCCGCTGATCCTGGCGATGAACCTGAGCGACAGCGCCGGTGACAACCGCAGGTTCCTCGCGGAACAGGGAGGCTTCAGCGATGAGGAGATTGATCTTCTCTACGAAAACTACCGCCCCATGGGCGCCTGCAGCGGTTACATCTGGAACGATATCCGCACCTTCTGCGACGGCGACCTGGAACGGATGCTGGATTTTATCGAGGTGATTCCGGTACCGATGAGTGAGAGTCTCGGCACCGTTACGGGCAAGTATCCGGCCAAGGACAAGATCACCTCGTCGTCGGTCGACCTGCTCGGAGAGGAGTCGATCCAGCGGCTGCTGCATATCTCCGACACCAACAATCCCTACCGTTTCGATCTGCGGCGCGGCGCCCTGGCCCGTGTCGCCGGCGGCGGGATACATTTCTCCGACGAGATTTTCAAGAACAAGAAGGATCTGGTCCAGGTCTATCTTGGGGTCATCCAGAACCGGGCCATCGAGATCGATGGCTACCGGTGGCCGATCGACTCCCTGATCATCGCAACCAGCAACAACTCTGAATTCAATCGATTCCTGTCCGAGAAGGAAGAGGCGCCGATCGTCGATCGCTGCCGGATCTGCTATGTTTCCCACAACACCAATTATCGGCTACAGGAGGGGCTCACCTCCTATGCGATCGGGAGCGAAGCCAAAACAACCTTGACCAAGGAGGCTCTGCATCAGGACCCGAACCTGAACTATGCGGCATCAGTCGGAGTTGTCCTGACCAGACTGCCCCGATCGGAAAAACTTACCTCGATCGAAACCATGAAGCTGGCCGCCGGAGAAGTGGCAGGTGAAAAGAGCATCAAGGCCCTTGCCGAAGTTATCGACACCCTCGGGCAGGATCCGGACATAACCAAACGCTTCGGGCAAAAAGGTATGGGACATCGCAGCCTCGGGCGTTCGATCCAGCTCCAGGTTGAGAATTCCGAGACGAACGAGGGACGCTGCATGTTCGCCTATGATGTGTTCAAGACCCTTGAGCGGGTCGTACTTGACTACGTGGTAGACACCAATGACCGTGCCAAGTACCTGGAGGATCTCAAGATCGCCAAGGGGCTGTACCGGGAACGGATCATGACCGAAATGTTCAATGCCTACATGGATGAACCGTACGCAATCCGCAAGGACGTGATGAACTACGTAAACATGATCATCGGCATCGATGCCGAGAACCTGGGACCCGACCGGATGTGGAAATACAAGGATCCCCAGAGCGGTGAGCTGCGCGCGCTGAAGATCGACGAGAGGTATGTGAAGAGTGTTGAGGAGAGGATCGGGCTGAAGACGGAGGAACAGCGGGACTCCTTCCGCACCTCTATCCGCAAGATCTACGGTCAGAAGATCTCCATGGACCCGAACTATGACTTCATGGACAATCTGGAACTGGTCAAGGCGATCACCGATGTGCGCCTGAAGTCGGATATCGCCGGAGCCGGCAGCCTGATCGGCGCCCTGGCCAACCGTACCAACGAGGAGAACCAGAAGCTTTACGACCGGATGATCACGACCATGCTGCATAAATTGGGGTACTGCAAGACCTGTGCACAGAAAACTATAGAGTATTTCTGCACGCAGGAGGATGAGAATTAAGAGCGTTATGAGAAACGATCTGCTTACATACCTGGAAGAACTGAAGGCGCGCGGCCTTCCCACCGACCGGGAGGAGAGGATGCGTGCCGAGGTGGCGACTGCGTCGAACGGACACGGACTCCCCTTGGACAATCTGCCGTCTAAGGATGAATTTGAGCACTTCAACCGCAGCATCTATGCCGACGGCGACCTGCTCGTCCTGCGGCAGGCGGTGGAGTCGCAGATCAGTTCCGCCGGACTGGCAAAGTCCCTGGATGAGCTCCTGGAGCGTGACCGCCAGCGGGAACAGGACGGTTTCCCCCGCAAAATCCAGGTGGGCAAGCTGGTAAAACCGGGGCGGGGGCGTAAGGGTAAGGTAGTGGTCGTACCAACCACGGTGGAGGAAAAGCTCTTTCATGATCCGACGGTGCGCCCGCCGGGCGAAGGTGGCTCATCTGGCGGTACTGGTGACGAAAAAGAGGGAGAGGTCATCGGCGAACAGCCGGTCCGGGACGAAGGTGAAGGGTCCGGAACCGGTCCCGGGGAGGGAGGGGGCGAAAGTCATGAACTGGAATCGTCCGCCTATGACCTGGGCAAGTCACTGGCCGAAAAGTTTCAGCTCCCGAATTTGAAAGACAAGGGGAAGAAGCGTTCCTTCACCCGCTACACTTACGATCTGACCGACAAAAATCGCGGATTCGGCCAGGTGCTGGATAAAAAGTCGACCCTGCGCAAGATCGTGGAAACGAACATCGCCCTGGGTAATCTTCCCGACGTGGCGGAGATCGATCCGACCCGATTTCTGATCGCGCCGCGCGACAAGGTTTACCGCGTGCTGTCGCAGGAAAAAGATTATGAGCCGCAGGCGATGCTCTTCTTTCTGCGCGACTATTCCGGCTCGATGGCCGGGAAGGTTACCGATCTGGTGGTTTCCCAGCATGTGATGATCTACAGCTGGCTGCTTTATCAGTATGGCGGCCAGGCGGAAACCCGCTTCATCCTGCATGATACCGAGGCCAGGGAGGTGCCGGACTTCTACACCTATTACAACTCCAGGGTCGCTGGCGGCACGCAGGTTTTCAGCGCCTATCAACTCGTAAACGAGATCGTGGCCAAGGAGAACCTGGAAAAAGATTACAACATCTATGTGTTTCACGGCACCGACGGTGACGACTGGGATGAGGACGGCGAGAAAACGATTCCGGCTTTGGAGAAGATTCTCTCCTATGCCAGCCGTGTGGGGGTGACCATTGCCGAACACGGACAGCCCGGATCGACCACGGTTGCCCGTTATCTGAACGGATCGGGACTATTGAGGGATAAACCTGAGCTGATCAGGCTGGACGTCATGCAGGAAGATGCTGACGAGCCGCGGGTAATCGAGGGGATAAAGAGGCTGATATCTTGACGCGGGGATGACAAACAAACTACCTAGGCCTTGCGATCCGCAAGAAACGCGATTTTTTCGCAAGGTCAAGGCGCTCAAGGAAATGCAGCGCAGACGTAGCACCCACAGGGCATAAACAGCGCTACGTTGAGCATGTATTTCCGCAGAGCAACGCAGAGATTGCGGAAAAGGCGAGTTTCTATCATGGAACTTATCAATCAACATACCAAAAGTATCATGGAAGGGTGCAAGGAGCGCGCCCGCGACGCCGGCCTCTCCTTTACCGATGAGAGCCTTGAGTACGTCGTCACGAACCGCGATCTGCTGGAACTCTCCCCAAAGGTAATGATACCTACGCTCTACGACTACTGGGTTCACGACGTCGAAGTGCTGCGGGAGAAGGGAAAGTACGAACTCTATCCCCATAACCCCTACGAAACAGTCATAAATACCAGACCGCCGATATCCTTTTACAACGACAACAATCCGGACTGGCTGAATGTGATGATCTTTTATCACGTACTTGCCCATATCGATTTTTTTCAGAACAATCTCTATTTCCGTCATACCTGGGACTACGATTTTACCGGCCAGGCACTGTCGGACAAGCGGGTGATCGCCAAGTTGCGTGCCGAAAAAGGACGTTGGGTCGACTATGTGATCGAATTCGCCCGTGGAATCGACAATCTGGTTGACTTTCATGGTGATCTGGTTGAACTGTTCACTCCCCCGGAAGCGGAGTGTTCGTCGCGGCTTGACTACTATTTTGATGTATTTCTTCAGGCGGAGAAAAAGGTTTCGGTCAGCGAGTACATCAAGGAGGTTAACCGCTATAATGAATGTCTGAAAACATCGGGCGAACAGGGCGAGAAGAGTTTCTTCACCGAGGCGGAGAGACGCTATCCGGAACTGGAAGCGCATTTTACCCGTTCAGGTGAGGAGAAACCGGCCAGGAATCGAGACCTGCTCCGATACCTGCTAGATAATTCGGAGTTTCTGGCGAGGGATGAGAACGTCTGGATGCGTTCAATTCTGGAGATCGTCCGCAAGACCTCGCTGTTCTTCCAGCCTCAGATCAGGACCAAGATCATGAATGAGGGGTGGGCCAGCTTCTGGCATGAATCCCTTTTTCTGCAGGATGACCGCATCAAGGGGCATGAAGTGGATTTTGCCCGGGTCCATGCCGGTGTCACCTCCATGCCGCGTGTCGGGATGAACCCGTATGCACTCGGGATGCGGCTCTTCAGCCATGTTGAAGAACAGGCTGACAAGGGGCGACTCTCCTTTGAATTTCAGAGGCTTCTGGATGCCGATACACGCAAACGGTTCAATACCGGCGCGGCAACGGGACGTGACTTCATCTTTACGGTGCGGGAAAACCTGTCCGATTACCTGTTCCTGAAATACTATCTTGATCAGGATTTCATGGAACGTCACAAATTGTTCGTCGCCGGCAAGCGGCTTGATCAGCAGCGCATGGTCTGGCAGTATTACGTCAAGAGCCGCAAGGCACACGATTATCAGCAAATGATGCTGAATTCCCTGTACCATCCCCCTGTAATCACCGTTGACCTGACCAAGGGGATTGAAGGGTCGCTCTACCTGATGCATACATTCGAGGGGAAACAGCTGGTACGGGAGTATGTTGCCAACACGTTGATGGGAATCGAATACCTGTGGGGCAGCCCGGTCTATCTGGAGACCAGCGAGGCTGAAGTGGCGTCCGGGGCCTCCTCTTCGGCCAGGAAGGAAGAGTCACTGGAAGACGAGATCACCTGGCAGCGGGTGCTATATTCGATGAACGGTAAGGTACTGTCTAAAAAGAAACTCTAGCAGGTGACATATTATGTCGAATGTTGATAAAGCCATACAGCATCTAAATCGCAAAATCAGTGAACGGGAGCATAGTCAGACCATCACCTTCGATGAATTTCTGAATATCCTGGCCATGCGCCCTGATACGGTCGTGCGCAACATATTCCAGACTTTTCATGACATGATACGCACCTACATCGGTGTGGGGCGTGACGAGTACCCCGATGACACTGAATCGATCCATTATGTGAATTACGATTGTCAAAATCTCCTGGTCAACGAAACGGATCGCCCTTTCTTTGCCGACCGGCTCTTTGCCAACCGCCTCATAAACCATGTCGATTCGATGAAGGGGAGCGCGCGGCAGAACAAGATCTACATCTTCGAGGGCCCCCCCGGTTCCGGCAAAAGCACCTTTCTCAATAATCTTCTGCTCAAATTCGAGGAATATGCCAACAGCGAAGCGGGAACCCGCTACGAGGTGGTCTGGAGGCTGGACCGGAGGATCTTGGCGAATATCACCGAAACCCAGGTATCGTCGTTCGTCGACCGGCTCTCGACCCTGCTCGACGAATACGAACTGGGGCAGGCCGAACTGACCGAGATGAAACACTCACTGTACCGGAACGGCGATTTCGTGGAGGTAACCTGCCCATCCCATGATAATCCACTGCTGTTGATTCCCAAGCGGGACCGCCGATCCTTTTTTGATGACCTCTTCAAGAACGACGAGTTCAAGTGGAAACTCTTCACCGACAAGGAGTACGAATGGGTCTTCCGCGAGAACCCCTGCACCATCTGCAGCTCCATCTTCAACGCCCTGATCCGGCGACTCCCTACTTGCCTGGACATCTACAGGATGATCCATGCCCGTCCCTACCGCTTCAACCGGCGCCTGGGAGAAGGGATCACCGTCTTCAACCCGGGCGACAGGCCGATGAAGCAGAACGTCATGACCAACGAGCAGCTGCAGCGCAAGATCGATATCCTGCTGGGAGACAGCAATGCGGTCAAGTACCTCTATTCGAGTTTTGCCAAGACGAATAACGGCATCTACGCCCTGATGGATGTGAAATCCCACAACGCCGAGCGGCTGCTGGAACTGCACAACATCATCAGCGAAGGAATCCACAAGGTTGAGGATGTAGAGGAGAACGTCAAATCACTCTTCATCGCCCTGATGAACCCGGAGGACGAGAAGACCCTGGCGGGATTCCAGTCTTTTACCGACCGGATCGAGTTCATCAATATCCCCTATGTCATGGATCTGAACACCGAGGTGGAGATCTACCGCAACATCTTCGGCAAACACATCGATGAGAGTTTTATCCCCCGGGTCCTCCATAACTTTGCCCGCACGATCATTTCTACCCGGATGAATACCTCGTCCGAAGCGCTGCTGGAATGGATCGATGATCCCATGAAATATGGGCAGTATTGCGACGAAAATCTGCAGATCCTCAAGATGGAGCTCTATACCGGCTATATTCCCGCCTGGCTCACCGAGGAGGATCGCAAGCGTCTCACCGCCAAACGAAGGCGGCGGATCATCGACGAATCGGAAAAGGAAGGGGTTACCGGTTTTTCCGGACGAGATTCGATCCAGATTTTCAGCGAATTCTACGCTGCCTATGCCCGCAAGGACAAGCTGATCTCCATGTCAAGTCTCAACACGTTCTTCACCAAGTGGCGTACGGATTTAAATGAGATGTTGCCGGAAGGATTCCTCGATTCGCTGCTCCGGAACTACAACTATTCGGTGTTGCAGGAGGTCAAGGAGTCGCTCTACTACTACAACGAGGAACAGATTGCCCGGGACCTGCTCAACTATATGTTTGCGGTCAGTTTTGAGCCGGGTTCGGTGGCTGTCTGCCGCTTCACCAACGACAAGCTGGAGATCAGCGAGGATTTTCTGCGCGCCATAGAGAGTAGACTGCTCGGCACGGCGATCGACGAGAGCGCGCGTCTTGACTTCCGGCGCGAAACCCAGAAGGAATATGCTTCCCGGACCCTTACACAGGAGATTATCGCAGGAGGGATAAATCCGAATGAAACCGGGCTCTTCCAGGCGCTCCATGAACGCTACGTCCACAATCTGAAGGAAAAGGTGCTGGATCCGTTTCTCGATAACGATAACTTCCGGCGCGCGATCAAGGATTACGATTCAGATGCCTTCAAGACCTACGACAAGCGGATTCGCGACGATGTCTCGTTTCTCATCAACAACCTCTGTGCCCCCAGGTACCACTACACCAAGCAAAGCGCAAAGGAGATCTGTGTCTACGTGATCGACAATGATCTGGCCCGCAGGTTCCGGGCATCCCCTGCCTCAGTAGATGGCGGGATCGGGTGAATTTATCATCGGGTTGAGGCGGACGGCGAGAGAGAAGAGGTACGGGTAGTCGTTCTTCAGATGCTGCATGTACATGACCCATTCGCGGGAAAGATGTCCATATACCCGCTTGATATCGCCATTGATATGATCAGTATCGCTCTGCGGCGTATTTTCAAACGTATCCCTCGCTTCAAGCTCCTCCACAAGATGAAAAACGGCCCAGAGCAGGTCCGTAAACTCCTCATGCTCCAGCAGGTTTTGATTTTCCAGCAGGCTCACCAGAAAGCCACGTTTTTCAACCAGAAACTTCTTCAGGCCCGGTATTTCACAATGGCTGGATTCAATTTTAATGTCCCTTTTCCGCAAATAATCCAGTGTCATGGAAAACTTCTGTTCGTCCCAGGTCCCGTTAATCAATAAATGCCCCTTCAGGTCATCGCAGGAAACAACGTACTCCGACAGCTCCTTGAGAAGGCGATTACCCACTTCACTGAAGAAAACTCCGATAACCATATTCAGCTTCCTCATGACAGCCTCACGTTCCCTCTCCTTCAGCACCCGTTCAATCATCAGTGTAACTATGATGACGTAAACCGGTAAAAAAGCGAGGTTGCCCAGAAACCAGATCGTTAATTCTTTTGCGCTGCCGAGCAGTATATAGTCCATCCCGTAAAGAATCAGCGAGACGGAAATCAGGGCACAAACCATCAGCATCTTGTTCAGTATCAGTTTACGGAGCACGAGTGCCCTCCTCATAGTATGGATCAACGTTCCCGGAGTGCGTCGACTATCTTGAGCCGGCTGGCTCTGATAGCCGGAACTACGCCGCCTATAAAGCCCATTAAGATTGAAAACAGCAGCGATTTCCAGATAATGTCAAATGTCAGCGTAAATGAAAAAGCCAGCTCCGAAAAGGTCTGCCAATTCATGGTTGAGATTGTAATAAGCTGCATGAATGAGGCACAGAACAGCCCGATGATGCCGCCGGTCAGCCCCAGAAGCAGGGATTCCAGCAGAAATGCCGTCAGCACGCTTGCGCTCTGAAAACCGAGCGCGCGCAGAGTGCCGATCTCCCCTACCCTGTTGGCTACGGCGGCGTACATGGTTATCATGGCACCGATGATCGCACCTATGGAAAAGATAACCGTCAGTGACAAACCGAGAATCCTCAGGAATTTTGCCATTGCTTCAGACTGGTCGCGGTAATATCTGGTTTCGCGGCGCACATCAACCGTGAGCCGGGGATCTGCCTCCAGCTTGGCTTTGACTAAAGGAAACTCGGCGCTGTCACGCAGACGAAAGATAAGCGAAGAATAGACGGGACGGCGAAAAGCCTGCATCAACTGAGTCGCATCACCCCATATCTCGGAACTGAAGCCGGTCGCACCGGCATCGAATACTCCGACAACTCTCCAGTCTCGCATGCCAAAACGGAGGTTTTCACCAATTCCGCCCCCCTTGAATCTGGCGGCTATACTGCTCCCGGCCATAATTTCAGATGAACCGGGCTTTGGCATCCGTCCTTCACGTAAAACAACTTGAGGCCTGAGCTGCAGTGAAGCGTCCTGAATGCCACGTATGACAACATTGGCCGGCTTGTCACTTCCCCTTTTCGGGAGACTGATCAGTACCACCAGCTCCTTGGCGAGCAGCGCTTCTCCCTGCCTGTCTGTCGCTATATTGGAAAGGCTTTCGATAATTGCCGCCTGGAGCCGCTCAACACCGCTTTGTACCTCTGAGTTGGCGGATTTACGTGTAATTATGACATTATCGTCGGAACCGGTTTCAATCAGTGTTTTTTCCAATCCTGCCGATAGCATCAGGATTGAGGCAAAGACAAACACTACAAGAGCCATTCCGGAAGCGGTTAAAAAAGTTGTTAACCTGCGGGTGGAAAGATTGCGAAAACTGTATGAAATCGGAATACTCATAGAGGCAGTGTAATAACGAACCTGCAACCACCTGCGGGTGGTGATTCGATAGATAGATTTCCGCCGTGAGCTTCGATAATCCGGTAGCTGATTGCCAAACCAAGACCGGTTCCGGCTGGTTTTGTGGTCCAGAACGGTTCGAACAGATGTTGTGCCGCGTCTTTCGATATTCCGGTGCCATTATCGGTGATGCTGATATTGGCTGTAGCCTGGGTAAAGCTGCATTCGATCCGGATTTCACCCTCCCCCGACATTGCGTCGGCGGCATTTTGCAGCAGATTGATCATGACCTGTTGAAGCTGATTGGGATCGACGGAAACTTCAGCCGCCTTCGGCACAAGATTCTGCAGCGTTATGTGCGCAAATCGAGGATCGTGTGCCAGAAAAAGGAACTCTTCATCGATGTACTGGTGCAGCAAAATCCGTTTGATCTGAGGCGTAGCGGGACGGGCATACATCAGGAATTCCGATATCAACGCATCGAGTCGTTCGGCTTCCCTGGTAACGATGGCCAGAAGCCGTGCATCATGTCCCTGAACGTCAGTGGCGCTGGACAGCAATTGAACCGATCCGCACAGAGCCGCCAGCGGATTTCGTATCTCGTGGGCCATGCGCGCGGAGAGTTCTCCCAAGGCTGCAAGTCGATCGGCTTTTTTCAGTGCTGCTTCCATTCGACGGATGTTGGTGATATCCCTGAAATTTACAATATATCCGGCCAGTATCCCGTTACTGTCATTAAAAGGTGCAACGCTATATTCCAACGTCATGACTGAACCGGCAGATGCTTGATATTCAAACTCATGCTTTATCAGGTCGCTGTCCTGATCAATATGTCCGGATAAATGAGGAAAAACAGTTTCAATCAGCTTATCATAGGCATCGGACTGACTGAGTCCGGTTATGGCTTCGGCATACGGATTAAAAACCCTGATTCGACCGGATAAGGTCGTTGTCAGAAGACCGCTCTCACTATGGGCAACTATGGCGGAGTTCAACTGGGCCAGTTCGAAATAATCGATAGATGAGCGTTGAAGGGCTTCTTCACTCAGGCGGGCACGTTCTGCCAATAGTCCGGTAACAAAGGCGGTCAAGCCGAAGGCAATCAGGTTGAATGATATCGTACTGAACAGCCGCAAGGCACCGGCCTGACGGGCGTCTTCCTGACTCAAGCCGATAAATGACAGGTAGCCAAAGTACTGAAAATCAAGTGTCGTACCGTACAGAATTCCGCACAATGATGCTGTATAGAGCGCCTGGCGCCGCCCAAGCAGCATTCCGGCAATCATGATCGACAGCAGATAAAGAAATGAATATGGACTTAGAATTCCTCCGGTAAACAGAACAAGGACGGTAACAAACAACAAGTCCCAGATAACCTGAAGATTGGTAAGAAAATGAGTGAACCTTCGTTTTTTAAGGATGAGAAGCGAGATGATCGAGAATACAAAAGAAAACGCCATCAATCTGATTACTCCAGGTTGAAAGCGTTCAGTTCCAATAGAAGAGTTTTGATAATTGAGAAACAGGGTTGAGGCCAGAAAAAGAAAAGAAACAATTATCCTGGCGTAGATGAAGAGCCTGAGCCTTCGTTCAGAGCCCATAATCAACCGCCAACGGCTCCCGCAAGTTTGAAGATCGGCAGATACATGGCCACTACCAGGCCGCCTACAGTTGTTCCAAGAAACACCATCAGCAACGGTTCCATCATGGAGGTCATGGCACTAACGGCATCATCAACCTCATCGTCGTAAAAATCGGCTATTTTGTTCAGCATGGCGTCCATAGCGCCTGTCGCTTCACCAACGGCGATCATTTGCACCACCATGGGCGGGAATACTCCGCATGCGGCGAGCGGCTCCGCCATGGTCTTACCTTCCGAGATCGCCTGACGGACTGCGTAGATCGCCTCTTCAACTATTTTATTGCCGGCGGTTTTTGCAACTATTTCGAGGCCGTCCATGATCGGAACACCTGAACTGACCATCGTTCCCAAAGTTCTGGTGAATTTTGCCACGGCAACTTTCCTGATCAACGGACCGGCAATCGGCGCCTTAAGCGCCATCCGGTCTATCTTTTTCTGCCCACCCGGCGTAGCATAATATTTTTTTATGGCCCAAACTGAAGCATAGAAACCGCCTATAAGAACGAAAATGTACTTGAGCAGGAAATTACTGAGGGCGATAACAAA
The DNA here is from genome assembly GCA_035571735.1 of Dongiaceae bacterium. GTDB lineage: Bacteria > Desulfobacterota > Desulfuromonadia > Geobacterales > Pseudopelobacteraceae > JACRCG01. Next base: position 24,634 of record DATNCC010000362.1, on the reverse strand, counting down.
TTTGGTTGGTGCAGGCAACTCCCCTCCGAAATCCGCAAACATCTTGGCAAACGTCGGTATGACAAAAACAAGAATAACTCCAACAACCACGACGGCAATGGACATAATCGTAATAGGGTAAACCATCGCTCCCTTGATCTGTTTTTTTAACTTCATCGCCTTTTCTATATAGGCTGCAAGACGCGATAAGATTGTATCCAGAATGCCGCCTATCTCACCGGCAGCAACGAGGTTCACGTACAGCTGGTCAAAAGCTTTTGGATGCTTTCCCAGCGCGTCGGCAAACGTGGAACCGCTTTCGACACTCTCCTTGACCTTGTACAATATTTCCTGGAAGGTCTTGTTTTCCTGCTGACTTGCCAGAATTTCGAGGCATTGAACAAGCGGCAATCCGGAGTCGATCATAGTCGCAAACTGCCGGGTGAAAATAACGAGCTCTTTTTCGTCTATCTTTTTACCGCCGCCGAATTTCGGCAACTTGAAACCCTTGGATTCAGCCTTTATTGATATGTTACTGAAGCCGTATTTTTTCAGCTGCGCTTCAACGACATCAACAGATGCCGCCTCGATAACACCTTTTTGTGTGCCACCGGACCTCGTGCGAGCTTCCCAGTTATATTTCGGCATTACGGCTCTCCTTCATCGATTCAGTGCATCTGGGGACGGCGCTGCATTCCTGCCGCAGGATTGCTCATCATGTTTTTGAGTTCGTCCGGATCCTGTGAACGCCCAAGGGCTTCCTCAAGCGAAATCATTCGCTTCTGAAAGAGCGTAAACAGGGATTGATTCATGGTCTGCATTCCGAATTTTTCCTGACCGATCTGCATCTGGGAATAGATCTGATGGACCTTGTCCTCACGAATCAAATTCCGGATAGCGGGATTCGGAACCATGATTTCGAGGGCCAGAGCACGCCCCTTTGATCCCATTCTGGGTATTAAGGTTTGCGACAGCACGCCTTCCAGAACAAAAGAAAGCTGGGCCCTTATCTGGGTCTGCTGATACGGAGGGAACACGTCGACAATCCGGTTTATAGTCTGAGCGCAAGAGTTGGTATGCAGGGTTGCAAGGCAGAGATGGCCGGTTTCGGCAAGTGTAAGCGCCGCCTCAATCGTTTCAAGGTCGCGTAACTCACCAACCAGAACAACATCGGGATCTTGTCTCAGAACATATCTGAGTGCGTTTTTGAATCCTTTGGTGTCGGATCCTACTTCACGCTGATTTATCAGGCACCCTTTGTGGGGGTGAAGGTATTCAATCGGGTCCTCGATAGTGACAATATGCTCGCGCCGGTTAACGTTGATATAATCGACTATTGATGCAAGCGTAGTTGATTTGCCGCTTCCGGTCGGGCCGGTCACCAGAATGAGACCGCGCGCCCTTGCAGCCAACTCGGGCACAATCGGAGGCAGGTTTAATTCTTCAAATGTCAGGATTTTATACGGGATAACCCTGAAAACACCCGCAACGGCACCCCGTTGAATAAACATGTTTCCCCTGAAACGCGAAAGACCCTTCACCCCGAATGAAAGATCCAGTTCGTTTTCTTCTTCAAACTTGTGCTTTTGTGCATCGGTCAATACGCTGTAACAAAGCTGTTTCGTTTCGACCTGGTTCATGGGGGGAAAATCCATGGGCACCAGGTGCCCGTCAACACGCATTTGCGGGGGTGAATTGGTTGTAATGTGAAGGTCGGAGCCATTTGATTCAACGAGACTTTTTAGCAGAAGATGTAGGTTTAGCACCGCAAGGCCCCCTGTTTTAGTCGTCAGAAACAGTTATTCTCAACACTTCTTCAAAGGAGGTTACTCCCTCCTTAAGTTTTGTCAAGCCGGACTGACGCATTGTTTTGATGCCGATTCGCATGCTTTCACGCTTGATTTCAGCCGTGTTTGCACCGTTTAAAATAAGCTCCTTGATTTCTTCACGCATCGGCATAACCTGATAGAACCCGACACGCCCCTTATACCCGGTGTTGTTACATGCCTGACATCCTTTGCCGCGCATGCAGACATATGACGGCGCCTCATCCGGCGATACTCCGGCATCAATCAGAGCTTGAACCGGAATCTCCTCAGGCTGTTTGCATTCACTGCAGACTCTACGGGCCAAACGTTGGGCCGTTATCAGGTTCACCGCTGAAGCGACCAGGAACGGTTCGATTCCCATGTTAAGCAGACGGTTGATGGTAGCCGGCGCGTCGTTGGTATGGAGCGTTGAAAGCACCATGTGGCCGGTTAAAGCCGCTTTGATGGCAATTTCAGCGGTTTCGAAATCGCGTATCTCTCCGATCATGATTATGTCGGGATCCTGTCTGAGGAACGAGCGCAATGCCGCCGAAAAATTAAGGCCGATGTCTTCGTGCATCTGGACCTGGTTAATCCCGGCAAAGTTGAATTCGACAGGGTCTTCGGCCGTGGATATATTTTCCGATACCTTATTCAGTTCGGAGATGGCCGAGTAGAGGGATACCGTTTTGCCGCTTCCGGTTGGTCCGGTAACCAGAACCATGCCGAACGGCTTATGAATTTCGTGCATGAAATGCGCTAACGCCTCGGGCTCATAGCCAAGCTTGGTCAAATCCGTTTGCAGATTACCCTTGTCAAGAAGCCGCATGACGATCTTCTCGCCAAACAGCGTCGGAAGACATGATACCCGGAAGTCCATGTCCTTGCCGCCGCCCAGCTTGATCTTGATGCGTCCGTCCTGCGGAAGGCGACGCTCGGCGATATCGAGTTCCGCCATGATCTTGATACGCGAAGTAATTGCATTCTTCAACTTAAGCGGGGGCTTCATGATCTCGTACAGCACGCCATCGATCCGGAAACGTACCCTGAATAGCTTTTCGTACGGTTCTATGTGAATATCGCTGGCTTTTTTCCGGATCGCATCCTGCAATATGGCATTAACCATCTTGACAACCGGCGCATCCTCCGTAGCCCGCTCGAGAGAGCTGATGTCGACCTGCTCTTCATCACCAATAATTTCCATATCCTCGACATCAAGGTCGCTCATGACATCTGCCAGTGATGCAGATTGATCATAATACTTGTCTATCGAGGTTTTTATGTCGCGCTCGGATGCCACAACCATTTCAATGTTGTAGCCGGTCATGAACTTTATATCTTCTATGGCAAACAGGTTGGATGGGTCGCTGACAGCGATGATCAGAGTCGCACCGGCCCTGTTGACAGGTATCAGCTGATACTTTTGAACGACTTCCGGCGGAATGATTTTTACAACTGCGGGATCAATTTCATAGTCGGAAAGATTAACACTCGGCACACCATACTGCTTGGATAAAAACGAGGTAAGCTGCTCCTCCGTAATGTGATTCTGGTTAATTAATATCGTACCTAACCTGAGCTGATTACCGGAAAGCTTCTGCTCTTCCAGTGCCTTCCCCAACTGCTCACGACTAATCAGATTGTTTTTTACAAGGATTTCTCCCAGTCTGTTTACCTGCATGAATTGCTCCGTTTATGTGCCTGAACAGTCATAGTAGGGAGAATGCCGGGTATTGTCAAGTTGTGTTTAAGCTGGCCAAATGCCGTCCAAAGCCAGCCGCATTACACCTTCGGGGGGGTCTGACCGGTCCATATCTTAAAGGCGCGTTCACCCTGATCGAACGCTTTCATCAAGCCGATCCCTTAGCGTCCCAGGCCATAACGCATCCGGAGTTGCTCGGCGGGTGCCTGCATCTCGGGTGAGATTTGCTCAGCTTTTCCCAGCATCATGCGCGCCTCCTGGAACCTGCTCATTCCGGCGAAAAATTCGCCCGCTTCCATGTAACTGTTGGCATAAATCAAGATCGCTTTCCCGGTATCAAGATCGAGGAAAGACTGTTTTTCAAAAATTCCACGATTACTGTAATTATTCCATACTGAAACATCGGGTATTCCGGATGGCTCATTATTTCTCCTGATACGATACACAATCCCCCGTTGCGACGGCTGGAACTCCTTGAATTCAACTGAATACCTTGTTGAAAAATCAATATATACCGGACGGATCCCCATGTTTTCAGCTATCGCAATACGCAGGGCTCCTTCAGGGCCTATGGAGTTCATATCGAACTTTCTCAGGTTACTGTTTTTAAAGAGGTGCGGCATTGCATCAAGATACCAGTTGAATACGAGATGGGGGGTGTGGGGCAGATCCACATCTTCGCGCATCCGTTCAACGCCCTGCAGATACCAGAGAGGGAAAGCTCCGCTGTCACCCCACGTAAACATGATGGCATTCTGCGGCAATGACCTGAGCGAGTTCGAGGCATAATCAAAGGCGATATAATTGTTGTGCTGATCGTTCTCGAAATAGTTGACGGCACACAAAGCCGAAGGAAGGGAGAAGAACAGCAGCGCAACAACTCCGTATACCGGAGCTCCGATTCGCGCGGGAAGTCTTGCGGTGCGAACCGCGTACCCGAGCAGACAGAAGAGCCCGACTCCGATCATGACGGCGGTAAGCAGATAGAGCGGAGTGAAGAATTCTTCCGTAAGAAAAATCGTTTCCATCGGTGTGTTTAAATAACCGGCAACAACGAGCAGGAAGACAGCAACCGACACAAGGTAGACAATAACAACGGTTCGATTTCTTTTCCAGAGGCAGGCAAGGCCGAGGATTGCCAGAGCGGCGCCGAGCCAGGTAAACTCGCGCGGGATGTTGAAAGCACTGATCTGTGCCCACAAGAGGGCAATATCACGTACCGGATGTTCCGACGGGTAGCCCTTGCGAAGAAAATGCCACAGGAACTGATCTACTGTTTTGGGATCACCCCAGTTAAGCAGCGGATTTCTGAGCGCCCGAAGCGGCAGATACAGATGTACCGAGAACCCGAACAGGGCAAAAGCCGTTGCCAGGATGAGTTCCTTTACTCGTGTTATCATGCGCCAATCAACCAGTACTATCATCAGAAACCAGGCCGGCAGCAGCAGTACAATGGTCTGATGAACCGCCATCGCCAGGCCGGCCAGGAACGTACAGACGTAGATATATGACGAACGTTCACGCCCTTCCAGGTACTGTTCCTGCCACTGCAGTAACAGGTAAAAAATAATCGCGGTAATAAACGCCAGCAACGGGTAGGGTTTGTCATGATTTGACTGCAGCCACAACCTGGGCGTGACGCTAAAGGTAATTGCCGCGGCGAGTCCCGCACATTTTACCGCAACCGCGTTAAATCGTTCATCTTCAAGTAATGCGGTTTTTTTCAACATCGAGATGGTCAGGATATACACGACAAGGCATGCCAAGGAAGAAGAAGCCGCGGTCGCAACGTTAATGCGGAATGCAACATTGCCAAGCGGCAGCCAGGTAAAAGGTTTGGCATACATCAAAAAGAGTGGGTAGCCGGGTGAGTGGGCTGACCCGAGAGACGCGGACGCAGTCAGAAATTCGCCACTGTCAAAAAAAGTCACCGAGGGCGCCAGTGTGGCCATATACAGGGCAAACGGCAGGAGAAAAGAGAGGAGAAGAAACATGTCCAACCTTGATTTATTGATCCCGGGTAAACTCATCTGGCATTTTCCGTCCCTTGAAGTTCGTTGAGAGATATCTTGTTTTTCCAGAGGTAATACAAGCCGGCGATAATGACCGGAAAAAAACCTGTGCCGTGCATGATAAGAGCGATACTGACGGATGTGGTTTCGGGGATGCCGAAAACGGAGAGCCCCTTGTAGCAGGCATAATGGTAGGTGCCTATATATCCGGGAGATGCGGGCACCATGACGGCAAAAACCAGCAGAATCAAAATGAACATGGAAGCCGTTATCGGCAGATGAACATTGAACGATCGCAACGTCATATCCACCGGAAGAACGCAAAACAGCCAGATCCCGGCGGACGAAGCAACAAGTGCGGCAACATGCCCCCCACGCGATGACAGCCTGATTCCGCCGATGAAAGAACCAAGCAGCGGGATAAATTTGTCTGAAAAGCGCCTGGGAAACGGTTTCAGCACATAACCGACTGCCGACAGAGTTCGCATGGTCTGCCGTTTCAGAAGGTACAGAAACAGCACTACTGCGCAATAGAGGAGAAACATGAGCGTTCCTCCTGCCCTGAGCGCACCCACGGCATCTTCGATTCCGGACGGCAGCCGCAGTGTGAACAGTGTAACCAGAAGGAGTAGCAGTACCGTGAATCCGTCACAAAGGCGATCGATCACCAATGAAGCAAACACGGAAGGAGTTTCAAGCTGCTCTCGCCTTGCAAGCGTGTATGCCCTGACAAACTCGCCCAGACGGGCCGGCAGCAGGTTGTTGGCCATATAGCCGATAATCGTGGCCGGATATAGTGAGGAGAGCGGGATGGACTTCTCGGAGATGAGCAGATAGCGCCAGCGGACCGCCCGCAGAAAATAGTTGATAAAAGTAAACACGACGGCCAGAAATATATAGCGATAATCGGCGGACCGAAGAGCTGCGCCCAGTGAGCGAAAATCAATTTTATTGAAAAGCAGTGCCATAAAAAAAGCACTGACGGCGATTCCGAGCCAGAATTTAAGATCAAATTTAGTGCGCACGAGGCTCCGATCTATTAGTAAGTAAGAAGTTATTTTCTGCGCGCTGTTCTGGCAGAAAACAACTTCGTTAACGCACTTATCCTGTTTATCAGGGCTAGTTGGTTTTTAGTAAGTTAGAATCCAGATTTTCCAGTATGACACGGGTATCCGCAACATCCCGGCTGATTGCACTCTTAAGTGCGGCGATATCGGGAAACTTGAGCACCGGCCTGAGCCTCTTTACAAAGTGAACCGTGATCGCGTGATCATAAATGTGGCCAGAAAAATCAAGCAGGAACACCTCTATCGTTCGCGTCTCCCCGCCAACGGTCCGGTTAATTCCGATACTGCAGGCGCCCTTTACACGTTGACCATCAACATCTGCCATCACCGCATACACGCCGTCGGAGGGAAGCAATTCGTTGGGTGTCGCAATGTTGGCTGTCGGAAATCCGAGAGAATGACCGATTTCGCGGCCATGAACGACAGTCCCGTATATCTGGTAATAGCGCCCGAGAATTCGTGAAGCCGCATCTACATCACCAGAGGCAACGGCTGACCTGACCAGGCTGCTGCTGAAGACGACCCCCTCCTCTCCGATCGGGGGGAGATCTTCAAGGGTGAATCCGTTCAGCGCACCCAGGGTCTCCAGTGTTTTGAAATTCCCTTCCCGACCCCTGCCGAAGGCATAATCATGCCCGATAATGATATGCCGCATGCCGAGTGAACCGCAGAGAATGTTGAGGACAAAATCAGTCGCCGACACTTGGGAGAATTCTCTGGAAAACGGTATTACTACCAGATAGTCAATGCCGGTCTCCCCGATCAGCGCGGCTTTTTGCTCAAACGTTGTGATCATGGGGGGAGCCGATTCGGGCGCCAGTATCTTTAAAGGGTGCGGCTCGAAGGTAACCACTACGGAAGGAAGACCACGGTCCGAGCTTTTTTGCTTCAGGTGGGCAAAAATCTCCGCATGGCCGCGATGGACACCATCAAAATTGCCGATGGTGACACCGGATGCCTCAATAATTTTATCGTAAATATCTATTCCTGTTACAATCTGCATCTAAAGTCCCTATCCTATTGTCGCAAGTTCCAGCCTTTTACCCCAGCGCCGCAGCAGCTCGTCATGGAGCGGAACATGTGCCGGCCCCTTAAGCTCCGGATCGCGTTCCAGCAGATCAAATGCCGCCCGGCGGGCCTTCTCCAGCAGCGTACCGTCGCGGAGGATGTTGGCGACACGAAAATCGGGCATACCCGCCTGGCGGGTACCGAGGAAATCGCCCGGCCCCCTGATTTCCAGGTCGGCTTCGGCAATCCGGAACCCGTCTCCGGTTGACTCCATCACCCGCAACCGCTTCTCGCCATCTTCGGACAATTTCCCGGTTGTCATCAAGATACAGTACGACTTGTCTCTGCCGCGCCCCACCCTGCCCCGCAACTGGTGCAGCTGTGAAAGCCCGAAGCGCTCGGCATGTTCGATCACCATTACGGAAGCATTCGGCACGTCTATGCCGACCTCGATGACGGTTGTCGAAACCAGGATATCGAATTCGCTCGCCGTAAAGGAAGCCATGACCGCTTCTTTTTCCAGGGGGGTCAGCCTGCCGTGGAGCAGCCCGACCCTTAAGCCCGGAAATATGTCGGCCTGCAGATGCTCCGCCATCTGGCTGGCGGCCTTCAGGTCCGTCTTTTCAGACTCTTCGACGAGCGGATAAATGACGTAGACCTGACGTCCCAGGTTGACCTGCTCCCGGATCATATCATAGAGTCGCGGTCGGCGTGACTCAAAAAATATTTTCGTCTCGACCGGAATTCTGCCGGGGGGCATTTCATCGATTACAGAGAGGTCGAGGTCGCCGAACAGCGTCATAGCGAGAGTCCGGGGGATCGGGGTGGCGGTCATGACCAGGATGTCGGGGTTGGCCCCCTTCTTCCTGAGGATCCCCCGCTGCAGGACGCCGAAACGGTGCTGTTCATCGATCACTCCCAGCCCGAGTCTCGCGAATTCCACCTTCTCCTGGATAACCGCGTGAGTACCGATGACGATCCTGGCGCTGCCGTCGGCGACCCGCCCGAGAGCCTCTTTTTTGGCCTTCCCCTTGAGTCCGGCCGTTATCAGAACCACTTCCAGCCCCATCTGCGCGCACCAGCGGTGCATCGTGTGCCAGTGCTGCTCGGCAAGAATTTCGGTCGGCGCCATGATGGCCACCTGATACCCGTTCTCGACGGCGATCAGAGCCGCCATCAGCGCCACGAGGGTCTTGCCGCTCCCCACGTCACCCTGAACCAGACGGTGCATCGGGTGCGGCGCCATCATATCGGTTTTTATTTCCGTCAGCACCCTCCGCTGGGCCGCCGTCAGCTCGAAGGGAAGGAGACGCGCCAGCTCTTTGGTATAGCGGTGCGTCACCTGAAAGGCGATCCCCTCTTCCAGCGCCACCCCACGTTTCTTGAGGGCCAGTCCCAGTTCCCAGAAGAAGAATTCATCAAACGCCAGAGCCTGATGTGCCGGAGTAGCCCCGACATTCAGGGCGGCAAGGTCCGCTTCGGGTGGCGGTGAATGCACCTGGCCGAGCGCCTCGCGGAGGGGGGGGAATTCAGCGGGCCAGAGTTCGGGGGGCACAACGGTCGTGATATTAGTCAGAAAGGTATCGACGACTTCGCGCATGACCCGGCGCATCGTCTTCTGGTGTATCCCCTCGGTGAGCGGATAGACCGGCACAATCCGTCCGAAATTGACCGGATCCGAGTCGAGCAGCGCCTGCAGCCTGCCCCCCTCGGGAAGCCACTCCACATCGGGATGATGCACTTCGCGCTGATACCCGAACTGGTTTACCTCGCCGCTGAACACCCCGGCACGTCCGATCTTCCAGGTCCGCTTCATCCAGACGGCATTGGCATTAAACCACTTGCAGGCGATCGTGCCGGTTTCATCACCCACCACCGCCTCGAACACCCGGCGGCCGCCCTTGGTAGTCGTCACATCGGCGGACAGAACCGTCCCGGAAAAGACGCCGCTCCGGCCGGGAGCGAGCGACGAGATCGGGATCAGCCGGCGGCGGTCCTCGTAGCGGAGCGGCAGCAGATAGAGTGCATCCTCGACCGTGCGGATGTCCCGCTTTTCCAGAAGGGCGGCCAGCTTGGGGCCAATTCCCTTGATGTACTGGATGCCGGTCTCAAGATTTTTGCGGGAGATCGTGTCTTTCAGGCTTTTAGTGTCGGCTGGGGCCGGTTTTACCGGCAATTCGGCTACAGGCCGCACCGGACGGACAACAAGCTCGCCATTCACCTCTTCCACCGCAAGGGGGTCGCCCGGTTTGAGCCCCAGTTTTTGCACAATTTCGGGGGAGAGCGTAATCGAGTTGTTTTCGGCAAGCCTGACTGTGGTCATGCACATTCCTGCGGCGCGACAGAGTGGGTTAAAGCGGGTAAAGATAATATTCTTTGCTACACATTGTCTACATAATTTCAGCTGTTTCATTGGTTTGGCGGGCGTGGAGGTTGATATTGTTCATCCGATTTGACAATTTCTGGTAGCTTTTTGTACCGGCTGACCTGTCGCCTGCACCCCATGCATATCTCATAGATAGCCAGGCTGAATTGCTCAGGCTTAATTCATCGTTTCTGTGAATTAGCCTGCACGACCCTCCTGAATTTTTCCTCAAGTACATCAAAGCTATACGGTTTACGGATGAACGCGGAAGGGGGTTGGCTGGTGATGCGGTCACTTAGTTCCTCTTCATTGAAACCGCTGGCAAGGATCACCTTTATGTCCGGTTTGATGCCGTGGATTTCGCGCATAGCAGCTATTCCATCCATTTTTGGCATGGTCAGATCCATCAGAACTACAACAATCTCATCAGCACGTTCACGGAACTTTGTGACCGCATCGATTCCGTCATGAGCGGTAATCACACTGAAGCCACAGAGTTTGACCATCTTTGCACAAATCTTTAATACGGACTTATCATCATCCACCACAAGAACCACACCGGAAAGAGGGTTCTCCTTAAACGCGCTACTTTCCGTAGGTGACTGAATGGGTTCCTGAACAGCGTCTGACTGTGCAGATTCCGAGAGTGGGAACAGCACTCTGAAGGTTGTCCCATTGCCGACTTCACTCTCTACAAACAAGGCACCGTGATGTGCTCTTATTATCCCCATAACTGCTGACATTCCAAGCCCACGCCCGGCAAACTTTGTTGTAAAGAAGGGATCGAAGAGGCGACTAATTGTTTTTTCACTCATACCGCAGCCGTTATCACAGACCTCAAATACCAGATAGCACCCCGGCTCTGGTTTCTCGTTCAACAGGCTGGTGGACAAAAAGGTTTGATCGCAATTCTGGTTGCGCGTAGTAAGTTTGATAAAACCTGGTTGTACTTCAATCGACTCAGCCGCATTAGTAAGCAGATTCATGACAACCTGCAAAATCTGAGCTTCGTCTGCCAGTATAACCGGTTGTTCGGCTAAGAGGCGAAGTTTAATAGAAACAGCTGGCGATGCGGCCGTCTTCAGCATTTCGACATTTTCTCTGATCATTTCATTCAGGTTCAAGTTTTTTTTGATAATTATGCCTTGGCCCACATAGGTCAGCATTAAATTGGTAAGATGAGAAGCGCGCCTACCCGAAATTGCGGCATTAGAAAGATACTTTTGTGCAACTGAATCTGATGCAAGCTCCATCGAGGCCAGTTCCATATTGCCAAGAATTGACTGTAGCAAGTTGTTGTAATCATGGGCAATACCGCCTGCCATAACCCCAAGACTCTCCAATTTTTGAGCCTGGTGGAATTGTCGTTCAAGTGCAAGCTTTTCTTCTTCTGCCTGCCTCAGCTCGGAAATATCTCTGAACACCCCTTGAATAATATCCCTGCCTCCGACGTTGGTAACGGCAGGCTTGATGTGTACCGGGATTCTCTTGCCGCTTTTCGAGATGACAATCGCTTCGACGTTGGCTGCCGGCTCCCTAATTGCCGCAGATCTTTTGAACTGGGCCGCAAAATGGTCCGCCATCTCCGGGGGGTGCAGCCACGTCTGGTGCTTGCCAATGATCACCTCGCGTGGCATCTCCAGCATCTTCTCAGCGGCCCCGTTGCAGTTTATGAGAATGCCGGTTATGGCATCCGCCCAGAAGATTGCATCAGATGCTCCCTCGAAGGTCAGCCGGAATTCCTCTTCGCTCCTTTGCAGGCGGAGTTCTGCCCGCTTGCGCGCGGTGATGTCGATGCTCATGACGCATATACCGCGAATGCTCCCATCCATGTTCTTCAAGGCGAATTTTGTTGAGAGTCCATACAGATGACCTCGTTTTTCATCGTCGAGCATCTCTTCCTTCTCGATGCAGTGACCGCTTTCCATTACTTCCAGATCATTTAACCGAAATTGCCTGCCAATCGGGTAAGGGAAAATTTCTTCATCACTTCTTCCAAGAACATCATAACGTGACAGTCCTGTCACGTCTTCCCATCTTCGGTTGACTATTTCATAGCGTCCTTCCGGGCTTTTAACAGCCACAAGCATCCCGCTGTGCTCAATCATGTCTGTCAGAAAACGGTTATTGTCACTCAACTCCATTTCCGTCCGCTTTCGGTCAGTTATGTCGACAATGGTGCCAACCATGCGGGAAGGCTTGCCCTGTTCATCATATTCAACAATTTTCCCCCTTCCTTCGATCCAGAGTACCGAGCCATCTTTGGAGATCATGCGAAATTCAGTTATTGAAACTTCGCGTCTTCCCTGGAGATGTTCGTCGATTACGCTGAAGAAGTGCATATGGTCATCGGGATGGATTATCTGCTTCAGAAATGCTCTATCGAAGACATCAGAAGAGTATCCGATCAGCTCGCAATACCGGGGGCTCAGATATGCTTGGTTAGCTTTCAGGTTCCAGTCCCAAAAGCCTTCGGTTGCAATATCCAGAATCAGTTTACATCGCTCGCAATCGATAGAATCCATTTATGGAACACTCCTTTTGACACGTATCATCCTACAAAGTAGGTTACCTTGGAAGGAAGGTGGTTGATGGCAGCCATGATTATCCGATACAGCACATTGGCCTAATATATAAAATGAATTTGCTACCGGAATCGAACCATTCGCTGTTCAAGGGTCAGCGACAGCGAATAGCTGGTGCTGCGGCCTCCGGCTGAATCCTTGGCAAGAACACCGCACTCCACCAGATTGAGAATATCTCGCAATGCCGTATCCTGAGAGCACTTTGCCAGCTTGGCCCATTTGGACGTGGTAAGTTTCCCTTCGAAACCATCCAGGAGTTTGTTGAGCAGCAAGCGCTGCCGGTCGTTGAACGATATACCGACATGAGACTCCCAGAAGCGGGCCTTGCCTATCACGGTTGCCAGTGTTCCCTCCGCCTCGGCAATCGCCCGCCCCAGGCAATCCAGAAACCACTCCAGCCATCTTGTAATCTCCAGCGTGCCTTTCTGTGCTGCCTCCAAACTATCGTAGTACACGGAGCGCTCCTGTCGTATCTGCAACGACATGCTGTAAAAACGCTGGCTGCTCTGTTCCGATCTGGCCAGCATCATGTCGGTGATGGCGCGTGCTATCCGACCGTTCCCGTCCTCAAACGGGTGAATGGTCACAAACCAGAGGTGAGCAACCCCGGCTTTCAACACAAGATCCATGCTGTCGTCAGCGTTAAACCAGTCGAGAAAAGCCGCTATTTCCTTCTCGATCCGATCGGCGGCCGGCGCTTCAAAATAAACCCGCTCCCTGCCAAACGGCCCCGATACAACCTGCATCGGTCCCGAAACGTCATTGCGCCAGGTGCCGACCTTTATCTTGCCAAGCCTGCGTTCGCTTAAAGGAAAGAGCAGTGTGTGCCAACTGAAGAGACGTTCCCGTGTCAGCGGCTGGGCATGGTTCTGGGTGGCATCAAGGATCATCTCAACCACACCGTCAACATTCCTGTCTGCCGGGGCCAGCGCTCCGATTTCTATGCCTAGATGTCTGGCAATAGAGGAGCGCACTTGATCCTTGTCGAGAATTTCTCCTTCGATCTCGCTGGATTTCAGGACATCTTGCGTCAAGGTATTTAATACCGCTTCCGCACGGGAAGAAAAACCCATGCTTTCCATGCGCCCGATCAGTCGTCCCTGTCGGTGACGCATGCTCGCTAGGCGGTGCAGCAACGCATCCTGACTCCAGCGGAACCCGGGCCACTCCGGCATTTCATGAATATAAACTGTCATTAACCGCATCTCCTGCGGAGAATATAGTCCATATTCACCGCACTGGCAAACTTTTTCTATGCAGTACTGAATACGGATTATTATTCTTTGCTATCGCGGAACTTTCCGGGGATATATAATGCGAATCAAAAATACCAGTGCTGAAAAGGACTCGCCATGAACCAGACATACACCTTCGAACAACTCGTAAGCATCATGCGCAAACTGCGCGCGCCGGGCGGCTGCCCCTGGGACGCGGAGCAGACCCATGAGAGCCTTACCCGCTACCTGCTTGAGGAGACCTACGAAGTCATAGAGGCCATCGATGAGAAATCACCGCAGCATCTCAAGGAGGAGCTGGGGGACCTGCTTCTGCAGCCGATTTTTCACGCTGCCATTGCCGAGGAGTCCGGCGACTTCGCCATTGGCGATGTCATCGCTACCCTCTGCGATAAACTGATCAGGCGCCATCCCCACGTGTTCGGCGGCGATCTGGAGATCAGGGACAGCGCTCAGCAGATTGAAAACTGGGAGAAAATCAAACAGCTCGAGAAGGGTGTCGAACGTCCGTCGGCTCTCTCCGGAGTGCCGGATCACCTGCCGGCACTCATGAAGGCTCACAAGATAAGTGAAAAGGCCTCGCGGGTCGGATTTGACTGGGAACATGCCGATCAAGTCTTTGCCAAGGTCATGGAGGAACTGCATGAATTTGAAGAGGCGTGGGCGGGGGGGAATCCGGAGCGAATGGAAGACGAGTTGGGTGATCTGCTGTTCGCCATTGCGAATCTGGGGAGATTTTTATCGCTCAATCCGGAAGAGGCCCTCCGTAAAACCATAACCCGCTTTCAAAAGCGCTTCAGGTTCGTCGAAGAGGAGTTGCTGCGCCAGGGGGTGGCGATGCAAAACGCCACTCTTGAAGAGATGGACGAGTTATGGGAAAAAGCAAAATGCGCCGAGCGCATGGGTCAATCTTAATTAGTCACAGCGATGTAACTGTTTTTACACAGTTGTTATTCTTATCCACAAAATTTGTGGATAACTTGTGGAGAACAGTGTTGACGAAATACAAAAGTAATATTCTTACAACTGTTTTATCCGAAATGCCGTTTTTTTATACAACAGATTTTGCTTGTTTTTTCGTATAGTTAGGCTTGTATACAGCAAATACAGGGGTTTGAGCTGTCAAGTACTTTTCGCAATAAACTTTCAATTATTATCGACTGGAACTCCTGTGCATAACCAGCTGATTTGTAACGACCTGCACCCCTTTGAAATTGACTCCTTCCATCTTGAGCAGCGCCTTTTTTGTACACTCCCCCCCCGGAGCTGAATAGCCGGTCAGACCTCCATCGGCAGCCACAACCCGATGACAGGGAATGATGACCGGAACCGGGTTGGCAGCCAGTGCCCCTCCCACGGCCCGGGCGGCATGCGGAGACCCGCATTCATCTGCAACCAGGCCATAACTGCAGACTTCGCCGAACTTTAGGATTCGAATAAAATTCAGGACCTTCTGCCGGAACGGGGTCATTCCTTCGAGTACAACCGGAGTATCACTAAAATCGATTCGTTCGCCGTCAAAATATCTCTGCAGCATGTGAGCGGCGTGAGCGGTTAATTCCGACGGCTCGAATCCGGACGGCATCGAATGGTGAGCCGAATCGACCCTGCTCAGGTCAGGGATTTCAACTTTTACTATCCCCCGGTCGACGGCATATACGATTCCGGTTCCGTATCGGGTCGAAAAATGCGAACTGTTCATTGCTTATACCCTAACCTTTCTTCAGTTTCCCGCGCAGCAGTGAGACCGCTTCACGCGTTTCTTCGGAGCGCAGCAGCTTCACTGCCACCAGATATATGGCGCTTCCACAGATGATGGAACCTCCCAGAACGGAGCCTTTCAACATCTTGTGGCCCGCCTGTGACCAGTCGACGAACGAACAGCCATACCATACCACAGCCGCCATCGGAATCGACGCAGCACCCGATTTGAGTGCGGTCAGCATGATGCTCTTCCCGCCAAAATGGCCGATCTTGCGCTTCAAGAACCAGAGGAGCAGCAGCATGTTGCAAAATGCCGAGAGTGTGGTTGCGAGGGCCAACCCGCCATGCTTGAGAGGCCCCATCAGTGCAAGACTAAAGCAGAGGTTGATGATAAAGGCTGCAAATGCGGTATATACCGGAGTTTTTGTATCTTTCAGCGCATAAAACACCGGCGCCAGGACTCGCGTCAACGCCACAAACGAAAGTCCTATGGAATAGTACATCAGCGCGAGAGCGGAGTTGACGGCTGTTGCATAATCAAACGCACCACCCATGAATATCAGGCTGAAAATGGGTGTTGAACAGACCATCAAGCCGGCCATGGCCGGAATGGTAATAAAGAGCATCAGGCGCACGCCAAAAGAGAGCGAGCTTTTCATGCCATCAATATCACCATCTGCCGCCTGCCTGCTCATCGATGGCAAAACAGCCTGCGCCACCGACGCAGTAAAGATACCCTGGGGAAATTCGAACAGTCGCTGGGCATAATAGAGATAGGAAACGCTCCCCTGGGGCAGCAGTGAGGCCAGGATGGCGCTGACGGTTATATTCAGATAGTAGACACCTACCCCGAAAACGGACGGCAGCATCAACAGGGCAATCGTGCGGATTTCGGGAGATCTGAAGTTGAAATCGGGCTTGAGCGGGAAGCCCATTCTCCAGAGAACCGGCAGTTGCATGACCAGCTGGATACAGCCACCGATCAGGACACCGACCGCCAGAGCGGTGATGGGGACCTCGAAGAAGCCACGCAGGCAGAGGGCGGCCAGGATCATGGAAATATTCAGGAACACCGTCGAAATGGCAGGAGTAAAAAAATGCCGCAGCGTATTCAGGATGCCCATGCAGAGGGCAACCAGGCTGATGAAGAAGATGTACGGGAACATCAGGCGATTGAGCAGAATCGTCAGCTCAAATTTCCCAGGTTCGGCCTTGAAACCGGGAAACATCAGGCCGACAATGACCGGAGAGAAGAGAATTCCGGCCAGGGTAATGAACGCCATGACGATGGTAAGGAGGGTGAAGCAGGTATTGGCAAGCTCGCGAGCCTTCTCGTCCCCCTGCCGGGTGAGAGTCGCCGAAAAGGTCGGGACAAAAGCCGCAGTCAACGCTCCCTCGGCGAAAAAGCGCCGCAGCATGTTGGGAATCTGAAATGCAGCAAAAAACGCATCCGTGGCAAGACCGGCGCCGAACAGGCGCGACACCACAATATCCCGAACCATGCCCATGATACGCGACAGGACCGTGGCGCTGCCCAGAATACCCGCAGCCCGGGCTATATTCCTTTTTTCTGACATGGCGCGGGTCAGCTACCCGATGTGAGCAACAATAAATTCACGCACCTTGTTTATATCAGCATCCATGATCTCGCATCTGGTAGGTTTTCCGTATAATTCCCTGACTGATTCCGGCACCGGCGCCTGAAAACCAAGCGACTGCTCCACGGTTTCACTGAATTTTGCCGGGTGGGCCGTAGCAAGGCAGATTCTGGCGGAGTCAGGCGGCAGCTGATCGAGCGCGGCCTTGACGCCGACCGCCGTATGAGGATCGAGCAGATAGCCGGTATCCGCATGGAAATCACGGATTGTCTGAAGCGTGGCACCTTGATTAATCGAAGCGGAGCAAAAGTCCTGCCGTACTATGGCCATCTCGTCGGGAGAGAATGAGATGCGCCCCTGTTCCTTCAGTTCGGCAAACGCATCTTTGATCCGGTCAGGGTTTTCAGCAAACAGATGAAACAGGTACCGCTCAAAGTTGGAAGCGATCTGGATATCCATGGAAGGTGATGCGGTCGCAACGACCTTGCCCAGAGAATAATCGGATGAATTGATGAAGCGGGTCAGGATATTGTTTTCATTGGTTGCCAGGAGCAGCCTGTTGACCGGCAACCCCATCCTCTTCGCGACGTAACCGGCAAAAATGTCGCCAAAGTTTCCGGTAGGAACGGAAAAATTTACCGGAGCATCCGTCTCGTCGGTAACGCGCAACCAGGCGTAAAAATAATAGACGACCTGAGCCAGCACCCGTGCCCAGTTGATTGAATTGACCGCACCCAGGGAATATTTTTCCTTGAATTCCAGATCCCCGAAGAGTTCCTTTACCATGTCCTGGCAATCATCAAAGGTGCCGCGCACCGCGATGTTGTGAACATTTGCGTCGGTCACCGACGTCATCTGCAGCGCCTGAACCGCGGAGGTTTTGCCGTGCGGATGCAGAATGAAGATGGAAATGCCTTTTTTCCCGCGGACGCCGTGGATCGCGGCACTGCCGGTATCACCCGAGGTCGCGCCGATGATGTTCAATGTCTGGTTGCGTTCCGCCAGGATGTATTCGAACAGATTGCCAAGAAACTGGAGCGCGACATCCTTGAAGGCCAGGGTGACACCATGAAACAGTTCGAGAATATAGACGCCGTCCTTCTTGACCAGGGGTGTCACTTCGGAGTGAGTAAAGGTGGCGTAAGAGCGGCCGATCAGGTTTTTCAGGTCGCCGGCGGGAATATCGTCGACGTAGCGGGATATGACTTCAAAGGCCAGTTCCTGATAGCTGAGTTTGCGCCAGGATTCAAGCTGTTCCCTGGAGACGGACGGGTAGGACTCCGGCAGCAGCAGACCGCCATCCGAGGCCAGACCCATCATGACGGCATCTTTGAAAGGGATGGGGGCGATGCCACCGCGTGTACTGATATAACGCATGATAATAACCTCTTGTTCGTTAAATGTGAGGGGGACTATAGCAGATAGCTGTTGAATTTGGAAGGGGGGTCACCCTCCCGAAACTACAGGTATGACACTTTCCCTAAGTTCTGCCGGTGCGAGCAGAAAAAACATCCGCAACAGGCAGTACTTGTAAAATTCGCTAAACAACAGATGAAAACTGCCGCCATGATTCCACCAGGACTCCTTGAGATTCACCGAATCAACCGGATACGGAATAATGGTGATGTTTTTTGGGAGAGAGTTACGAAACAGAATGGAGGCACGCTTGAGATGATAGCGCGAGGTGATCAGAAGTATCGAGTGAACTCCGCTCTGGACGATTACGTCACGCCCGAAGATTGAATTTTCAAGGGTGTTGCGGGATGACTTCTCCAGGATGACGTTATCGGCGGAAGGGTCGCCGGGCTTCGGACGATACAGGTCGCTTTTTATGACGGAGGGGTCAACCCCGACAAAAATCAGAAATTTGGCGCGGGACTCCCGAAAAAGCCGGACCCCCTCTTCTACACGCCCCTTGCCGCCCGTCAATACGACAATGGCATCAGCTTTATGCGTATTCTGGCGATACGAAAAGGTTTTGTAGGTAAAATCGATAAAAAGCACCGCTACAACAACCAATCCGATGATGCATAGCGTGAAAAGCGCCTTGATGATATTCATACCTTGTCCCATATTTTACTTGCAACAACCGGATCGGTCTGCTATAAGATTTTTTTCAGTAATCAACGGAGGACAACAATATGTCAAGAAAATGTGAAATTTGCGGAAAAGGCCCCAGCTTCGGAAACAATGTCAGCCATGCGAACAATAAAACCCGTACGGTCTGGTATCCGAACCTCCAGAAAATCAAGGCGGTCAAAAACAACGGCAGCATTGCTACCGTAAAGGTTTGTACCCGCTGCATCCGTTCAGGATTCGTTACAAAGTCTCTTTAGAAGATTTCAGAACAGTTTCATAACGCAGCCGCACCCCTCACGGGATGCGGCTTTTTTTCGTTGTCGCTTTTTACAGCGCGGCGATCACTTCTATCTCCAGCAGCGCATTGCGGGGCAGGGATTTTACGGCAACCGTGGAGCGGGCCGGCTTGTGATTTGGAAACCGGGCGCCATACACCTCGTTTACCGCAGCGAAATCAGCCATATCAACCAGATAGATGGTTGTCTTGACGACATCGTCAAACCCGATGCCGGCAGCGGACAGCACCGCGGCGATATTATTCATCACCCGCTCGGCCTGCAGCCTGATGTCGCCGGTCACCATCTCGCCGCTGACCGGGTCAAGCGGGATCTGGCCGGAACAAAACAGCATGTTCCCGCACGTTACCGCCTGCGAATATGGCCCGATTGCCGCCGGTGCGTTCTCGGTAGATAATATTTTCAGTTTCAATGTTTTATCCTTTCCACTTTAATGACGCCTTTTATTTTCATGAGTGAATTCATGACCTTCTGGAGATGGGCCAGATTGGTGACATTGACCTCGAAGATATTCTCGCCGCGCTGATCGATGGTGCTCTGAATCTGGGCACTGGCTATATTGGCCTCGGCATTCGTGATCGCCAGGGTGATTGTCGCCAGGATTCCTTTTACGTCATGGCACAACACCCTGATTTTAACCGGCAGCACGGCCGTTTTTACCTTGTTCCAGGCCACATTGACCCGCCGCTCCGGATCGCTTTCCAGGGCAAACTGGCAATCGGCGGTATGCACCGTGACACCCTTGCCCCGCGTGATAAAACCGATAATATCATCTCCCGGAACCGGATTACAACATTTGCCAAAACGTACCAGCACGTCATCCAACCCGCCGATTTCAACGGCGCTGCTTGATCTTCCCTTCAGTCTGTTGAGGACCGACTCAAGCCTCGATTCCTTGTGCTCGGCGCGCGCCTTCAGTTTTTCTTCAGGAAGAAGTTTGGCTATGATCTGGTTGCTGGATATTTTTCCATAGCCGACCGCCGCCAGCAGGTCCTCGTCAGCCGCATAGCCGAATTCCGCGGCGATCTTCTTGAACTCGCCGCTTTTTTGTATTTTTTGCAGATTGACGGAATATCTGCGAAAATCTTTTTCACAAATTTCGCGTCCCAGCACGATGCTGCGCTTGCGTTCTTCAATCTTGATCCAGGCCCTGATCTTGTTGCGGGCCCGTGAGCTTTTTACGATCTTGAGCCAATCCTTGCTGGGGGTATGGTGCGGCGAGGTGATTACCTCGACGATATCGCCATTCTTCAACTCGTACTTGAGCGGCACCAGCTTGCCGTTGACCTTGGCGCCGACACAGCGATGGCCGATATCGGTATGAACGCTGTAGGCAAAATCGATCGGCGTGGACCCTTTGGGATACCCCTTCACATCTCCCTTGGGGGTGAAGACATAGACCTCTTCCGTAAACAGCTCGACCTTGACCGAATCCATAAATTCCTTGGAATCCTGCAGGTCCTGCTGCCATTCGAGGAGCTGCCTCAGCCAGGCAAAGCGCTTGACCTCCTTCTCGTCATACCCCTTCCCTTCCTTGTACTTCCAGTGGGCCGCAATTCCGGCATCGGCAACACTGTGCATGTCGTGGGTCCTGATCTGGACTTCCAGCCGGTCACCATGGGGTCCTATGACCGTCGTATGCAGGGATTGATACATGTTCCCCTTGGGCATGGCTATATAGTCTTTAAAACGCCCCGGGATCGGCTTCCATGCCGAATGAATCACCCCCAGCACTTCGTAGCATTCGCGGACGCTGTCAACAAGAATCCTTACCGCAATCAGGTCGTAAATTTCTTCAAACTCTACATTGCGCTTTTCCATCTTCCGATAGATCGAATAGAGATGTTTGCTCCGGCCGGAAATTTCACCATTGATCCCGTAATAGGCCAGCTTTTCAGATATGATAGCCTTGGCTTCATTAACGAACGCTTCACGTTCTTCTTTCTTCTGGGATATTTTCCTTACCAGATCAAAGTATATCTCCGGATGCAGATAGCGGAAAGACAGGTCTTCCAGTTCGACTTTCACCCATGAAATCCCGAGGCGATTCGCAATGGGGGCGTAAATGTCCATGGTTTCACGGGCGATCCGCCGCTGCTTTACTTCATCCTGAAACTCCAGGGTGCGCATGTTGTGAAGACGGTCGGCAAGCTTGACCAGAATAACGCGAATATCGATGGCCATTGCCAGCAGCATTTTGCGAAAATTTTCCGCCTGGCTCTCTTCCTTGGTCCTGAAGTTGATCTTGCTGATCTTTGTGACGCCATCGACCAGGGTAGCCACTTCACTGCCGAACATCGCGGCAATATCCTCCGATGTTGCCAGGGTGTCTTCGATCGTGTCGTGCAGGAAACCGGTCACGATGCTGGGGACATCCAGCTTCAGGTCTGCAAGGAGTCCGGCCACCTCCATAGGATGGATGATGTACGGTTCGCCGGATAACCTCGTCTGCCCCTGATGCACCTTGGCACAATATACATATGCCTTGCGAATCAGATTATGATCGGCAGTCGGATTATACGCTGAAACCTTATCAAGAATGTCGTTGAGACGGATCATACGTTGTCTGTCGCCTGTAACAGTTTAATGGGAATGTACGGGGAGTAGATAAAAAAAGGGTGAAGCCGGAATAATCCAGCTTCACCCGGAGTGGCAGGTTAAGCGCGTGGTTTTTTTGAGACTTCGAAGCCGATTTTTCCGGCAGCGATTTCACGAAGAGCCGTGACAACCTGGCGGTTATTTTTCGATTCAATCAACGGATGAGCCCCTTTGTAGAGCTGCTTTACCCGCTTTGCAGCCAGTATTACGAGCTGGAATCTGTTCTCGACTTTTTCCAGACAATCTTCAACTGTTACGCGAGCCATATAGTTACTCCTTCCTGCAATTTAGATGAATGATCTTTGTACCCTAATTTGGTTTATATATCAAACAATTTTCCTACTTTTTCCATCATTCTGAAGGTTTTGCGCCGCTGGGCGATTACTATTGCCGCCAATTCCCGGCACGCAACATCAAAATTATCGTTGAAGATAATGTAGTCATACCAGCGGGCTTCCCTGATCTCGTCAGCCGCCCGGACGATGCGGCGCTCTATGACTTCCTGGGCATCTGACGAGCGATGCTCAAGCCGGCGGCGAAGTTCTTCCATGCTGGGAGGCATGATAAATACATAGATGCCGCCGTCAAACTGCTCTTTCAGCCTCTGCGCGCCCTGACAGTCGATATCCAGAACCAGATCGATCCCGTTTTTACGGGCTTCTTCGAGTGTGGACAGCGCGGTTCCGTACTTGTTGCCATGAACTTCAGCCCACTCGGCAAAGGCGTCCTCTTCTACCATGCGGTCAAAAACTTCATGACTGACAAAATGGTATGCCACACCCTCGACCTCACCCGGTCTGGGCGCGCGGGTCGTATAACTGACGGACTCCTTCATATCCGGAAATGTCTTGAACAATTCACGGCAGAGGGACGTCTTGCCGGCGCCGGATGGAGCCGAAAGAACAAGAATCAAACCTTCACGTTTCATTGGACAGGCCTCTTATATAATTGTGCCGCTTGGAAAGCAAAGATCCGCATCTTGAGCCGAGCCGGATTATTCCACATTCTGCACCTGTTCCCGCATTTTTTCCATTTCCGCCTTGATCCGGATGACCAGGGTCGTGATGCCGGCATCATTAGATTTCGATCCGATCGTGTTGACCTCCCGGTTCATCTCCTGCATCAGGAAATCAAGCTTGCGCCCCACCGGCTCGGAACCGCCGAGCGCCTCGTCAAACTGTTTGAAATGGCTCGCAAGCCGGACCAGCTCTTCCGTGATATCGCAGCGATCAGCCAACAGCGCAACTTCCTGCGCCAGACGGCTTTCGTCCAATTCCGCTCCCTCAAGAAGCTGATCGAGCCGTGTTTTCAATTTCTGACGATATTCCAACACCACCTGCGGCGTCCTCTCCCCGATCTGCCCAGACCACTCGGCGACCTGCAATCGCCTGGACTTGAGGTCGTCCGCCAGAGCCGCACCTTCCCTGATACGCATGGCGTCCAGCGCCGCTACGGCAATCTGCACGGCGGACAGGAGCTGCGGCAGCAGTTCCGTTTCATCCATAGTGCCGGCAGCCTCCTTCATCACGCCCTTTTGCGACATGATAAATGAGGGCGCGGCATCCTGCGGCAGATTCAACTCCTTTGCCAAACGGGAATAGGCGTCATAATAGCTCCGCGCAGCGACCATATCCAGTTGCGGGGCGGTATTTGCGGCAGCGGTCTCATCCCACTGCACTGAAATATCGATTTTGCCCCGTTTGAGGAGTGAGCCGGCCTGACGTTTCACCTCGTTTTCAAACGCATAAAACGACCGCGGCAGCCGGACGGAAATTTCACCATACCGGTGGTTGACGGATCGGATCTCGACCAGAAAAGTGCCGTTCGGAGTGGCAGCTTCCCCTTTACCATACCCTGTCATGCTTTTGAGCACTAGATGCTACCTCCGTTTATTGTAGGTACTCGGGTTGATAGGCTGAAGACTGAAGAGTGAAGAGTGTTTCTAATAACCTTTAGCCTTCAGCCTCAATACCTGAGAAGTTCCGTTAAATTTACGTTCACATACCGTAATTCCTGCTTGTTTGTCCAGCCAATTCCGGTATAGTTCCGTGCATGCCGACACTTAGACTCATTACCAGCTGCTCCCAGCGACGTCTGATTGAGGCGTTCGCCGACCACCTGCGCATCTCGCCCCTGCCGCCGCTGGAAAAAGAGAGTATCGTTATCCTCAGCCATGGCATGGCCCGCTGGATATCCATGGAGCTTGCCTCCCGTCTCGGAGTGTCTGCCTCCCTTGAGTTCAGCTTTCCGAACGACCTTCTCGACCGGAGCTTCAGATCGGTACTTCCCGGGTCGCAATCATCGTTCCCGTTTTCTCTCGCCTCGCTGACCTGGCGCATAGCAGGGAAGCTGCCGTCATTGTCGCACCTGAACGGCTTCGAACAGATCGACGCCTATCTTGGTAACGGCCGGGACGATCGCCGCCTGCTGCAGATCTCCAGGGCGGTAGCCGGCTGTTTCGATCAATATACCATATTCCGGCCGGAAATTGTGTGTTCCTGGGATGATGGTGACGGCAGCGATTGGCAGGCGCAGTTATGGCGCTCTATCACCGGCAACTGCACGGGAAGTCACCGGGCCGCGCTGCTCAGGGCGCTT
>DATNCC010000361.1:0-36100 GCA_035571735.1 Dongiaceae bacterium | reverse complement strand
TTGCGGGTACCCGTTGGTAATCTTGCCTGGAGCACTTCCGGAGATACGGTGACGGTGGAATTTACCCTGCCGAAAGGATCGTATGCGACATCGCTGGTCCGGGAACTCACCAAGACGTATTGAGCCTGATCAAAGGTATTCGAAATCATTGCTAATTTAAAAACATCTATAAATAAGGATAATAGGGCATAAAGCTAAACCAAAAGATGAAGATGGTTTTTGAGTTTTTACAGGTTTTATCCGCGTTCATCCCATTTATCGCTTAGAAGCGCCTACTTCTGGCGGCGGTTAAAATGCCGTTAGGATTGATTGTTTCCCCCACAAAAAAACCGGCTTGACGCCGGTTTTTTTGTTCTAAAAGCTTGATCGATCCGGCTATTTTCTGACGAAATCCGGCTTTGCAAACGAATATTGGAAATTCATGTGATCGGTATATGTGCCGTTCAGGATGCCGACAACATCTTCCGTGAAAACCAGCTCCTCGTCGGTCGGGATCACATACACCTTGACCGGGGAGTCATCGGTGGTTATCAGGGTTTCGCGCTTGCGGGTCATGGCACCCTTGTTGCGCTCGCGGTCAAGGATGATGCCGATGTGCTCCAGACCTTCAATCGCCTTTTCGCGGATCAGCGCGCCCATCTCTCCGACTCCGGCGGTGAAGACGACCGCATCGAGTTTGCCGACGGCCGCCATGAATGCACCGATATATTTTTTCAGACGGTAGGCTTCAATTTCCAGCGACAGCTGGCAGCGTTTGTCTCCGGCATTGGCGTTTTCGATAACGTCCCGGCGGTCCGTGAACCGGCCGGTAATGCCCATTACTCCGCTTTTCTTGTTGAGGATACTGTCTATTTCCTTTGCCGAGAGATTGGTCTTCATCATCATGAAAGCGGGAATGGCCGGGTCGATATCGCCACAGCGTGTGCCCATGACAGCCCCTTCGAGCGGGGTGAGTCCCATCGTGGTATCTACCGATACACCATTCTTAATGGCACAGTGCGACACACCGTTGCCGATATGCATCGTGACGATGTTGGTATCTTTCGGGTCCTTGCCGAGAAGTACGGCTGCCCGCTTCGATACATACAGGTGCGAAGTGCCGTGAAAACCGTAGCGCCGGACCTGATGCTTCTCATACCACTCATAGGGGAGTGGATAGATATAGGCATGCTCGGGCATGGTCTGATGAAAAGCGGTGTCGAAAATGGCAACATGCGGAACATGCGGCATCAGGGCCTGGGCGGCTTCGATTCCCTCGATGTTGGGGGGGTTGTGTAGCGGCGCCAGGTGCTGTACCTCTTTTACGGCATCCAGAACATTTTCATCGATCATGACGGAACAGGTGAACTTTTCACCGCCATGCACGACCCTGTGACCAACCGCGGATATTTCGTCAACACTTTTCAGGACGCCATGAACCGGATCAGTGACCGTCTTGATGAGCAGATCTATTGCTTCCTGATGATTGGCGCAGTCCTGTTCGTGATGATAATTCTCACGCCCCGGGATTTCATGCATGATGAACGAGCCGCCGATAATAACCCGTTCTACCATGCCCTTGGCGACAACCTCTTTTTTCTGCCAGTCGAAAAGTTGGTATTTTACCGACGAACTTCCGCAGTTCAGTGCCATGATAATCATGAGAGTCTCCTTCAATGTAACGGTAATATGATTATAATATCAGTAAAAAAATAACACCTAAACTAAAACAACTAGCTGTAATAAAACTGTTTTTGGTATATACACGTAACGAGCGATGAATTCAACAAAATATGTATTGTGGATCTGCAGGAGAGTCGATTTCTTTGCTGGACTTTTAAAAATCGGTATAGTAAATTGAATATCGCTTTCCGTCCGGCAAGCTAATCTAACAAGGAGGTGAAATCGTGTCCCATACAATTACTGATGATTGCACGAACTGTGCAGCATGTGAGGACTCCTGTCCTGTTAACGCTATCAGCGAGCAGGGTTCGAAGCGTGTTATCGACGCCGATACCTGCATAGACTGCGGAGCATGCGTTGATACTTGCCCCGTAAGCGCTATCCATGCCTAATTGACATTGATCGCACAATGCACACAAAAAAGCCCGTGGAGACACGGGCTTTTTTGTTGCCTATTTCCTTATCAGCCACAAGATGAACGACAGAATTGCCGAGAGCAGCAGACAGGTTGCAAGCGGGAAGTAAAAGCTGAAATTGCCGCGCTTGATGCTGATGTCCCCCGGCAGCCTGCCGAGCCAGGAGGGGAGTTTTGGGGCGAATGATACGGCCAGTCCGACAGCGAGCAGCAACAGCCCCAAGATGATCAGCGGTTTCCCGAAATTGTTCATTATAGCGCCGCCAATTCTAATTATGAATTATGAAGGTTGAATTATGAGCGTGCCTTTGGCAGATAGCGTTCCTTCTCACTGTAGATGCAGCCGCAGTACTGCTGGCGATACAGCCCCAGCTCTTTTGAAAGCCGGATTCCTTCCTGCCATCCACATCTAAAGTCCTGGTAGTAAAATGGCACTCCGTATTCGCTCCCGATCTGCTCTCCCAATGCCCTGATTTCATCATGTTTCTGGAATCTGCTGTAGAGCAGTGAGGCGGTAAACGCATCAAAACCCCCATTGGCAGCCGCTTCTGCAGTTGCCCGCAGCCGCGATGCATAGCAATAGCTGCAGCGCTTGGCCGGTTCAGAGGCAACGTGAGCCAGAAAAGCTTCCAGATCGTAGTCGTCCCGCACAATCAGGGGTATTGCTTCCAGTTCTGACATCTGTATGGCGGTATCCCGCCGCCTGACATACTCCTGATAGGGATGAATATTGTGGTTATAGAAAAAGCCGGTCACATCATGACCGGCGGCCCGCAGTTGCAGCAGCGGGAATAGGGCGCAGGGGCCGCAGCATATATGCAGAAGAATTCTCATTACAGGTTTTCCAGCAGGTGTCCCATCTTCTTCCGCTTGGTCTCAAGATAGTCCCGGTTGGAATCGGTCGGTTCAGCTTCTATCGAAACCCGTTCAACAATATCGATGCCGTAGCCTTGCAGGCCGATCAACTTTTTGGGGTTATTGGTCAGCAGTCGAATCTTGGTGATCCCGAGAGCCAGCAGAATCTGGGCACCGATCCCGTAGTCGCGCAGGTCGGCCTTGAAGCCGAGTTCCAGATTCGCTTCCACCGTGTCACGCCCCTGGTCCTGCAGTTCATACGCTCTCAGCTTGTTGACCAGGCCAATGCCGCGACCCTCCTGGCGCATATAGAGGATCACTCCGCACCCCTCGGCTGCTATCTGCTCCATGGCGCGATGCAGCTGTTCGCCGCAGTCGCAGCGCTGGCTCCCGAGCACATCTCCGGTCAGACATTCCGAATGCACCCGGACCAGCACTGGCTGGTCCTTTTTCAAATTCCCCTTCACCAGGGCGATGTGTTCAATCTGGTCGATATCGTTCTCAAACCCGATAGCCCGCCATTCACCGCCGAAAGAGGAGGGAAGACGAGCTTCGGCCACGGTGCGTACCAGCCGTTCGTTCTTGAGACGATACGCTACCAGATCGGCAATCGTGCAGATCTTTATTTTGTGCTCTTTCGCAAAAACTTTCAGTTCCGGCATGCGTGCCATTGTGCCGTCATCATTCATGATCTCGCAGATGACACCGGCCGGTTTCAATCCCGCAAGGCGAGCCAGATCGACGGAGCCCTCGGTCTGTCCAAGACGCACGAGTACCCCCCCTTTGCGGGCCCTGAGCGGGAAGACATGGCCGGGACTGACCAGATCACCGGGGCCGGCACCGTCGGCGACGGCGGTTACGATCGTGTGGGCACGGTCGGCCGCCGAGATGCCGGTCGTCACGCCATGTTTGGCTTCTATCGATACGGTAAATGCGGTCTCAAAGGGGGAGGTGTTATCGCGCACCATCGGGCGCAGTCCGAGTTCATCGCATTTGTCCGGCGTCAGAGTCAGGCAGATCAGGCCGCGACCATATTTTGCCATGAAATTGATGTTCTCCGGAGTGGCCGCCTCGGCCGCCAGAGTCAGGTCCCCTTCGTTCTCACGATCCTCATCATCAACCAGGATGACCATTTTTCCCTGACGGATATCTTCGATTGCCTCTTCTATCGTCGATACTGACATGTGTGTACCTTTCCTTTTATATAAATCCATTCTCTGTGAGAGTTTTCATGCTTAATCCGCCTGCCGGCTTCCATGTGGACGTCAGGCGCTCCACGTACTTGCCGATTATATCGGTTTCTATGTTGACCCGGTCGCCGGTCGTCAGCTGCCCAAGTGTGGTGCTGGCGTACGTATGCGGAATGATGTTTACCGAAAAGCTCTCCCCGGTGACCGTATTGACCGTCAGGCTGATCCCGTCGATCGCTACCGACCCCTTGGTTATCAGATAACGGGCATGCTCAGGCGGAATGGTAAATTCGAGGACGTGGTTGCCGGAGGTCCCGCTCGTTCGCGCTAGCCTTCCGATGCAATCGATATGGCCGGTAACGATATGTCCACCCATCCTGTCACCCAGTCGC
This sequence comes from Dongiaceae bacterium, assembly GCA_035571735.1. Lineage (GTDB taxonomy): Bacteria > Desulfobacterota > Desulfuromonadia > Geobacterales > Pseudopelobacteraceae > JACRCG01. Next base: position 31,586 of record DATNCC010000361.1, on the reverse strand, counting down.
AAAGCACGTTCAAGGTTGACGCTGTGGCCGCTCCGGAGGCTTTCAATGGTAGTGGCGGTCAGCGACTCCGGCGAGACGTCGAAGGTCAGCGCCGCCTCACGCTTTGCGGTAACCGTCAGGCAGGCGCCGTTGACGGCCACCGAATCACCGATGGAGATATCCGCTACGGGCAGGGCGGAGGTCACGGTTAGAACCGCCGCTGCACCTCGTCTTTCACAGGCCGCTACCCGGCCGGTAGTTTCGATCAAGCCGGTAAACATGAGCTCTCCGGGCGGGCGGTTACGACAATGTCGGAACCGCTGCGGGATACGTTGGTGAAGTCCAGTCTGATGGCCTGCGCCATGCTGGTGATCCCCAGCAGTTTAAAAGGGGCAAAACCGTTGCTGCCTATGACCTTTGGTGCAATGAAAAACACCAGTTCGTCAATCATGCCGTTCTGCAGCATGCTTCCCGCTAGACCGCTACCCCCTTCGAGCAGAATGGATTGTACGCCCATTGCGCCCAGCTTCTGCAACAGGTCTTTCATGGAGACGCGGCCGTCAAGCCCATCGCAGACCATAACGGTTGCACCCTGCTTGAGATAACGGAGATGTACTCGCGGATTGCTTTCCGTGGTGGCGATAATGGTCTTTGCTGAAAGTTGATTGTTCAGTACATTCACGCTCTCGGGGGTTCTGAGGCGCGTGTCCACAATCACCCGCAACGGGTTTTTCCCCCGGACATGCCTTACCGTAAGCTGCGGGTTGTCGGCTATGACCGTGTCGATTCCCACCATTACGGCATCCATGCGCGAACGCATCCGGTGCACGTATTTCCGGGATTCCTCGCAACTTATCCAGCGGGATTCTCCGGTGATCGTGGCGATGTTTCCGTCCAGGGTCATGGCGCACTTGTAGGTGACATACGGCATGCCGGTTGTTACATGCTTGATGAACGGGAGGTTGACGGCACGGCACTCCTCCTCGAGTATCCCGCTGAGCGTCTCTATTCCGGCCTGCTGCAGAGCCCTTAATCCGCCGCCATTGACCAGCGGATTCGGGTCGCTCATACCGGCTATAACCCGCTTGACTCCGGCCCTGATCAGCGCTTCGCTGCATGGGGGGGTCTTGCCGGTATGGCTGCACGGCTCCAGCGTGACGAAAACATCCGCTCCACGCGCCAGGGCGCCGGCCATCTCCAGCGCATGTACCTCGGCATGATGTCCGCCGGCCCGCTTATGCCAGCCCTCGCCGATAATGGAGCCATTTTTGACGATTACGCATCCGACTGCCGGATTAGGGTGCGTTTTGCCGAGTCCCTTTTTTGCCAGCGTCAAGGCACGTTTCATGTATTTGGTGTCGGTGGAAGTCATTTTTTCAGCAGTTCCTGCAACTCCTGCATAAATTCACTGATATCCCTGAATGAGCGGTAGACCGAGGCGAAACGGACGTAGGCGACCTCATCCATGCCATGCAGCTCCTTCATGACCCACTCGCCGATAGTTGTTGTTGAGATTTCCCGCTCGGTTGATTCCTGCAGCCGCGTTTCCAGGCGATCAACCAGCAGTTCGATCTCGGTTTTCGAGATCGGGCGCTTTTCGCAGGCCTTGACGATGCCGTTGATAATCTTCATCCGGTCGAATGGTTCCCGGCGGCCATCTTTCTTGCAGACCTGGGGAAGCATCTCCTCGATCCGCTCAAACGTAGTGAAACGTTTGCCGCACTGCTCGCACTCCCGCCGCCTCCTTATGGCTGATCCACCCTTGTCGGGACGGGAATCTACGACCTTGCTGTCGAGGTTGTTGCAGAATGGGCATTTCATTTAAGTTGGGTCCGCGCTCTCGGGTAAAAAGTGACGAACCAGTATTCCTGACTCTCCGATCATTTCACGAGCCAGATCGTCGGCGTATCCTTCGCCGTAGATCACGGTGGTTATTCCGGCGTTGATAAGCATTTTTGTACAGATGATACAGGGCATGGTGGTGCAGTACAGGGTGGCGCCGTTGATGTTGGTGCCGTGCTTGGCAGCCTGGATGATGGCGTTCTGTTCGGCGTGCAGACCCCGGCAGAGTTCATGGCGCTCCCCGGATGGAACGCCCAGTCTTTCGCGCAGACAGCCGGCCGCTTCGCAATGCGTAATGCCGGACGGAACGCCGTTGTAACCGCTGGCGAGGATATTACGGTCCTTGACCAGTATCGCTCCCACCTGTCGGCGCAGGCAGGAGGAACGGGTCGCCACCAGGCGTGTAATATCCATGAAATACTGATCCCAGGATGGGCGTTGCATATCGGGTGATTCCTTCTTTCTGACAATCTGTTACGTGCTGTAAGGTACCTTACTCTTCTGGTAAGGTCAATATATGCGTTGCCGGTGGAACGCGGGTAGATGTATTTTCCATAACGTTACTTCAGAAATTGGTTCTATTGTCGATGAATACGTTAAGATATCGAGGAGGGTTTTATGACAGATCGGCTCGACTTATCTCATCCTGATGCAGCGTCCGTTATTAGCGGCAGCGAAGTAAAAAAACTCGGCTACAGCCTGTATCTGAAAATACCGGACAATCGTTTGGAATGCCGTTGCAGCTACGCTCCGCACGATATTCGCGTAACCCTTCACAATCCTTCCATAACTCTTGTTTCATGCCCATTTGTTCCCCTTTGGCACACTTGCCCAGCACGGTTGTAGAAGAGAGTTCATTCAGGTGGTCACCCTGAGGATGGCGCCTCCGCGGATACAATCGGAGCGTGACAAGGCAGCTATTCATGATATAGTTTCCACCAAATATCTTACCGATGGAGTCTCATCATGAAATCAGCTGTCGTACTGTTTTCCGTGTTCTTCTGCTTTAACGCCGTCGCTCTTGCTGCTTCTTCCCCATCGCTTCCCAAAGGATATACCGCGTGGAAGAAAAGTGAACGCAAGGTCGTCACAGACAAAAACTCGCTTTTTTTTGGCATTCACTACATTTATGCCGACAAAAAGGCACAGAGCGGCTACCTTGCCGATAACAGATTTGCCGAGGGGAGCCGCATCGTAGTTGAGTTTTTCAATATCAAGGATAACCCGGCAGTTGACGGCTCCAAAAACATGATCGTACTGATGCAGAAAAACAAGCGTTACACTGCAACCGGCGGCTGGCTTTTTGCCGGTTTTGGCGCTGACGGCAGACCGAGCGGTCTCGATCCGGTCAGCACCTGTTTTGGCTGTCATCAGAAGGAAGCCGCTCAGAGAGATTACGTGATCTCGACAAAGAGGGATTTTAAATTTTAAAATACCCCGGTGAGGACGGGATCACCTTTTTAGGGCGGGTTCACGATTTCTGTTCGACTGTGACATCGCTGTGAACGGCCAGGAAGCGAATGATTCGTTTGCGTTGGCAAGTCGTTCAACGAGTGCGAAGCAGACGATATATAGTAAAGCCTCTCAGCAGGCACAAGCTTGCAAATGAGTTGTGCAAGCTTAACCTGGTACAATAGCAAGTCGAATTGCACCCTGAAGATTCCTGTTCGCATCTTGACACCAATTATCTTTTGCGGTAACTTGTCACGTCCTACCACAGGACACCTGACGTTCTCGTCATATATTCCCTAACCCTGATAAACAGGATAAGCGAGTTAACGAAATCGATTTCTGCTCAAAAAATGCAGAAAATGAATTCTAACTTACTAAAACTAAAAGGTTGCTCCGGCATGAAAATTATAGCGGTTATTCCAGCCCGTTTTGCATCGACACGTTTTCCAGGCAAGGCTCTGGCGGAAATTGGCGGCCGTCCGATGATCCAGCACGTCTATGAGCGAACCGCTCAGTCCAGGCTGGTCGGTCGGGTTATTGTTGCCACTGATGACCAGCGTATCGCCGATGCGGTCACTGCTATCGGCGGAGAAGCGATGATGACCATGTCGAGTCATGAAACGGGTACTGACCGTTTGGCTGAAGTGGCTGCCGGACTGGATGCCGACATGATCGTCAATGTCCAGGGCGATGAACCGTTGATTGACCCGGCCATGATCGACGCGGCCATTCAGCCTTTCCTCGAAGAGGGCGACCTGCAGATGGGAACCGTCAAGACACGCATCAAGTGCCTTCATGATTTCCTCTCTCCCAATGTGGTCAAAGTGGTGACCGACAACCGTGGTAACGCCCTGTATTTTTCCCGCTCTCCGCTCCCTTTTTTCCGCGATAAATGGAAAGATCTCAAGGACGAATCATTCTGCAGCGGAAAACTGCTCTGTTACAAGCACGTCGGCCTGTATGTCTATCGCCGTGATTTTCTCCTGAAATTTGCCGCCATGCCGGCGACGTTTCTGGAAATATCCGAGAAACTGGAACAGCTGCGCGCGATCGAGAATGGCGTCACAATACGTGTGGTTGAGACCGGGTTCGAATCGATAGGCGTGGATACACCCGATGATTTGCTTAAAGTGCAGGAGCAGTATAGCAAGCTCTCAAAATAGAACCAACCTCCCTTATCAAGGAGGGGGCTTGAAATAATATTTTATCGACTGATATTCAGGAGCAGATAACATGAAAACCAAGTTTGTATTTATCACCGGCGGCGTTGTTTCATCGATCGGCAAGGGTCTGGCGGCCGCTTCGCTGGGGGCGCTCCTGGAGGCGCGCGGGCTACGGGTAACGATGCAGAAGCTCGACCCCTATATCAATGTTGACCCCGGGACCATGTCCCCCTTTCAGCATGGCGAGGTCTTTGTTACCGATGACGGCGCCGAAACCGATCTTGACCTGGGGCATTACGAGCGCTTTACGAGTGCCGTTCTTTCCAAAAAGAGCAATTTTACGACCGGGCAGGTATATTTTTCGGTCATTACCAAGGAGCGCCGCGGCGATTATCTGGGTGGTACGGTCCAGGTAATTCCGCACATAACCGATGAGATCAAGCATAAAATCATAGAAAACGCCAAAGGGGCCGACGTGGCGATTGTCGAGGTCGGCGGGACTGTTGGCGATATCGAATCGCTGCCGTTTCTGGAAGCGATCCGCCAGTTCCGCTTCGATCGGGGGCAGGGGAACGCGCTCTATGTCCATGTTACGCTGGTACCCTACATCCGTACCGCCGGTGAGCTGAAGACCAAGCCGACCCAGCATTCAGTCATGGAACTGCGCAAGATCGGCATCCAGCCGGATATTCTGCTCTGTCGCTGCGAACGTGATCTGCCGGCGGATATGAAGAGCAAGATCGCCCTGTTCTGTAATGTGGGGGAAAAGGACGTCATTCCTGTTGTGGATTCCGAACATATTTATGCAGTTCCGCAGGCGCTTAACAAGGAGCATCTGGATGATCAGATTGTCGAGAAACTGAACATCTGGACCAAGGCCCCCGATCTGACCAACTGGCAGGATGTGGTAGAGAAACTGCGCCATCCGAGCAATGGTGAGGTACGTATCGCTATTGTCGGCAAATATGTCGATTTGACGGAGTCCTATAAATCTCTCTCAGAAGCTCTGACCCATGGGGGCATCGGCAACGATTGCCGGGTTTCCCTGAAATATCTTGATGCTGAAAAGATCGAACGTGACGGAGCCGACGGGCATTTTGAAGATGTCGACGGGATCCTCGTACCCGGCGGTTTTGGTGAGCGCGGCACGGAAGGAAAAGTCATGGCGATCAAATATGCCCGCACGAAGAAAATCCCTTTCTTCGGGATCTGTCTCGGGATGCAGATGGCGGTGATCGAGTTTGCCCGCAATGTCTGTGGCGTTAAGGATGCCTGTTCGAGCGAATTCCGTCCGGAAGGGGGCGAGCCGCTGATTCATCTTATGGAGGAACAGAAAGCGGTCAGCAAAAAGGGAGGTACCATGCGCCTGGGAACCTATTCCTGTTCAATTGCCAAGGGAACGCTTGCTCATGCCGCCTATAACCAGACCGAGATTTCGGAGCGGCATCGGCACAGGTACGAGTTCAATAACTCCTACCGTGATATGCTGACGAAATGCGGCCTTATCCTGTCGGGTGTGTACAAGGACAAGGATCTTGTTGAAGTGGTTGAAATTGCCGATCATCCCTGGTTTCTCGCATGCCAGTTCCATCCCGAGTTCAAATCCAAACCGCTTGTTCCGCATCCGCTGTTCAGGGCATTCATCGGCGCCTCATTGACGCATAGAAACAAGGGGTAGGTCATGACCCGTGAAATTATTTCCGGAAACGTAAAGATAGGCGGCAATCGTCCGCTGGTTCTGATCGCCGGACCATGCGTGATCGAGAATGAGACTGCAACCATGCGGCATGCCGAACGGTTGATGACTATTTGCAACGGCCTTTCAATTCCGCTGATTTTCAAGGCTTCCTACGACAAGGCCAACCGCACCTCGATCAATGCCTACCGGGGGCCGGGGCTGAAAGAGGGTCTTGCCATTCTGCGCAAGGTCAAGGAGGCGCTGGGTCTGCCGGTGATCTCGGATGTTCACTCCATAGAACAGATCGCACCTGCGGCCGAAGTATTGGACATCCTTCAGATCCCCGCCTTTCTCTGCCGTCAGACAGACCTGTTGGTGGCGGCTTCAAAGAGCGGCAGGGTTATCAACGTCAAAAAAGGACAATTTCTGGCCCCTTGGGACATGAAAAATGTCGCCGGAAAAATTGCTGCCGGAGGCAACGAGAACATCATCCTCACGGAACGCGGGGCTTCTTTCGGCTATAACAACCTTGTTGTGGACATGCGCAGTTTTCCGGTCATGCGCGCCACCGGCTATCCGGTGGTATTCGATGCCACCCACAGTGTGCAGCTCCCCGGCGGCCATGGAGACAGCTCGGGCGGCCAGCGCGAGTTTGTGGAGTATCTGTCGCGGGCGGCAGTTGCTACAGGAATTGACGGTATCTTCATGGAAGTTCATGAAGACCCGGACACGGCGCTCTGTGACGGTCCGAATTCGATTCCCCTGAACGAACTTCCGGGACTGCTGAAGACTCTGAAAATGCTTGATTCCGTAATCAAACAGAGGCCGTCGGCATGAATGTTATCGATGAAGCCCGCCGGGTAATCCGGGTCGAGGCGCTGGCTCTTTCCGTCATGGCCGACCGGGTTGACGATTCGTTCGAGCGGGCAATCGACTTGATATTGCGAAGCCCGGGGAGAGTGATCGTCAGCGGAATGGGCAAATCCGGTCTGGTTGGCCAGAAAATCGCCTCCACCATGGCGTCAACCGGTACTCCGGCTTTCTTCCTGCATCCGGCGGAAGGGATCCACGGCGATCTGGGAATGATCATGACCGGAGATGTCGTGATTGCCATTTCAAACAGTGGTGAAACGGAGGAAATTCTCCGGATACTTCCGTCGATAAAGCGCCTGGGAGCGCCACTTGTGGCTATGAGCGGCAATCCGGCGTCAAATCTGGCCCGTTCAAGTGATGTGTTCCTGGATGTATCCGTCTCGGAGGAGGCCTGTCCGCTTGGGCTCGCTCCGACTGCGTCCACAACAGCAGTGCTGGCCATGGGGGACGCGCTGGCCGTGGCCCTGCTTGTCAAGCGCGGTTTCAAGGCGGAAGACTTTGCCATATTTCATCCCGGCGGTGCGCTTGGCAAAAAGCTGATCCTCAGGGTAGAAGACCTGATGCACTTTGGTGACGCCATTCCGCTGGTGCAGGAGGAGACGCTGATGAAGGAGGCCCTGTTCGTGATTACCGCCAAGGGGCTCGGAGTAACCGGTGTCTGCGATTCAAGCGGCGCGCTGAAAGGCGTTATTACGGATGGAGATCTCAGGCGGGCGCTGGAGAAAGGTTTTGATATCTTTAATCAGCGTGCTACGGAAATCATGAAGCTTGGTCCGCTGCGCATTAAACGGTCCGAACTTGCCGCGGCAGCTTTGAATATGATGGAACAACGTGCCATTACATCCCTGTTTGTATTTGAAACCGATCAGAGTCCTATTCCGTGCGGCATCATTCATCTGCACGACATCCTCAAGGCCGGTATTGCCTGATGAGCGATAAACTTGCGGATATTCGTCTGTTATTGGTAGATGTTGATGGCGTTATGACCGATGGCGGAATCATCTACGATGGCAACGGATTGGAAACCAAGGTATTCAATGTCAAGGACGGGCATGGCATCAAGATGCTGCAGAGACATGGCATTGAAGTGGGCATTATTACCGGTCGCACTTCACATGTTGTCGAGATCAGGGCCAGGGAACTGGGGATCGAACTGGTTTATCAGGGCGCGCTGAAAAAACTCGAGAGCTACTCTGATGTGAAACGAAAAACCGGATTTAGCGACAGCCAGATCGCTTACATGGGAGATGATGTCATCGACGTTCCGGTCATGCGGCGTGTGATTTTTGCAGCGGCTCCTGCCGATGCGCTGATTGAAGCCCGTAACGCGGCTCACTATGTAACATCCCTCGCCGGCGGACGGGGTGCCGTGCGTGAAGTGTGCGATCTGATTCTCAAAGGACGGGGATTTTGGGACGAGATTGCTTCCCGATACGAATTGTAGATACAATCTTTGTGCCAAAAACTTCAATCCCGCCACGTTGTGCTGGACAGTCCCGCTCCTGAATGTTATAATCCCCCTCTATTATGGTATCGTCCGTTTATATCAGGCCTTTGCTGGCGCTTCTTGTGATTGCGGCGATTGCCGGTATCACGGTCGTCGTTCTCCGGAGTGGCCCACGTGAATCAGAGCCGTTGCGATCGGCCAGTCAGCAGCTTCCCCAAAACATTGATGTTGCTCTGAAAAAGGCCCGTTTTCAGGAAATCCAGGATGGTCTGGTTGTATGGGAACTCGTTGCAGAAAGTGTTAATTACGATAAAGGAGAGGACAGGGCAAATCTCTCAAATATCCGGATGGAGTTCCAGCGCAACAGGTCGCACGGAGCAGTAACAGTTACAGCTGACAATGGCGAATTTTCCAGTGAGGCGAAAATTGTCCGGCTTAACGGTCATGTACATGTTATAACCGAAGATGGCGCCAGCTTTAAAACCGATTCGATTGTATATACGGGCGCAACCGCCAAATTTTCAACGGCCGATCCGGTGATCTTTCGGCAGCAAAGATTACAGCTTAACGCGGTAGGAATGGATCTGAATATCAAGAATCAGAAGTCTCATTTTTTGTCTTTGGTTGATGCTTCAATTATTTCTAAATAGAATATGCGGGCTTGTGGATCAATTTTTCCCGGCACCAGGATTCTGCTATAGGCCTATAAAATGAAATTACTTCTGCTCAGCATGGCGTTGGTCTGCGTGTTGTTCCTGATTCCGGTACCAGTCTTTCCTGCCGCAACTCAGACTCATAAGGATCGTTCTGATCTGCCGATTACCATCAAATCCAACGAGATGACCGCTGACAACAAAAGGAAAACTGCAATCTTTACTGGAAATATTGTCGCAAAACAGGGCGATATTACTATATTCTCCGACAAACTTGTCGTCAGCTATGCAGATAAAGGCGGAGAGGTGGAAAAAGTTGAAGCGCTCGGAAATGTCAGGATTGTCCAGCAGAATAGGACCGGCTTTGCCGATCAGGCGTTATACAATAGCCATGATGGCCGTATCGTTTTGACCGGCAATCCCCGGGTTGTACAGGGGGGGGACAGCATCAGCGGGAAAATTATCACTTATTACGTTGATGATGACAAGAGTGACGTATCAAGCGGCGGCGACCCGAAAGCACGCGTCGAAGCGGTCATTAATCCGCAAACCAGGAAAAAAGATGCCGGAAGTCGTTGAATCTTCCAAGCTATGGACTAAGGCTCTTTTGAAAAATTACGGCAGCCGTCAGGTGGTCTGCGGTGTGGACATTTCGATCACATCCGGATCAGTTGTTGGTCTGCTGGGACCAAACGGTGCCGGCAAAACAACAACCTTTTATATGGTGGTCGGGCTGGCGCAGCCGGATGGCGGCCAGGTATTTCTTGGTGACAAGGAGATTACCGCGCTCCCGATGTACCTGCGATCCCGACTCGGTATCAGCTACCTCCCGCAGGAAGCTTCAGTGTTTCGCAAACTGTCGGTAGCAGATAATCTTATGGCAATTATTGAAATGGTCGAGCCCGACAAGCGCCGTGGCCGGCAGAGAATGGAGCAATTGCTGGAAGAATTCTCCATTACGCACATCGCCTCATCGAAGGGTTATGCGCTTTCAGGCGGCGAGAGGCGCCGGGTTGAAATTGCCCGGGCGCTGATAACAGACCCTTCTTTTATTTTACTGGACGAGCCGTTCGCAGGGATTGATCCGATTGCCGTTGCCGATATTCAGGAACTGATTGTTTCTCTTAAAAACAAAAATATCGGCGTTTTGATTTCGGATCACAATGTCCGTGAAACACTGGGTGTCTGCGATTCTGCATATATTCTGAGCAGTGGTGTTGTACTTGAATACGGCTCGCCGAATGAAATCGCAGCAAGTAAAAAAGCTCAGGAGATTTATCTGGGTAAAGACTTCCGTCTCTGATTTACACTATCTTATGTGTAAGAAGCCCATTATCGGGTTTGAGGTAACCGCTTCATGGCAATGGAGATGCGCCAACAACTGAAAATGTCCCAGCAGCTGGTGATGACCCCCCAGTTGCAGCAGGCTATCAAGCTGCTTCAGTTGACACGTCTGGAACTTCAGGACCTTGTCCTCCAGGAGTTGGAGGAGAACCCGCTTCTTGAAGAATCCATAGAACTTGAAGATAATATCCGTGAGTTGGACACACTTGAAGTGGCTGAACAGGAACATGAACCGTCTCAGGAACATACAGATTTTCATGAGGTAGAAACCGGTGAGGAAACTCTACGGGACTGGGACAGCTATCTTGACGGCTACAACTACAGCTCCGGAGAACAACAGTACGGCGGTGATGATGAGCGCCCGTCCTTTGAAAACCTGTTGACACGTAAAGTTACCCTGATCGATCACCTGTTGTGGCAGCTGCATATGGGGCAGTATTCTGAAATGGATGTTCGTGTAGGTGAGGTAATTATCGGCAATATTGATGATTATGGCTACTTGCGTGCATCTCTTCAGGAAATTGCTGCGGCAGGTTCTGCAACGGAAGAGGATGTCCTTGATGTGCTCGAATGCATTCAGGAATTTGACCCGCCCGGCGTTGCGGCCCGTGATCTGCGTGAATGTCTTCTTATCCAGGCCCGGAATTTGGGAATGAAGGGGAGTGTCGTCGAAAGCATTCTGCAAAATCATCTCGGCGACCTGGAAAAGCGAAATTACAAGCAGATAGCCCGGTCATTGAAGGTCGATATGAACCAGGTTCTGGCGGCATCCAAGATTATTTCCGGATTCGATCCTCGCCCCGGCTCATCATTCAGCTCCGACGACGTGCATTATATTTCTCCCGATATTTTTGTTTATAAGGTCGGGGACGATTATATTGTCATGCTGAATGAAGAAGGGTTGCCCAACCTGAAAGTCAGCTCCCAGTATGCCGATGCACGAGGAAATGGTATAATGGATTCGCAGACGGAGCATTATATCAATGATAAAATGCGCTCTGCGGTCTGGCTGATAAAGAGCATCCAGCAACGGCAGCGGACCATCTATAAGGTTGCAAAAAGCATAATCCGGTTTCAGCGCGAATATTTTGATCGAGGCATAGAGTATCTGCGCCCATTGGTATTGAGGGATGTAGCTGAAGATATCGGCATGCATGAATCGACTATCAGCCGGGTCACTACCAATAAATATATGCAGACACCGCAGGGATTGCTTGAGTTGAAATATTTTTTCAATAGCGGCCTCTCGACGAGTGGCGGTGATTTTGTTGCTTCCGAGAGCGTAAAAAACAGAATCAAAGAAATTATTGAAAAGGAAAATTCCCAAAAACCGCTTTCCGACCAGAAAATTGCCGAGATGCTTACGGGGGAGACGGTGAATATTGCCCGCCGCACAGTAACCAAGTATCGCGAGATGCTTAATCTAGGGTCATCTTCTGAACGCAAGCGACATTTCTGACGAACGCTGTCTTGGCGGTCGTCCATTTCACAACAACAACCACACAGGAGGATTGTATGCAGGTAACTATGACTTTCAGGCACATGGAACAGAGCGATGCCCTCAAGGCGTATGCTGAAGAAAAACTTGAGCGGGTTTCGAAGTATATTGACAGCCCGATTAACGCACAGGTCTACTTTTCCGTAGAGAAGAAGATTCGCCATATCGTCGAAATTGTTATAAATTCAAAAGGGGTCAGCACCAAGGCTTCCGAGGCGACTCATGACATGTATGCCGCCATCGATGCCGTCATCGACAAGATTGAACGTCAGCTCGTCCGCTACAAGGAAAAGATTAAAGCGCATAAACCGAACGGGGATGAACACGGACGTCAGCTCTCCAAAAAGATTTTTGAGGCTGAAAGTATCGAATCCAGCACCGGTTCAGTCATTATCAAAACCACCACTGAAACCGCCAAGCCGATGTCGGTAGAAGAGGCTGTCATGCAGATGGATCTTCTTCATAAGGATTTTATTGTGTTCACCGATGCCGACAGCAGCGAAATCAATGTCCTGTATCGTCGCAAGGACGGAAATTACGGCCTGATCGAACCACATCGCCCCTAGACGATCGAAGTCACCATGGACGGTATTTCACTCTCGATACAAGACCTGCTGATTGACAATGAGTATGGCCTCGGTTTGTCCCTTCTGGCCGGCAAGCAGGGGCTTACCCATCGAGTCTCCAGTTCTCGTATTCAGAAACCGGGACTGGCATTGGCTGGTTACACCGAGCACCTGCATCCGGACCGGTTACAGGTGCTCGGCAACACCGAAATTTCCTACCTCCAGCAGATTGACAGCCGGATCGCTGCAGAGAACATTGCCGCTCTCTGCAGTTTTCCGATATCCTGCTTCGTAGTTACCAAGGGTTTACGCCCGCCGCAGCTCCTGCTCGATCTGGCAGACTCCCATGCTATTCCGGTGCTTGCAACCGCTCATCAATCGTCAACCTTTATATCACTGATCACCAAATTTCTTGAGGAACGTTTGTTGCCGACTACCCATCTGCACGGTGTTCTGATGGACGTGCTTGGCGTTGGCGTACTTATCTCCGGAAAAAGCGGGATCGGCAAGAGTGAATGTGCCCTCGATCTTGTAATGCGTGGACATCGCCTGGTTGCAGACGACATGGTGTTCATAAAGAAGAAGATGCCGGCAGTTCTGGTCGGACATGCGGAGGAGTCGCTTCAGTATTTGATGGAGATTCGCGGCCTTGGCATCATTAATATCAAGGATCTTTATGGAGTTTCGGCGATTCGCGACAAAAAAATCGTGGATATGCTGCTGGAACTGGTGGAGTGGGATGAGACGCATGAGTATGATCGACTGGGTGTTGATGACAGTACGGTTACGATTCTCGGCATTGAAATACCGCACATCATTATTCCGGTCAGGCCTGGCCGTAATCTTGGTTCCATTATAGAAGTCGCCGCTCGCAATAATCTGCTCAAAGGTATGGGCTACCACTCGGCCCGGGATTTTCAGGAACGGCTACTGGCACGTATCGAGGCGAGACCGCTCGGGGATGAGGTGGAGTAGCGTATGCGCGTTATCGTCATCACCGGCATGTCCGGTTCCGGAAAATCCACTGCGGTCAGAGCCCTGGAAGATGAAGGTTATTACTGCATCGATAACCTGCCGGTCCGGCTGTTCAAGCGGTTTGTAGATTTGATCGGCAAATCGGGAGAAACCTTCAAAGGCATTGTTCTGGTGGCTGATATACGTGGCCGGGAATTTTTCAAGGGGTACGAAAGCGCCTTTCATAAAATTACCGGAGCCGGTCACTCGGTGGAAATATTTTACTTTGATGCTTTGGACGATATTCTGTTGCGACGCTTTTCCGAGACGCGCAGGCGCCATCCTGCCGATGAGCAATGTTCTGTTGCCGAAGCTATCCGTATTGAACGGGATCGTCTGAGCGGTCTGCGGCAGATAGCAACCAGGGTAATTGATACCTCCGAGTTCACGATACACCAGCTTAAAGAATTGATTCTGAGAATAGTCAGTGGTGAGGATAAAGAAAATCAACTGGTTGTCGAAGTACAGTCATTTGGATTCAAGTATGGTGTGCCGCTTGAATCAAGCATCGTCATGGATGTTCGCTTTCTTCCAAACCCGTTTTTTGTGCCGGAATTGAAGGGCTCCTCAGGCCTTGATGATACGGTACGCGATTTTGTCCTTGATAACGTCGTTACCGCACAATTTATTGGTCACTTTTTTCCGCTTCTGGATATGCTGTTGCCTGCACATTGCCAGGAAGGGAAATCTTATTTAACTATTTCGATAGGTTGTACCGGTGGCCGACATAGATCTGTTGCCATAGCAGAGGCCACCGGGATGCATTTAAAGGAGACGTGGCCCTCGGTGCGAATCATTCACAGGGATATTGAAAAGGGGCTTAAATGATAGGATTAGTGCTTGTTACCCATGCCGGATTGGCGTCTGCTCTTAAATTGTCTGCCGAGATGATTGTCGGTTCCATTGAAAGTTGCGCCACCGTAGAAGTTGCTCCCGATGAGCGCGCCGATGTTATCATGGCTCGCGTGGTGGCCGCGGTTGAAGCGGTGCACGCGGACGGGGCTATTATCCTGACCGATCTTTTTGGAGGGACGCCATCCAATATGGCAATGTCATTTTTGAAAGAGGGGCGAATTGAAGTTGTTACCGGAGCTAATCTGCCGATGCTGATCGAATTTTGCTCACGCCGCGAACGGATGCCGGTCACTGAACTTGCAGCGGATCTGCATCGAATTGGCCGCGAAGGAATTATCATCGCCGGAGAATTACTGAAGTGAATTATGTTTGGGTAAGGAAACTTGAAATATGCTCCAGAACGAATTTTTGATAGTAAATAAACTCGGATTACATGCCCGTGCATCAGCCCTCCTTGTGAAAACCTCCAGTCGCTTCATCTCTGATGTCAGGTTGGCCCGGGAAAATGTCGAAGTAAACGGAAAAAGCATAATGGGTATTATGATGTTGGCGGCATCGAAGGGTACTTCTGTCCGTTTGACAGTTGAAGGCGCAGATGAAACCGAAGCTTTTCAGTCCATTGGCGAATTGATTGCCAACGGCTTTGGAGAGGAATGACATGCGGACCCTCTCTGGAATCGCGGCTTCGCCCGGGATTGCAGTGGGGAGGCTGTGCGTTGTCGATCACCGCCTTGCTGTCTCCGAGTATCCGATTACTCCGGATGCTGTTATCCATGAAACGGCCCGCCTGACTAAAGCAATTGAAAATACCCGTGTCGAGCTTGAGTCGCTTAAATCCCGCCTCGCAGAAACAAGCGGTGAAGAACACCTCCTGTTTATTGAAATCCACCTGATGATACTTGCCGATGAACGACTGGTAACGGAAACTTCCGAGATCATCAGAACCGGCTTGATTAATGCGGAAGGGGCCTTAAGGCGGACTCTGCACAGATACCGGGAGACGTTCGCAGGCATTGACGATCCGTATCTGCGTGAACGTATAAGTGATGTAGAGACGGTAATTGAACAAATTCTGCGCAACATGAGCGGTGAAGCGATCAAACCTCTCCCCCGGCAAGAAGGGAAGATGATTATTGCAGCGCATGACCTTTCTCCCGCCGATATGCTTCAGATCAACCGAGACAATATCCTCGCCATCATAACGGAAATTGGCGGTCGAACATCGCATACCGCCATTCTTGCACGCGCCTTTGATCTGCCGGCGGTCATGGGCGTAGATGGGATCACCGATCTACTGCTGGATGGTGCCGCTGTTATTGTAGACGGTTTATCAGGTGTGGTGATTGTCGATCCGGATCAGGAATCATTCCAGTCATCACTGCGCCGTAAGCAGCATTATGAATATATTGAATATGAACTGTTGAAAACCGCTCCCCTGCCGGCTGTTACCCTTGATGGGTACTCGATGCATCTGCGTGGAAACGTCGAAATTCCTGAAGAGGGCGCCTCTGTCCTGGAGCACGGGGGGAGCGGCGTCGGTTTGTACCGTACCGAGATGCTCTTTATGAACCGCCCTGACATGCCGGATGAGGAAGAACAGCTGGTGGTGTATAGATTGATGCAGCAGGCCATCGCACCGCATTCTCTCACCATTCGGACTCTGGATGCCGGTGGCGACAAGCTGCTTGAGGGAATGGACAAGTCTTCGGAAACCAACCCCGCACTTGGTGTTCGGGCGATTCGCCTGTCATTGAACATGCCGGATGAATTTAAAAAACAGTTACGGGCAATTTTACGGATCAGTGCTGACGGACCGGTCAGAATCATGTTTCCTATGATTTCGGGACTGGAGGAAGTCCGCTCGGCAAAAGCACTGCTTGAAGAAGCCAAACGGGAATTGACGGCTTCCGGGATCCCGTTCGACAGTACGATAAAGGTTGGAGTGATGATTGAAATACCGGCGGCTGTCACCCTTGCCGATCTGCTGGCACGTGAAGTTGATTTTTTCAGCGTAGGCACGAACGACCTGATTCAGTACACGCTGGCTATCGACCGCAGCAATGAACAACTCTCTCACCTGTATCAACCTCTCCATCCTGCGGTACTGAGGTCCCTGCGCAGGATTGTCCAGGCCGCACATGACGCCGGGATCCCTGCCTGTCTTTGCGGCGAAATGGCGGGTGATCCTCTCTACCTGCCGGTCCTGCTCGGGCTTGGCTTTGATGAGCTTTCGATGGGAGCCTGGTCAATTCTGCGTGTGAAACAGATTCTTCGTCGTTGTTCGCTGGAACGTGCCGCAAGAATAGCCGAAGGGTGTTTTGAATTTTCAACTACCGGGGAAGTCGAATTGTACCTCAAGTCTCAAATTACCATGGATGTAGCCGAAAGTATCGACTGATGACATCACCCATCATTTTTCCTGTTTTTGCTTTTGTTTTCGGCATGGTTGTCGGCTCATTCCTGAATGTCTGCATTTGCCGCATGCCGAAAGACGAATCGATTGTCTCTCCCCCTTCCCATTGTCCTCACTGCTCTTATCAGATCAGATGGTATGATAATATTCCGCTGGTGAGCTATCTGCTCCTGAAGGGGAAATGCCGGGGGTGTGGCGCCCACATTTCTCTTCAGTACCCGCTGGTTGAACTTCTGAACGGTGTGCTGACCCTGCTTCTTTTCCTCCGTTTCGGGCCGACACCGGCATTTGCCGTGCTGTTCCTTTTCTGTTCCGCGCTGGTTGTAATAACCTTTATCGATATTGAACACCAGATCATCCCTGACGAAATATCGTTACCCGGCATTGTGGTCGGATTTGCACTGTCGTTTTTTCTGAAAGGTCACACCTGGCTGAATTCATTGCTGGGTATCCTGCTGGGTGGCGGCAGCCTGTTGCTGGTTGCCTATTTGTATCAGCGTCTGACCGGCAAGGAAGGCATGGGTGGAGGGGATATCAAGCTGCTGGCAATGATGGGCGCTTTTCTGGGCTGGAAAGCGGTGCCGTTTATCATCTTTTCAAGTTCATTGATCGGTTCGCTGATCGGTATTTCCATCATGCTGTTTCAGAAAAAAGATTCCAAGCTGGCGATCCCGTTTGGTCCCTATCTTGCCTTTGGCGCGGTACTGTATATTTTCTATGGGAAACCGCTCATCCGGTGGTATCTGGAGTTGAGTGGTTTTCACCGGGGGTAGTCGTGACCCGTTACCGCCCGAGTCTGACGGTCTCAATCCTGGCTTTTCTCGGAATACTGCTGGGATTAACCTGGCTCCTCTTCAGTTTGCTGGCCTTCAAAACGGCCGCCAATGATCTTTATGCCCAAAAAGGTGAACATGCCCGGGTGTTGCTCAAGGCTTTTGTCAGCCTGCTCCCCGATCAGGTTCCAACCTATCCTGAAGGATTCCTGCCTCCAGATTCACAAGCGTCACGATATGTTCAGAAGCTTTCAGAAGAGACCGCATTCAGTCGCCTGACTCTGCTCGACAGAAACGGCAAGCCGATCTTCAGCGCCGGACGGGAGGCGAGTAATTCGTACTCTCCGTTCCTTGGCCTTTCAAGAGCTGCGGAGGGAAGCTATATCCGGCCGGACGGAAGCGGAATAGTTTACCTCATCACCGTTATGCGTGACCGGGAGGCTGTCGGCAAAGCCGGTTTACTGCTCTCGCTGGCTCCCGAAAATGCCCGTTTGAATCGATCCAGGCAGTTGTTGATTACCTATTTTGTGCTCGATTTTATTGTTCTGCTTGTTTTGGGCTCCTTTGTTCTGTCCCGGATTGTTGTCAACCCTATTAACCGGCTACTGACGGCAACGGGAAAAATTACCGGCGGTCAGTACGGACAAAAGCTCAATGTGTCCGGAAGTGCGGAACTCGCGCGACTGGCCGATGCCTTTAACGAAATGGCCTCGGCGCTGCGAGACAAGGATCGCCAGGTTACAGACCAGATGACCGCCCTGGAAAAAGCTAACCGTGACCTGTCCCAGGCCCGGGAAGAGACGATTCGAACCGAAAAAATGGCTTCCATCGGTCTGCTGGCAGCCGGTATGGCGCATGAAATAGGGACGCCGATCGCCTCGATCATGGGATATGCCGAACTCTCGGCGACTGAGCAGCCGGAAAATTCCGCCATCCAGGATTACGCCAGGCGAATCACGGAAGATTGCTCCAGAATTGACCGGATTGTGCGGGGCCTGCTTGATTATTCCCGTCCACGAACGTATGGCAGCGAGAATGCCGACGTACGCGCCACCGCGCTGGCAACGCTTGACCTGATGAAGAATCAGGGCGTCTTCAAACAGTTGAATCTCTGCACGGAAATTGAAGATGGATCATTATCCGCCAGATGCGATCAACATCAGCTTCAGCAGGTAGTTGTCAACCTCCTTCTCAACAGTCGCGATGCCACACCGACCGGCGGTACCATAACGGTCAGGGTCAGGCGTGAAGGGGATCATATCCGGCTGGATGTCATCGACAGCGGTACAGGTATCCCGGATGAGTCCATGAAACATATCTTCGATCCGTTCTTTACCACCAAACCGCCCGGCAAGGGTACCGGTCTGGGGCTGGCAATTTCCGCACGGATCGTTGATGGGTTCGGCGGGCGAATCACTGCAGCCAGCAAGGTTGGTGAAGGGAGCTGCTTCAGTGTCTGGTTGCCCCTGGCGCGAACGGAGAAGGGGACAGATTCGTGAAAAAGAACCAGCATATTTTGATCATAGATGATGAAGAAAACTTGCGCCACATGTTGTCGGTCATGCTGGCCCGCCAGGGGTACCGTACCGAGCAGGCGGCTGATGGCGAAGAAGGACTTAACCGTCTGAGTGACAACGTCTATGATTATATCCTGTGTGACATACGGATGCCGGAAATGGATGGCAAAACCTTTCTGGTACGTGCACTGGAGCAGCATGTCACCGCTCCCGTCATCATGATGTCAGCCTATGGTACCGTCGAAACCGCCATTAGCTGCATGAAACTGGGAGCATACGATTTCATATCCAAACCGTTCAAAAAAGATGAAATCGTCATGGTACTCAAGAAGGCTGAAGAGCGGGAGCGGCTGAAGGAAGAAAACAGTCATCTGCGGGAAGTTGCAGCCGGACAATTTTCCTACAGCGGAATCCTAAGCCGTAATGCCGGCATGCAGGAGATCTTCAATCAGATCAAAAAAGTTGCTGATCTGAAGACATCGATACTTGTTCTGGGTGAATCCGGTACCGGAAAAGAGCTGGTTGCGCAAGCCGTTCATCATAACGGCCGACGCTCACAAAAACCTTTTGTGGCGGTAAATTGCGGCGCTATCCCGGAAAACCTGCTTGAAAGCGAATTGTTCGGGCATGTCCGCGGCGCTTTCACCGATGCGTCCAGTGACAAAGCCGGTCTCTTTGAGCAGGCTGATGGCGGCACTCTTTTTCTGGATGAAATTGGTGAAATGCCGCTCTCTTTGCAAGTCAAGTTGCTGAGGGTTTTGCAGGAAGGGGAAATCAGGCGGGTAGGTGGTGCATCCTCGAATAAAGTCGATGTCAGGGTGATTTCAGCCACGTCACGGGATTTATCCGCTGATGTTGCGGCCGGCGGCTTTCGGGAGGATTTGTATTTCCGGTTGAATGTATTTTGCCTGCAGTTGCCGCCGCTGCGTGAACGTGTGGAGGATATTCCGTTGCTGGCAGAGTATTTTCTGAGGCGTTATGGAAGCGGCGGTGATAGCCAGACTTTCCGCATCGAGCCGGATGCAATGCGCAGTCTGATGGCTTATCGCTGGCCGGGCAATGTACGCGAGCTGGAAAATGCCATGGAGCGCGCCAGCATCCTTTGTGAAGGAGGCCGCATTTCCTCCGGTTGTCTGCCCCCAACTGTCCGTCTGTTTGATGAAAACAAGCCGGGCGAAGCAATCAACGATGAAAATCTTTCGATAAAAAAGGCCGAGGATGCCATCGAGCGTGAACTGATACGGAAAGCGCTTGCAAAAACCGGCGGCAACCGTACCCAGGCCGCAAAGATCCTCGAGATCAGTCACCGTTCATTGCTTTACAAGCTGAAGGAATACGGGATCGATTAATCTTTTGAAAGGCAATTGTTCATGATCATTCGTGGGTTCAAAAGCCGTTTTCAGGTTAATTTAGAACCGCGTTCAATTGCCTTTGATTTTCATGCCCGGTTTCGGTTATGCTGTGCCCGTTTTCGATGAATATTTGATAGGAGGTTTTCATGTCTCAACAACTTACCCACACTGTCGGCTCCCTTCTGGATGATATGGCGCGTCGCTGGCCCGACAACGAGGCTCTGGTTTACCCGGAGCGGGACCTGCGCTATACGTATAAACAGTTCAACGAAACTTGCCGCCAGGTAGCCAAAGGTCTGCTCCGTCTGGGTATCAAAAAAGGGGATAACATCGCCATCTGGGCCTATAACGTCCCTGAATGGGTGCTGCTGCAATTCGCTTCCGCCAAGATCGGCGCCATCCTTGTTACAATCAACACCAGCTACAAATCGGCCGAACTCGAATATATCCTGAATCAGTCCGACTCCACCTCTCTATTCATGGTTGGCTCGTTCAAAGACACAAACTACGTCGAAACCCTTGCCGGTGTCGTCCCCGAACTGGCCGCATCCACGCCTGGCAAACTGAGCACCCCCAAGCTGCCGTTCCTGAAGAACGTCATCTTTATCGGTCCGGAAACTCCTGCCGGTATGATCAACTTCGATGCCGTCATCAAACTGGGGGAGGGGGTGCCGGACTCCGAGCTGGAAGCCATCGAGGCCACCCTCGACTGCCACGAGACCATCAACATGCAGTACACTTCCGGCACAACCGGCTTTCCCAAGGGGGTCATGCTAACCCACTACAACATCATCAACAACGGCTTCAACATCGGCGAATGCATGAAATTCAGTGAAAAGGACCGCCTCTGCATCCCGGTTCCTTTCTTCCACTGCTTCGGCTGCGTCCTCGGCGTCATGGCCTGCGTCACCCACGCCACCACCATGGTGCCGGTCGAAATATTCGACCCGCTCAAGGTCCTGCAGACCATAGAAAAAGAGAAGTGCACCGCCGTCCATGGGGTCCCTACGATGTTCATTGCCGAACTCGAACATCCCGAATTCAAAAACTTCGACCTTACCTCGCTGCGTACCGGCATCATGGCAGGCTCCCCCTGTCCGATTGAAGTCATGAAAAACGTCATCTCCCAGATGCACGCCAGCGAAATAACCATCGCCTACGGACAGACCGAGTCTTCGCCAGTCATCACCCAGACCCGCACGGACGACCCCATCGAATTGCGCGTTGCCACGGTCGGCCGGGCTCTTCCCGACGTCAGCGTCAAAATCGTCGACATAGAAACCGGCGCAACCCTCCCTCCGGGCAAGCAGGGCGAACTCTGCACCAAAGGGTATCTCGTCATGAAAGGTTACTACAAGATGCCCGACGAAACCGCCCGGGCCATCGACGGCGACAACTGGCTCCATACCGGCGACCTGGCCATAATGGATGAGAACGGCTACTGCAAGATCACCGGCCGCATCAAGCAGATGATCATCCGGGGCGGTGAAAACATCTATCCGCGTGAAATCGAGGAATTCCTCTATACACACCCCAAGGTTTCCGACATCCAGGTCTACGGCGTTCCCGACCGCAAATACGGAGAGCAGATCATGGCAGCCATCATCCTCAAGAAGGGGATGACGATGTCCGAGGACGAGGTTCGCGATTTCTGTCGGGACAAGATTGCCAACTACAAAATCCCGAAATACGTGAAATTCGTTGACGGCTACCCGATGACCGCCTCCGGCAAGATCCAGAAATTCAAGATGCGGGAAATGGCGATCAAGGAACTGCAGCTGGAAGACGCCGGCCCGACGGCGTGAGAGGCTGAAAAGACAACACCCTAAGTTCTGGAACGTTCTCTACACATTCCTGAACTTAGGGTGTTAAATCTTCAATAAATTACAATCACATCAGCACATCGTCTCTGGTCGGCTGTTATCTGCTTTCCTGAGTCAGTCTAATCCTCTCCTTCATCTCCCGCCATCAAGTCAGTCTTATGCGTCTTGTAACTGTACATGCTCCCAACCAGCGGAAGGCTGGCAATTGCGAGCAATACGACAAAAAGTAGCAGAATAGTAGTTGCCATGGTGTGTTACCTCCTCTTCTCAAATCTGCATTACCCAGGATCTGTCATGATCCTCTTTTCATAAATTATAGTCCTTATGGGGACATAATATGTATAAAAATCTAATGTGCTTGCAGATTTAGAGGGAGGGGGGATATGAAAAAGCCTTGGCAGATCGCTCCTTTTAGCCGCTGATCCGTCTCTTCCGGAAGATGAGGCGGGCTGTCGGAATTTCGTCGCAACAGAGCTCCTCCGAAAACAGAATATCACCGTCGAACGCTTCAAATGTCCTGCGCAACTCTCCCGGCTGCAGGAGGTAGTCCGGGTTATGGGTCTGAAGCAACTGCTCCGAGGCCATCAGGGTGTCGAAGAGCAGCAGCCCTCCCGGCTTCAGCGCCGCGACTTCGATCGGTATCAACTTCCGCAGCAGAAAATTGAAATTCAGGATCAGATCGAATCTCCCCTCGATGATGCAATCATCAAGATCAACTCTGCTGAAATCGACGTCCACCCCCTCTGCCAGAGCCCGCTGCCGCCCTTTGGCCAGCCCGATATCTGAAATATCCAGTCCGACCACCCTGAAGCCGTGCCGGGCCAGGTATACGCTGTTTCTCCCCTCGCCGCAGGCGATGTCCAGCGCATCCGGTCCGGGCGCCAGGGTTTTGATTCTCTCCAGCTCCTGCACCAGGAACGGTGCGGGACGCTCCCCGAGGTATGAATCCTGCGACTCAAAGCGCTTGTTCCACTTGATCCTGTCAGCTTCCATTTCTTTCCCCGATTCAGTACTCATCCTTCCTGATGCCATACCTTTTGATTTTTCGATACATGGTTACCATGTTCATGCCGGCTTCTCGTGCGGCAGAATCGATGTTGCCCTCATGCCGTTTCAGAAGGGCGCGCAGCAGATCGGCTTCAAAGTGCTCCAGAGCGTCATTATAGGGTACTTCAAGGTTGATCGACTCCGCTTCGCTTGAAACTCTGCTCCTGCCGGAATCAGCATCGATAAACTGCGCGAGGGTGTCCCGCGAGATATAATCGCCGGTTTCCATCGCCATGCAGGCTTCGATGACGTTTTTCAGCTGCCTGATATTGCCCGGCCAGTCAAATGCGCACAAGACCCGCGCGGCATCGCCGTCAAACCCCTTGATCGACGTATTGAACTTCTGGTTCTGAAGCGTGATGAAGTGGGCCGCGAGCAACGGGATATCGCTGCGTCGCTCCCGAAGGGGGGGGAGGTGGATGTTGACGACATTCAGACGGTAATAGAGATCCTCGCGAAACGCCCCTTTTCTGATCGCCTCATTCAGATCGGAGTTGGTAGCCGACAGAACGCGGACGTCGACCCGGGTGGGGGTGGTATCGCCCAGCCGGTGAAACTCCTTTTCCTGGAGAAACCGGAGCAGGGTCTTCTGGACGTTCATCGGCAGGTTGCCGACCTCATCCAGGAAGAGGGTGCCGCCGCTTGCCGTTTCCAGCAGTCCGCTGCGGCTCTCGGTAGCTCCGGTGAAGGCCCCTTTCTTGTAGCCGAACAGTTCACTTTCCAGAAGGTTTTCCGGCAAGGCTCCGCAATTGATGGCGACGAATCTTTTCTCCCGGCGGGGCGAGTTGTAATGGATCGCCTGTGCGATCAACTCCTTGCCGGTTCCGGATTCACCGGTGATGAGAATCGATGTGTCCCGGACGGAAATCTTGCCGACGCGTTCCAGGATGCTTTTGAGCCCTTCGCTGGCGCCGATGATATTTTCAAAGCGGAATTTATCTTCAAGCTCGGCACGCAGCTCGCGGTTTTCTTCGACCAGTTGCCGCTGCTGCAGGGCATTTTTTACCCGATAGACAAGTTCGTCAGGCTCGAACGGTTTGGTCAGCATGTCGTATGCACCTTTTCTAAGCGCCTGGATCGACATTTCAACCGTTGCATAGGCAGTGATCATGATGACCGGGATGTCATGCTGCTTGGCCTTGATCGCCTGTAGTACCTCCAGACCGCTCATGCCGGGCATCTTGATGTCGCTGATCACCAGGTCCCATTGGGACGCCTTGAACTCCTCGACCGCCTTGTGGGGTGATGTGAATGATCGTGCCAGGTAGCCGTGATCCAACAGAATATTCTCCATCATCCTGCATAACCCTGCTTCGTTATCAATCAGCATGATGCGCTTCTTATCGGCCACTTATATTTCCTCCCGCTCAGTCGACAGCGTGACGGTGACGCATGTCCCCTTGCCGACGGTACTGTCAATATGGATTTCCCCATGGTGCTGCTCGATGATCTGTCGGGTAATGGCCAGGCCCAGTCCGGTGCCGCGAGCTTTTGTCGTGTAGAAAGGCTCGAAAATCTTCTCCAGGCTCTCCTGGGGAATACCGCAGCCGCTGTCGCTGAAAGTAATGCGAACATGAGTGGCATCGACCGCTTCGGTGCTGACGGTCAGGTTCCCGCCATCCGGCATGGCCCCGCCGGCATTCAGGATCAGGTTTATTGCGACCTGGCGCATCTGGTCGCCGTCCAGCTCAACCGGAGGCAGGCCGCTTGCAAGCCTGGTGCTGATTGTTACGCCGCGCATATCGGTATGATTGGTGGCAAAATCGACGATCTGCTGCAGAAGATCGTTGAGATCGGTTGGTTCAAGAATCGGATTCGGCGTTCGGGAGTAGGAGAGGAGGTCCTGAACTATTTTTTTGCACCGCTTGCTTTCCCGCTTGATCTCATGGATGTACTGGTAGTTGGGGTCATCCTCATTCATCTTGCTTTCAAGGTAGCCCGCATAGCCCAGAATAACTCCCAGCGGGTTGTTGATTTCGTGGGCGACACCCGATGACAGTACGCCCAGAGAGGCCATCTTCCCCTGCTGGGCAAGATTCGATTCAATTGTCTTGTTGCGCTGGATTATGTCGGTCATGCGATTGAAGGCGTTCGCCATTTCGGCAAGTTCGTCTTCACCGCTGACGGTCATCCTTTCGTCCAGATTGCCTCGCTTGATACGCTTTATGACCGACATCATATGTGTAATGGGGCTGGTGATAACCGCTGAGGCCCGAACGACCAGGGACGTTGCCGCCGCTCCCACCACCAGGATCAGAAGCGCCATGATGAACAGAATATGTGTCTTGATCTTGTGTGCTTCCTGATAAAACTCATCCTCATATGATCCGACGGCGACGATCCAGTCCCACGGTTCGAAGTAATCGTAACGTACGATTTTCATCCGGGCGGCGGTATCGGTGCTGTTTTTCCAGGGATAACGAATCCAGCCGCTTTTATTGCTGCACATCTCCCTGATGAAGCTGTTTCCATCCAGGTCCTTCGCGTCGATCAGGTTTTTTCCTTCGGAATCGGGGTGGATCGTAAAGGTACCTTTGCTGTCCATACAGAAAATGTAGCCGGTCAAGCCGACTTTTTTGGCTCGTATGCTGTCTTTGAGTTTCGCAAATGCCTGCCGCTCAAAGGCGGCATCTCCGACAGTTTCATCCGGATAGCTGCCGGCGGCAATTATCCAGTCCCATTCACGGAAATATTTGTAGGCAACCACTTTTTTTCGCGGCTTAGTATCTCCCAGGACCGCATTGCGCCAGGGGTAGGTTATGTACAGCGTTTCGCCCGGTTTGCTGGACCGGGCTGCGGCGCACATTTCGCGGATGAAATAGCGGCCGTTTTCATCACGTTCGTTAAATACGTTTTCACCCTCCCGGGCGATGTGGGCCTGGAGATCTCCTCTGGTTGTCATGGCATAAATATAACCGCTTTCGCCGACATTGATCTTTTTCAACGCCTGCCGCGCCTCCTGTTTGGCCGTTTCCAGATCGATCCTGCCTTTGGCAAGCTGGTTCTGCTCGGCCACGACAAGGTTGTATGACAGTGCGGTCAAAGTTGCCAGTTCATTATTGAGGTTCCTTGCCTTGTCCTGCTTATAGACCTGGAACTGTTGATAATGGGAATTGAGCAGGTCGATGCAGAATGCGGAGAGATGTTGCAGGTCATCCTTGCTGGTCTTGGTGATGCCCAGATAGGCTTGCTGGTTGGCTATGAGGCCGATTACTCCGGCAACGACAAAGATCGGAATTATTACCAGCGGCAAGACCAGCGCCAGCAGTTTTCCGCGAAGTTTCAATTTATTCAGGAATGAGTACATTGTGCCCCATGATTACGAACCTGGTATTTGCCGCGCATTCCGTTCCGGTTTATAAGGTAAGTCCGAGCTAAATGCAACAGTGTCAGGTGTGAGCGTTGATCTGCTGCCCTATACAATCCTGTTGGCCTTGACTTTTATCGATTAAATCCCGTATAGTTGCACGCTGCTGTCTGAAGCACGTGGAGTAATGGCCCCTGAAGTCCTTGGTGTTGGGAAAGTTTCAAAGGGAGTATGATTTTTGAAAGCATTTGTTGTCATACCAACGTATAACGAAAAGGAAAATGTCAGGTCATTGGCAAGTGCCGTCCTTGCACAGCATCCCGACATTCAGATTCTTTTTGTCGATGATAATTCACCGGACGGCACCGGCTCCATTATTGACGATCTGGTGGCAGAACATGACCGCGTTCATGTTTTGCATCGCTCGGGAAAACTTGGCTTGGGCACGGCATATCGAGAGGGGTTCAAGGCTGCTCTCGCCATGGGTGCAGACTATTTACTTGAAATGGACGCCGACTTTTCCCATGATCCTGCTGCATTGCCGCTTTTTCTTTCTGCAATTAAAGAGAACGATCTTGTTATCGGCTCTCGCTATCTTAATGGCGTCAGTGTCGTCAACTGGCCGATAAGGCGCTTGATCTTGAGCTATTTTGCGAGTGTCTATACCAGGTGGGTTACCGGTTTGCAGGTGCGGGATTGTACAAGCGGCTTTAAATGTTTTCGGCGCTCAACCATCGAGGCGATTGACCTGTCACGCGTAACTTCGGATGGCTATTCGTTTCAGATCGAGATGAATTACCGCTGCATGGAAAAAGGTTTTCGTATCACCGAAATCCCGATTATATTTATAGACCGCCATTCAGGCAGTTCAAAAATGTCGGGAACCATCGTCCGGGAAGCGGTACTAATGGTATGGAAGCTTCGACTTAACACTATTATTTCGCGGTTATTGGGGAAATAATATCACTATGTCGCAAGCTCTTTGGTCAGTCATTCTTATAACAGGTTTAATTGGATGGTTGTTTTCCACCATCATGCTGATATTAAAGGCATTTCCTCAAAAAGATGTTTTTATTGTGTCGAGCGGGGTCCGGTGGGGGACTGCTGCTTTAGTTTCGTTCTTCATTTGGGTAGTTGGAATGCTTAACACTTGAATATTGTTTTAAATAAGAAGTCATAATGACCACTGACGCAAAGTCCGTGGTTTTTTATTTAATTATTTTCCCATCTGTGCTATTCAATTAAGATTATGGCGCTTTATTCCTGTAAAATAGGTGCATCGGACGGTAAAATTCTCAATAGGGATTTTGAGGCTTCAGACAGCGCTGTTTTACGCAACAATCTGGAAGATCAGGGTTATTTTGTTTTTGAAGTAAAAAAGAAGCCGTTTCAGTTTCTGTTTGATAAAGGTATCAGGCGCAAAAAGATCGATAACAGGGCTCTCCTGACCTTCAATCAGGAAATGCTCGTGCTGATCAAGGCCGGTATGCCGATCATGCAGGTGCTTGATGCGATTCTGGAGCGTCATGATTCCGGTGCGTTGTATGAAGTTCTGGTACAGGTGCGTGAAGATGTAAAGGCGGGTGCTGCATTGTCGGTTGCGATGGAAAAGCATGGCCGGGCCTTCCCTTATCTTTACGTTGCCTCTATTCGTGCCGGTGAGCGGACCGGCGATCTTCCGCAAACAATCCGCCGCTATATAGAGTATTTGAAGAGGGCAGGCACGCTCAGAAAAAAAATCGTGGCTGCTGTTTTTTACCCGGCCATACTTGTTGTATTTGCCATTATCGCGATTACGCTTCTGCTGGTATACGTTGTCCCTACCTTTAGTCAGGTGTATGCAGATTCCGGATCGCAGCTCCCGGCTCTGACCCAATTATTAATCAACTTTACGTCGATGCTCCGGCGATTTTTTGTTTTCGGCATAATCGCAGGAATCGGTTTGCTTGCCGCATTCAGATCATGGAAAAAGAGTGAAACCGGTCGATATGCGTTTGATCGTTTCAAGCTGACCGTTCCGGTGGCAGGAGACGTGTTCACAAAATATTCAGTGGCCGGGTTCACCCGTACCCTGGCAACTGTTCTGGGCAGCGGCATTCCGATCATTGAGTCACTTCGCATGTCGATCGGGACTCTGGACAACGTGTTCATGGAAAAGCGGCTGTTCGAGGCGGTCCGTTTTATAGAAGAGGGCGGTCGGCTCTCGGTTGCACTTGAACGCATTCATATAATGCCTCCTTTGGCACTGCGCATGCTTGGTGTGGGTGAAACAACCGGGTCACTCGAAGATATGCTGGTTGATATTTCCAACTATCTGGAAGATGAACTCGAGGAGCGGATGCATCTGCTGACTACCGCCATTGAACCGGCCATCATGCTGATCATGGGAGTAGTCATCGGTGTGATCATTATTGCCATGTACCTTCCGATTTTCAAAATTGCCGGCACTGTTGGATAGGGTGGTTATGCAAACCTTCAGAAGAAAAAAAATTGGAGCAATTTTAATTGAGCGGGGATTCCTGGATCCCGATCAAATGCCGATTATTATTGATAAGCTGGCCACAACCAGACAGCGTTTTGGTGAAATTGCCATTCACGAAGGATTTGTCACGGAAGAAGAACTGGCACGGGCGTTGGCTGAACAGTTCAGCCTTGAATACGTGGACCTGCGCAATTTCAAGATGGACTCCGAACTGCTCAATCAATTGCCTCCGGATGCAATTTACCGGTTTCATTTTGTGCCTCTGGAGATTCAGCCGCATGCCATAGTCGTTGCCGTGGCTGATCCGACCGATGTTGTCAAGCTGGATGAGCTTGAGCTGTTGCTTGATCGTCAGGTTAATATTCGCGTTGCATCCGACTCCGCTATTGCCGCGGTAACCAAAGCCGGCGAGGGGACACGCCGGGTTCTGCGTGAAGTTTCCGAAGATTTTATGCTCCAGCTGGTCAAGGAGACAGACCGGGGTGAAGAAGTGTTGTCGGTTGAATCTATTTCGGATGATACCAGCCCGATCATCAAGTTGATAAATACGACCATTCTGGATGCGCTGAGCCGCAGGGCGAGTGATATCCATATTGAAACCAGCCTTGAAGGGGTTGATATCAAGTATCGTATAGATGGTGTGCTGTATAAAGCGAACGAAACGATTGATCAGCACTTTCAGGCTCCTATAATTTCACGGCTGAAAGTCATGAGTGAGCTGGATATTTCCGAGCGCCGTATTCCGCAGGACGGTCGCTTTAAAATCCGTTTTGGGGAAAAATCGATCGACTTCCGCGTATCGATCATGCCGAGCTCGTTGGGTGAGGATGCCGTTATCCGTATCCTCGACAAGGAGAGCATTGCCAGTGATCTTAAAGGATTGACGCTGGAAAACCTTGGTATCAGCGAACGGGAGATCAAACGCCTGCGGAAAAAGATCCGCGAGCCCTATGGTATGGTGCTGGTGACCGGTCCGACCGGTTCCGGTAAGACAACCACGCTTTACGCCGCTTTGACCGAGATTCATACCGGAGAGGATAAGATCATCACGATTGAAGATCCGGTTGAATATATGCTGCGCGGTGTGCTGCAGATTCCGGTTAATGAAAAAAAAGGCCTGACCTTTGCCAAAGGATTGCGTTCAATCCTGCGCCATGACCCGGACAAGATCATGGTCGGAGAAATACGGGACTCGGAGACCGCACAGATAGCCGTCCAGTCTGCCCTGACCGGCCACCTGGTGTTTACGACGGTACACGCCAACAACGTGTTTGACGTTATCGGGCGCTTTATTCATATGGGCATTGATCCCTATAATTTTGTATCATGCCTTAACTGTGTCCTGGCACAAAGATTGGTGAGAAAGGTATGTACCGCCTGTCGCCGTCCGGTACGGTACGATGATGAGCAACTGATCGAAGGCGGGGTCGATCCTGAACGTTTTCGGGGGATGACTCTGTATGAGTCACACGGCTGCGACGAGTGTCATGGCACCGGCTATCGAGGCCGTGTTGCAATTGTCGAACTTCTCGAACTCAATGACAAGATTCGTGACCTCATCATAGCAAAAGTTCCCGCAACTCAATTGAAAAAAGCTGCTCGTGATGCCGGGGTCCTGTTTTTGCGGGATTCGGCAGAAGAGAAGCTGGCGGCTGGTATAACGACACTCAAGGAGATAAACCGCGTCACGTTTGTTGAATGACCGGAACAGGATACGCCATGTTGTTTTCCCGTAATTTAATCGGAGTTGAAATCGGCCAGCACGGTGTGACCTGCGCCTTGACAGGCGGCTCTGCTGCTTCGCCACGTGTCGAGCGGGTAGCCCAAGCCTCCTTTCATCCCCAGACTCTTCATGTTTCGCTCCGGGAGCCGAACATCCTCGATCCCGATGCATTCGTTGCAGGTTTGAAATCGGCCTACAACCTGTTGCTCTGTCGCTCGGCGAGAGTTGCCGTATCACTTCCGGATGCGGTAAGCAGGATCATGCTGCTTGATCTAGAAGGACGTTTCAAAAGCCGCACAGAAGCTCTGGATCTGATTCGCTGGAAATTAAAGAAAAACATACCGCTTGACAGTGCCGATACCCATCTCGATTATCAGCAGTTGGCTGTTCGGGAAAATGGCGACCTGGCGCTTTTGGTGGCAATTGCGTCGCGCACGGTAATTACCCAGTATGAAGATCTGATTACGCAGGCGGGACTCTCTCCTGCCCGTATTGATTGCAATACCTTCAATATCTGCAGACTTTTCGATCGTCGTCTGTCGCTCCAAAATGATTGTATCCTGATATCGTTTTACGGCAGTACCTTGTCGATAGTGGCCTTTGCGCAAGGGATTCCGGAATTTATCCGCAGCAAGGACCTTTCCGGCACACTGGCTACAGACAGCCGGGTTTATATGGAAATAAACAGCTCTCTTCTGGTCTATAATGAGCGGTTTCCGGAACGACCGGTGTCTGCAGTATTCTGTGTTTCATCACCGGACGTTGCCCAAAACTTTCTGGAGATG
>DATNCC010000360.1:0-3694 GCA_035571735.1 Dongiaceae bacterium | reverse complement strand
CGGGGCATCCATTCTCATACGGATACGGCTGAAAGTAATCTGGCCGCCTGCGGCCGGTGTTGCCGTGCCAAAGGTCGCTTCCAGCGCTGCCCGGTACACAAAAGTGGACACAGGTGAGCCGGCCGCGGGAGCGGGGATCATGGTAGTGGCGTTGGAATCGGCAATGAAATAAAAGACTTCAAACGGGTAGTTGCCGGGAAAAGACAGCGCAATCCCCGGATCGTAAAACGGTGGTTGGGCAGGCAGGACGCACCCTTGGTTGCCACTGGGGAGTAGCGTCAGCGAAAGGCACGGCACCAGGCCTACGTTATTAAAGTCCTGATACCAGGTGGGGAAACCGTTTGCCGGGTCCAGCGGACCGACCGCCTTCAGGGCTGCCTGGGCGGTGGAGCCATAGGCTGCCAGCATGAAGAACACTGCCAGTAATGAAAGCCATCTTGCAAGTCTTTGTCTCATTTGTTTTCTCCTTTTTGTACGTATTCTAACTACATGGTACTGTTTCATTCGACCCGGTTGATGATTCTGTCGGCGAAAATATTCTGGCAGTCTTGAACGCGAGGCTCTTGCAAAAGTCTAGTTGATTCAGGAGCGTTTGCAAGAGCTGCCTCTGCTGAAAATTATTGATTATAGCTTGCTAATACTGTATCCGATGTTGGCCAAAAATAAAGCTGCTCTCAGAAATAAAGTTTGCGAACAATGCAACCATCTCGCTGCCTGAAACAGGATAAGCTGATAGTGCTGGATTGTATTACAGGAAACGTGCCACGCTGAGCACCGTCCGAATAGCGTAGATATTTAAGCTTGTTAGCAGGTTTTTTTGGGGGGTGTGGTGGAGGTGAGGGTTGAATGATTGTCGAGCCAGGACGGCACATCTGCAGATGCATTGTCTATATATTGCTGGGTTTGCAACATATTGTCATAATTCTTGCTCGGTCAATTAATTGACATGGGGGGCGGCAGAATGAAGTGGCAGGCAGTCTGGCGGTTTACTACGTTTTTTCAGTCAATTGCGGTTTTTCTGGCCTTGAGACGCATGCTGAGGGCCGTGCGGTTGATTCCCAGCATGGTTGCGGCAATCCCCTGGTTGCCCTTTGCCGTATCGAGGGCGATGTCGATCAGGAGGTCATTCGCTTCGCGAATGGTGGGGAAATGCCCCCAGACCCACTCCAGTTTGTCTCGAACTGATTGGTGGCCAGCGACTCGCTCCACCGGCAGAGGTGCGCGGGTTTTTGTCTTTTCCATCATGATGAAATGGCGAAACGGCTCCAGCGAGAGCATGCCGGCCTTGCTGAGTGCGACCGCATCGAACACCATGGCCTGCAGCTCGCGGATATTGCCGGGAAAGTGGTAAGTGGCAAGCAGCTCCAGGAGCTCTTGCGGATAGGAAGGGGTCTTGATCCCCATTTCCTGTGCCGCGATTTCTATGAAGTAATCCAGCAGCAGGGGGATATCTTCCTTGCGTTCCCTGAGCGGAGGAAGCTCCACGTGGTGCACGATGAGCCGGTAGTAAAGATCGTTGCGAAATTTTCCCTCTTTCACTAGACCTTTGATATTTTTGTTGCTGGCACAGACGATTCGCGCCATGCATTTGCGGGGCTTATCCGAACCGACCGGGTAAAATTCCCGTTCCTGGATCAGGCGCAGCAGCTTGATCTGGGATGACTCACTCAGGTCTCCTATCTCATCCAGAAATATCACGCCGTTTGCAGCCTTGACCAGCAACCCGTCGAGCGTCCGATCGGCTCCGGTAAAGGCCCCCTTTGTGTGACCGAAAAGGGTGTCGGAAAAAAACTGGTCCTCCACTCCTGCCAGGTTGACAGACACAAGTTCGCCCTCGCAGCCGCTCAGCTGGTAGATTGCCTGGGCCACCAACTCCTTGCCGGTTCCCGATTCTCCGCTGATCAGGACCACCTGGTGAGAAGTGGAAATAATCTCCATATATTCGCAGAGGGAGCGCATCTTGCAATTTCGGGTCACGATTCGTTCGAAGACCTCGGGATGGTCAAGCCGGTTGTTGATCAGCCGATCACGCAGTTCAATGACCTGATCGGTCAGGTCTTTGCGCTCCAGGGCCTTTTTCAAGGTATTCACCAGGAGCTCATTTTCAAATGGTTTGAACAGGTAGTCGAATGCTCCCAGTTTCATGCATTCTATCGCCTGTCTTATGTCATAGGACGACGTCAACATGATAACAGGTACCTGCGGATAGTTCTCCTGCAGTAGCGGCAAGAGATCGATGCCGGTCAGGTGCGGCATGAACAGATCGAGAATTACGATGTCGATCCGTGCTGCCGTCATTTTTTCCATCATCTTGCGGCTGTCGCTTTCGGTCTCGATGTTGCTGAAACCGTTCAAATTTAGAACCGTGGTACAGACACGAACGGCATTGGGATCATCGTCAACGATCAGTATTTTGTAATTGCTGATATCCCGCATAGCGTGCCTCTGTAAACTGAATGGGTTCGGTCGTGGATTTAGCGCCTCGTTCTTATAGATATATACCGCGAAAGAAATGAAACACAAGCCTTCCTCCAGTTGTGATGTGCAGTCGACCACCGGATTCGGGGTAATGAAAATGGACGGCACAGGAACTATTACATCCGGGACAATGGACGGCGATTTCCGGGGATGGAGGAGTTAGCAAGACACAACATCGGCAAGGCTATGGGGGAAAGAGTCAGCAGGCGGCGGTGCGGGCAAAAAGCCGCTTCCAAAAAAAACGGGGGGCCATTTTCATGACCCCCCGGATACGAGCGGTGCTCAGAGAGTATTAAAGATTCGGTGTTACTATCTTCGGTCCGATGCCATCGCCGATAATGGCCTTGTCGTTGGAATTCGTGCCACCGGTCAACGGGAAGGAGGGCTCGAAGAAGACCCCGTCAAAGGTCGGCATCGGTGTGTCCATCAGGGTTGCGCCCTGTTTCACGGCATCCCAGCGCAGCAGCATGGCGTGGTCTTCGTGCATGGTGTTGTGGCAGTGCTGGACATATTCACCAACGAAGTCCCTGGACCGGTAGGCGATTTCCATTATACCGGTGCTGTCGTTCTCGGGTCCGATCCGGTACATGTCCTTCTTGGCCCATTTTTCCCATTCAGGCGGTGCCTTCCCGCCCCTGGAGAGAACCATTCCTTCTTCGAAGTGGATGTGAACAGGATGGGTCCAGCCGCCGGTACCTTTGATGGTCCAGACCTGGAGGTCGCCCTTCTCGATAGCCTGAATCCGGTGGGGATCCATGAGCAGGCCCTGGCCGCCATCGACCTTGATCTGCCACGGCTGGCCATGGCCGCCATTGCCGCCCGAGTGAACGAACTCGAAGGTATGGTGCGTAGCGCCGGCAACCGGTACTCCGTTAACCGTTGTATCTGCCGTGGTAGCACCGCGCACGATCGGGAGCGGGAGCATATCCAGCAGGCCCGGCTCGTAGGCGGTCGGATCCATGGAAACGTCGGTGCCGCCGTAGGCCTTGACTACGAACTGCAGGAACTTGCCCACGCCCGGGTCGCCGTTGATCCAGCGGAGAGGTGCCCCGTTGGCGTCTTTCAGGATGGTGGGGTTGTATCTTTCGGACAGGATGTCGGCCAGCGGCACTTTGCTCTTGGTGCCTTTGCCGTCCTGATGTTCCATGATGTTGACGAAGTACAGCTTGTCGCCCGCTTTGACGCCGTTCTTGCCGAAGTTGACGACGATGTCGTA